>CALDYJ010000110.1 GCA_937941095.1 uncultured Saprospiraceae bacterium | reverse complement strand
CATACTAAAGGAAGTTAAAAAAATTGAACATAATGATCGAGATACTACACGAACCATCTTTCATTATGATAAAAATGAGCATTTAATTGAAGAAAAAGTGTTTAAGTTGTTTAATAATGAATTTAAAAAAACAATTGAGCTCAAACATGAATACAATGTGACGGGTGATAAAATCAAGACAGTAGAAGAGAATGTTGAAACTGGAAAAAATCAATTTTTTAAATACATAATCACAAAATTGAAAGACTGAAAAATGAAATACGCAAATTAAAGTGCCCAATAGAAACCTAATAAGAATATTAATCTCCATTATAATAATTTCTTTTTTTTCTTGTCATGAAGATAAATCCTTAGATAAAATAAAAAAGGAACTTCTCAACGAATTTTGTAGTTGTTACGAGAAAGAACACAACAAAAATCAAACAAAATCTTGCTTTGACATAGGTTTTCAATGTAATCGAAAAGTCACTACAAAACATCAAGCATTTTTTGAAGAACTAGATAAGAAAAAAGATTCGACGAGTGTAAAACAAATGATTTCTTTTTTTGATGAGTATGCATTGGCACTGAAAAATGATTGTCCCTTATATAAAAAGCATCAGATTGCTTATTGGATAGATAAAATTGACTTAAGAGAAATCCATGAAAATAACATCACAGCAATTGTAGGTGATGCCTTTACTTGATCCTATGATGGATTGCTTTATGGAATCATATGTCGAAGTATTGACCTCTGATCGTGATTTCTTATTAGGAACAGATACCTTAGTGGATATCATTAACAATAGCATGAGTCGACATATAAGAGAATTCGCACCTAAATGTTTCATGAAGAAAATGGATGAATTAGGAACCGATAGAATGATGAACATTGATTCAAAATTTTTAGCAAAAACCATTCGGGACTTAAAATTTAAATACAGCAACGAAGAAGTTGATGTAGCTTTGTATTTGGAATGTATCTTTGAAAAAGTAAATGGGGTTTTAACTACGCGGGAATTTCTTACAAACATAGTAGACTTTAATGGACCACTGGAGGAAATAGACACTGATTGTTTTGAACAATCAAAATATTAGTAAAAAATCATGTTTTTGTAATTTCAGAATTGGTGAGAATAGCTTTTTTAAGCTCATTAAATGAAATGTGATTTCAAAGAATTATATAATTGCTAATAAAAAAGTAAGCCTACAAATAAAAAGTATTTTCTTATCTTAGAAATGATTTGATTTCTATAAATAATAAATCTTGAATTGACTGAAATAAAAATAAAGTAATTGCTAATCTTAAGATATTCGAAAGGGAAAGAACATAGGCCTGTAGTGCTATTAATTTAAAAATAAATCCAAGAAGCATTTTATTCAAAAGAAAAAAATTTATCATATTCATTAAGAGCTAATCATGAAATCAAAACTCCTCCTCCTATTTATCTTCTATTTAATTCCATTCAGTTACCTTCAAGTTAAGGCCCAGCATTGGGGAGAAGCAGATTCTTCCATCGGGAGTGTTGCTGATTTTGATGTTTTAAACAATAGTATTTACACCATTTCTAATCTGGGATTATTTGCTTATTCATCAGACAATTGCGAAACTTGGACAACTAAAGACATCCGCGATGTGGCCACTTTGTCAAACCCTATATTCACATCTATAACTTTTTTTGACAATCATAATGGGCTTGTCGCCATTAGAAATGATCAAACAGGTAATCAGTTCCTTCAGACATTTGATGGGGGAGAGACATGGGAAGTATTGCCCAATAATTTTGATCTTGATTGTTCAAGCGAATTCATTCCGATAGATCTGGATCGGATAAATGATTCCACAGCAATATTAAGCCTCAACTTAGCCAGAAAATATTACGTAACGAAAGACAGAGGAAATACATGGACCTGCAGCGATCCATTTTCAGCACCTGATGCGCTACAAGTTAAAAGCATTCGTTCGGAAACAGAATGGATTTTTAACAGTTCAGATGGTTTGTATAAAACAATCGATGGAGGTTTGTCTTGGACACTTATTTTTGATAAAAATTTCACTTATTTCCACACAAGAAATGATAATGAAATTTATGGCATTACTGGCTATTACGATGAAGCAAACAGAATGCCTGTTCTTTATAAAAGCACTGATGATTTTTTGACTCATGAAGCAATTGAACTCAGCCAATTTGAAGAAGAATACATTGATTTATTTGTTTACGAATCTGAAGACAACGTTTACATTCGAACAAGAGGCAAAGACATACATTACTCAAGTGACGGAGGTCAAAGCTTTGAGTTTTTGCAAAGATTGACGAATGAACCCTTTCGGACAAGTTTTGAAAATGATCAATGGTACTTATATGGACGGGGATTATGGAAATGGGATAAGAGTTTAGTACCACTTAATGAATTAAATATCGAAGATGAGTTAATGATTTATCCTAATCCTGTAAGTAATTTAGTCTACATTAAAAATCAAGCATTTACTTCTTATGAGTTGATAGCTTTCAATGGTAGAAAAGTTGAAGCTGGATTACTTATCAATGGTCAAATAGACATGAGCAATTTAAATGCTGGTTTATACATTTTAAAAGTTTTTCAGGCAAAGGAAGTTTTTAATTATAAAATACTGAAATTCTAATTTTACTCTTTTGATTTAGCAATAAAGTTTTCATCCGTGCTAAGAAAATGAAGTTTTCAAAAAAACACCTATTTCCTTACCAATCTTTTTAAGGTATTTCTTTGCCTCTTCCATTGAATCTTTCGAGTTTCTTGCTTCGGAAATAATAGCTTTTTCAAAAATTGTAGCTTTATGCGATCTCTCAAATTCATCGATAACTCCAGCGATGATCCCGCAGGGTATTGAATATTTTTGACATAATGATAGAACACTGCCCACTACTTTTCCTTGAAAGGAAGTAGCATCTATTTTGCCTTCACCTGTAATGACAAGATCAGCATTTTTAATTTCGTGTTCTAACTTGTAAAGTTCTGAAAACATTTGGAATCCATTTTTTATTTCAGCTTCGAAAAAAGCTACAAGAGATGCACTTACCGCACCACCGGCTCCCATGCCTTGCATTTGTGAGATGTCTTTTTCAAATTGAGACTTTAAAATAAAAGCATAGTTTTTGAGTCCAGCATCTAATTGTTGAATATCATTTTGCCTTGCACCTTTCTGAGCAGCATAAGTATACGAAGCTCCATTAGGTCCATGCATTGGATTCAAAACGTCGCAAACAATGGTGAAGCTTACTTTTTCAAAATCAAAAGACTTTGTTTTTATTATTTTTCGAATGTCAACCAAATTTTTGCCTATTGGTTCTAAGAGCTTATCATTTATGGAAAGAAAATTATAACCCAGCGCATAGGCAATTCCTATGCCGCCATCATTTGTAGCACTACCTCCTATGAATAAGAATATGTTTTTATATTCTCTTTTTAATGCATCTTTAATCATCAGACCAGTACCAAACGTAGAAGTCAGGCTTGGGTTTCGCTCCTCAGTAGATAGCAAGACTAATCCACTGGCACTAGCTAATTCTATATAAGCAGTATCATGATAAGCGTAATAATGCGATTTTATTTTTCTTCCTAAAGGATCTAAGCAATTTATCTTGATTTTTTCGAAGTTTAGTTTCGATTGAAGAATTTCGATTGATCCATCTCCACCATCAGCCATTGGCAAGCAAAATAAATCATATGGAAGACCACTTGATGCTAAACCTGCTTCTAAAGCTAGACAAACTTCTTTTGCAGTTAAGGATCCTTTAAACTTATCGGGACATAATACAATTTTTGTTTTTTTGGACATGGTCAAAGAATCAATAGTGCATAATCATCAAAACGTATGTTTTTTTAGCCTAAAAGTTTAGGCAAATAGGCACATAGGCATAAGATAAAAATAAAAAATCCAAATAAAAGATAACTCTCTTTACAGAAGAAATCTGCCATTGAAAATTTAGGCCTATTCAATATTGTTTCATCTTTTTGAACTTGCGGTACTAGGTAACTAATCACATAAGCAATTAGAACTGCTATGAAAAATCCAGTAAAATTAAGCCAGATCCAAAAAATTGAAATTCCTGGATCAAAGCCAATTATGCCTTGCATTGTTTTTGAAAAAATTAAGTTGATTAAGACGGAAAGAATAATGCCTATTTTCATTCCTAAGGAACTAACCTTTCTAGAAAAAATAGCCAAAACAAAAGTAGCTAAAACAGGGCCATAAAAAACGGAGCCAATGGCATTAATTATTTCGATCACGGGGCTATCGCTTCCCCCAAAAAGAAAGGCTGCACCAATACATATGACACCCCAGAATATAACCATATACCTAGAATACTGCATGTAATTTCCATCATTTACAATGCCTCGTCTTTTTAATATATCTTCAACGCTAACTGCTGAAAGAGAATTGATGGTAGAACTGAGAGATGACATAGCTGCTGACATAATGCCAATCATTAGCAAGCCGATTAGTCCATGAGGAAGATAATTCATAATAAAAACTGGCATCATTAAATCCGCCTTTATACCACTTTTAGCATGTTCTTCAGGAAAATGTTTTGCAGTTAAATCTTGTATATCTGATAAGAATTCAGGTGTATTCATCACCAATTCTCCAATAACCAAACCCATGATGCAATAAATAAGTACAACAGGAAAACGCAATAAGCCATTTGCTAAAAGTAGCTTTTTTATAGTGCCTTCATTTTTTGCGGAAAGCATTCTTTGAGCCTGTGTCTGATCACAACCGTAATAGGACATGTAAAGGAATAATCCACCAATAATCATTGGAAACATACCATATTCTTGACCTTCTCCTATCCCCCAATTAAAATCCATGACTTGTAATCGACCTGGATCAAATGAAATTTCTTCTACGACTAAATTTAAATTAGACCATCCATAAGCTAAACAAACTAATAATCCAATAAATAAGATGACCATTTGAATCGCATCTCCCCAAACTACAGCCTTCATTCCTCCTTGCCATGAATAAATTATGGTTATGACACTGATGATTAAGATGGTTATTGCAAAATCTAAATTTAGAACTGCTTGTAAAATGAAAGCAATGGCATAAACCATTACTCCAGTACTCAAGGCCCTATTAATTTGAAAAACAATACTCAAAATCATCCGAGTTGAATAATCGAATCTCCTTTCAGCATATTCATAAATGCTCACAATACCAGCTCTAAATAGTGGTGGGATTATGACTAACATGATAAATAGCATCGCAATTGGAACGGCCATTTCAAAAGTTAACCATTTCAAACCTCCACCCATTTTTAAACCGACAAAGGCAGGTGCAGATATAAAGCTAATGGCTGAAAGTTGGGTGGCCATGGTAGACAAACTTAAAGGAAACCATGTTAAAGAATTACCACCTAAAAAATATTCTTTTGAAGTCTCATTCTTCTTGAAAAAGAATCCTAAAAAAACAAAACCTATTAGGTAAAAGAATATGATACCATAGTCCAATAAATTCATTCTCCTTGGTTTAAATGGATGTAACTAGAAGCAGTCCAAGAGAAGTTATTTCCTCCATAACCTTTATTCAATTGCTCAACTTTTGATTTTTGCGATTCAAAATATTCGAAGAAACCTAATTTGTGGACAAGGGTATTAAAATCCGCTTTTAAAATATCCGCAGTTTTTTGAAAGCCATAAAGTATTAATCCTTGATAAATCATCCAATTCATTTGAGGCCAAACTGGCCCTCTCCAATATCTTTTAGAATCAAAATGAGGACTATCAACATCAAAACTTGGGCACAAATAAAACCCTCTCTCTGATAAGTCTTTAAGGTATGCGTTTAGTTTATTTGCTCTTGCTGTATCTGGAATTTGAGCAAAAAGTGGAACAAGGCCTCCTATTTCTTTGTGCATGACTTGCTTCTCAGCCCGTAAATCATATCCAACATATATTCCCAGTTCTTCATTCCATAATTTCTTATCATAATTTGATTTACTAAGCCCTTGCCATTCTACAACTTGTTTTGCATCCAAGTTTAAATCATCTGCCATTTCAATTAGACAGTCATTTGATTTTATCAGGATAGCATTCATCATACTGTCCTGAATTAAAAATGGACTTTCCTCAGCGATTTCTTTTCCATCGTATTTATATTTTTTCCCTAGTTCCAATAGATAAACGTATCGATCATATTTATCTTGGGTAGGTCGCTCATCTTCATTTGCAATGCTAGTGTCTCTTCTTTGGTAGGCTGGTATAGAACCTGGTTTAATGACAATTCTATCCATAGATTCATCCCATAAGGGTGAATTGTCCCTTCCGGATTCCCAAGGATGATAGATGAAAAATAAGCCTTCCTTATTTGGATCTCTATAATCGTAAAGAAAACGATGGTAGTTGATAAGTTTTGGATAAATCGATTTTATAAAATCTTTTACATCAGGATTTGACCAATGGGTTTTTAGGATATCTCTTAAAATAAATCCGAAAACTGCCGGTTGAGTTATCCCTGAAGATTTAGGGGATACAGGGGCACCAAAGTTGACTTGGCTATTCCAAAAATCAAAATTTGGGAAATAGGTTTTTTCGTTTTCACTATGGAAAAGGATATGTGGCAACATCCCATTTTTCCATTGTCCAGAAAACATTTTTTTGATTTCTGAAAGGGACATTCTAATGTCGTATGTCGAAGTGCCGAGCGCTACAAAACCAGAATCCCACATCCATTGAAAAGGGTATAATTTAGAGGTAGGTATAGTGAAACCATCTCTCCAATTATTTTTGATGATTTGTTTTGCTTTAACTAATTCTTTCAAAATTCAAGGTTTATGATTTTAAAAAAGAAAGGAGAGTTTACTTTGCTCTCCTTTCCAATATAAATGAAAAATAATGTAAATTAAAAATCAAAACTTGCTCGTATAAATATTCTTCTTGGCAATATTGGACGCCCGACAAAAAAGTTTCCTCCGGATACCTGAGAATTTCCTTGCCTTGGCGAGCCTTCCGTTATACCAGAGGCATCCAGTAAATTGAAAACTGATAGACCCAGTCTTAAACTTTCATCTCCTTTGCCCAAGCCTATTTTATATCCTGCGTCCAATCTCACTATGTTAAAACCATCTAGCTCCACTGTATTCGCATTATTTGCGAACTTGCTACCTAAGAAGTTTGAACTGATATTAGCATCAAAAACATTATTTTCATAACTCAAACCAATCATACCCATGACATTAGGAATTCTAGCGATGCTATTTCCTACCTGTTCTTCATTTCCTTCAACCTCTGTAAATTCATGAGCTTGATAGGTAAAGTTACCATAAGCATTTAATCCTGAAGATATGTTATAATTTAAGCTAGCTTCTAAACCAATTGTCCTTGTGCTTTGCAATTGAATAGATTCAGTAATGCCACCCATGCCATCATTTACAATGTCGACATTTCTTCTATCACTTAAGGAATTGAAAAATAAAGCTGCTGTTCCTGCCAGCTTAGGGCTACCATATTTAGCACCAATTTCACCTTGAATCACAGTCTCTGTTTCATAAGACTGTACGGCTCCGCCGTTAAATTTTAATGACCTGAGCTGAGGGAAGAAATAACCTCTACTTGCATTTGCATACAAATTTACATTATCTGTGGCTCTATAGAGTCCTCCTATTACAAAAGCCACATCGGATGCTTCAACTATGCCTTTATTGAATTTATTAGAACCTATACCATCTTCGAGACTTACATTACCTATTGCTTTTTCCCATCTTAACCCTATGTCCAAATCAAATCGATCAAATTTAATTTCATCTGCAATGTAGCCAGCGATTTTAGTGCTTTGAAGAGTTTTGTTTGAAGTTCTTCTACCAGTTCCTTCGACATATCCACTAGAGGAATGTGTCGAATTATTTCCTAAAGAATCAATGTAGGTGACACTAACAGCTCTCGGAGAGTTTGAAAAATCCCCAAGTACATTATGAATCCAATTATTGTCTAAGGACTTAGTATTGGCCATAAATGTTCCAACTGTTATGTTGTGTTTATCAATAGTCTTGGTTAGATTAAGCTCTCCTACAAGTTCTTCCATATCTCTTTGTCTATCCAAAACTCTATTTTCAAATAGTAAATCTCCACTTGAAAGTGTAGCACCATTATCAGCATAAGTAAAAGTTGCATCTGATGGTATAGTTCGGTCACTCAAATAACTGTCTTGAGGCTCTGGTGTATTATGAACCCCATCACCATCAAGGAATAGATTAAACCAATGATCATAAGATGCCGCTTTTGTTTTTGCAGACAACCTCCAGTCGTTTCCAAAGGAATGATTTAATTCTGCCATTATAAATTGACCGTTAGTTGTTACTCCGTCTCCGATAGGAGATTTAAATCTTCCAAAAGGAGTATCAAATGAAAAGTCTTTAAGTTGACCCGACAACATAGTATAAATTAATTCACCATCGTTTCCAGTAGGTCTTTCTCTTTCATCATTGGAATTATCTAATGGATAAGGTAAGTAGAATTGTACGTTATCATCTATCTTCTGCATGCTTAGTACCAATGAACTGTTGCCTTCATTAAACAGCTTTTTTAGGTTACCTCTTAATTGAT
>CALDYJ010000109.1 GCA_937941095.1 uncultured Saprospiraceae bacterium | reverse complement strand
CAAATAGCTAACCTTGTTTAATTCATTCTCCTCTCTGCAATAAATTATCAATATCATTATTAATCGATAAAGTCAAGATGCAAGTCGCTGTGCAAAAAACAGGGCTCGTAATGCAATGGTGTCCATTCCAACTGCCATCTTTATTTTGAATGCTTAATAAATTATTAGTCATCATATCATACCATTCTTTCCACTTGTCATCATTGTTGATTACAAGAGATTCTCCAGTTTGTAAGAAACTCAAAAATTCTTCTCCACCATTATTTCCGAATCCCTTAAGGGTTTCTTTTTCCATGGCTTTCTGCTTAGCAGATTTATAAACTTTGTCTGCAGTTTCTAAAAGTAAAGCTTCTTTTTCATCAAGACCACTTTTTAAAAGATTGTCATAATTTACCTCTTCTGATTCTATCTTTCCTTCGGCTTTGGCTTTTTGAATGAAGCTTTTTGCTTTTCTTGAGTCTTTAGCATTAGCTCTTACTGATCCCGATACGGAATAAAGGACAACTCCAGCTCCATCCTTGGCATCTACTTCTTTGCTGATTGGATCATAATTTGAACTTTGGTATGCTTTTGATTTTTTTAGTTTTTCTTTATTAATGGCAATGCCTTTTGAGTCTGCGGATTCAATCGCATTGCTAGCAAAGGCAGATTGTAAAACGCCTGCCCAACCGGCATTTTTGATTTTTCCATTTTGGTCCATTTGTTTTTCGACCATGTCAACTCCCTTGCTGACAGCCTTGAATGTTCTTTCATGCATAGGACTCCCTTCTTCTAAATGATCTAATAAATTTGTTAAATATTGTGTGCTTAAAACTAGGTCAATATTGTCTCCCAGCTTTCGCTGAATTTGCGTCCCTTCCAAGGCAGTTATTTTTCCGCCAGTAGGAGCCTTTTCAATAGCATCTAAAATGAATGTCGTTGCATGTTGCAATTGATTCTGAAAAGGACCTTTTGAAAGGTCACTGCCAGTGCGTAATAAGGACATGGCGACCATAGCTGTTGTTGCTGGGTCAGATGGTACTTTGTGTGGATCCATTTGCTGCTGATGTTGATGAGAACCAGCTCCCCAACCTCCATCTGTATGCTGAGCTCTTTGCAGCCAGTTCAAACCATCTTCAATGGATGTTTGAGCATTTAAAGGTGTTTCGAATTTAGTTAAGCTATCTAATGGGACCTCTCCAAAAATGGTATTGAAAACACATTTTTTCTTCTCAATATTGGCTTGATTGCTGTCGTATTTATAATATATACCTCCTCCTAAGATACTTACCATAAATGTTGCTAAGATTAAACTTTTCATTTCTTTTGCTTTTTAATAGTGATTAGTTATCGTAATGATAAAAGCAATCCAAAAAATATAAAAGGCATACTCCGTGAATGCGGCTTTTGACTTGGTGAAGAAGCTGTGTTAACAAGCCATTTGCAATCAGATTAACATCTAGAAAAGTTGCTTAGACTAAATTGCATTAAAAAACATGAAGTATCTATTTAGCATCAGCTTTATATTCTTTTGTTCGCTTTGCCTTCAGGCACAAACTTTTACTGATAAGAAAGGAAAAGTACACCTTTGGGGACAAACAAGTTTAGAAGCACTCAAAGGAGAAGACTATTTGGAATGGTATGAGAAAAATGAACAAGAACATAGGCCTCTGCCAAGTACTGCTGTGGCCAATGCGCTGAAAGATACAAAGGTCAAAATTTTCCTTGGAACCTGGTGTGGTGACACCAAATATTTGCTGCCTCGGTTTGTAAAATCTTGGGAAGCAATGAATCTTTCGATTGACCAACTTGAGTTCATTGCAGTTCATTATGAAGGCGAGCATTACAAGCAAGGGCCAAATAATGAAACAGCAGATCGAAACATACATCGCGTGCCTACTTTTATTTTTGAAAAAGAAGGAAAAGAAATCGGTAGAATTGTCGAACGTACAGTACATGATCTCGACACAGATATAAAATGCATCGCTTTAGGCCACCCGTATAATCCCAGATACACTGCAGTAGAAATGATGAATGAAGTTTTTAAAGAAAATCCACTTGATTCGTTAAATAGTGAATATTTTGAAAAATCGCTTTCTAAAAAAATCAGACGCGAAATAAGTTCTCCTTATGAATTAAATACGTACGCTTGGGTTTTGTTTTCTGAAAAAAGAATGGAAGAGGCAGAGTTTGTTTTTAAACTAAATTCCAAATTGTTTAAATACGAACCTTACATTAGAGAAAGTTATGGTAGATGTCTCATGAAAAAAGAAAAGTGGGAAGAAGCTAAAAAAGAATACCTCGCATCATTAAGAATAGAACCAGACAATAAAATGGGGGTTAAGCGTTTAGCAGAAATTTATGAAAATATTAAAAAATAGAACAGATAAAAAACATCATTTATTAGAAACTTAGATCGCAAGCTAAATTGAATTTTTAGTCCTGTTTGGACTACTTACTTTAAGTAGTATTAACACATTACTAACAAAAATTCAATTCATGAAAAAGATTTTAGTTTTTACTTTTGCTATTTTTATTAGCAGTTTGTTCATCTATTCTTGTAAGCAACAGCAAGAAGATTCCATCATCAAAATCGAGAAAACTCAAAATGAAATTAGTCTAAGAGGAGATGAGTGGGATTCTGGTGATGAAGATCCTTGTACCATTTCGCTTCCTTGTTATGATGTCTACACCGGAGCAGGTTGTGTAATAGAATTACAAGGCGAGTCAGCAATGGAAGTTATAATGGGGATTTTGGAATATCATAATTTTGACAGAGACATTTTAGCAATTAGACTTGTTTTTGCTTCAAAAGATAATGAAGGGATAAGATTTACTCAAACGGCAAATGCTCACCAATCCACCTTAATAAGCATATATCAAGATGATAATCAGGTTAATGCAAATGCCATTTTAATAGATTGTGGTGCTGAACATGGTTTTAGTCTCGAGGTAGATACACCTGAAGGAGAGTTGACTTATAGATGTCAACCATTTGTGTTTTCATGTCCGGAAGAATGCTGTGATTAAAAAGTTCTAAGATTAATTAAAAGGGAGTTTAGTCAATTGATTTAAACTCCCTTTTTCAATTAAAACATTTAATGTAAAAGAGAAAATGTAGTTAAAAACCTTTTTAGCATTATGAAAGAAAGTTTAATGTTATTAATGTTTCAATTTTTTTCTTTGTATTATGTATTAAATCAAAACAATACATCATGAATGTAAAACCGCTATGCTCAATTTTTCTATGCTTATTTATTTCTACCATAAGCTATTCTCAATTTTACAACAAGGCATTTGAAATTCAGAATTCGCCTTACGAAGATTTAATTAGCACACAAAATAGTATTGTGATCGATGCTAATGACAATGCAATTTCAGTACACAGTATTAGAACAGATGATGACAACCCTTTGACTTACAAGTATGATGGCTTGGTAATTAAAGTAGACGTCAACGGACAAGAACTTTGGACTAAAAGAATTGGAACACTTGATTATGATGAAAAATTGAACGCAATTTGTATCATGGATAATGGTGATTTACTTATTGCAGGAACAAAAGAAAATATAAATCTACAATATGAAAATTGGATAATTCGCTTAGATGGAAGTGGGAATACCATCTGGAGCAATACTTACGATAATGCAAGCTTGAATTGTGAAGGACTTGCGATCAGCAGAACAAATGAAGCTTTAGAAAACTATTTTATTGCAGGAAGATCATTTACTCCAGATCGAATCACTGCAATGAAGATTCATGCCAGCGGTACTTTGCATTGGTATAACAGATACATCAATGTTAATGCTGGCCTCGAACCATCTACACAAGGGATTCAAGAGCGAGTGTCTACAATTGTACAAGACATCACAGGTAATGGATTTATAGTTGCGGGCCTTTTTGGACAAAACGTTAATTTCAATTCCTTTGTTTTTCCGGAAGCTTACGTTTTTGCCATAGGCATTGATTTAGATGGAGAAATAAGTAAAGATTTTATGCATTCCTATTATGGGCCTACAATAGGCATTGAAGCTGAAACCTTACCTCATATCATTCAAAATTTTGATCAAAATGGATATGTAATGGCTTATGGTTTAACAATGTCAAAAGTAGAAGAGCCTCCAGCTATCACTATCCTTAATTTAGATTTAAATCTTGTGCCTCAAATTATTTTTAAGTACCCAACAGAATCTGGGAGACCGATTAGGGCCAGCTCAATTCATAAGGATCCTACGGGCTATTATGCCATAAGTTGTACAGAGAGAGAGTTCCTAAGTTCTCAGCTTATTGGAACACAAAATCGAGCTTCCTTTTTGAAAGTTGATGCAACTTTTAATCCTGACACTTATTATAAGTATAATTTAGGGGTAGATGCTGATTGTACTTTTATGGCAAGAAACACGAATGGAAACTATGTATTAAAATCTGACAATTATTTGCAGCTAAGTTATACTAATGGAGGGTCCTTTGTCGGCTTGATGCAGACAGATCAAAGTGGTTTGACAGCTTGTGCAGAGCTAGAACAAATTGAAAGAATTGGTAAGGAACATTTTCACATAAGAATGGATCATTATAAGGAAATTATTGTTCCAATAAAGTATCCACAGCAAGTTTATAATATGCCTCTTAATCCAGGAGATTTATCTTGTGCGAGTTTTCCAAGTGTTCCAAATGGTTCTATGCAAAGTCCTAATTTGAATCAATTTGACCTGCTTCAAGAAGATCATAAAATTACAGGCTTAAAAAACAAAGTATTTCCAAGTATTATTAATACAGATCAATCTGTTACTTTAACAAATGATGATTTGGACATAATTTCTTTGCAAATTATTTCTGTCTCGGGACAAAATCTATTTGAAGAAAATTCGCTTAGGAGTTTACATACTAATACCATAAGTATTGCAGGAAAACATTTTGCTTTTGGGATGAATTTTATAGTGATACAAAAATCTAATGGAAGTAGAGAAGTAGTGAAGATTATTAAAAATTAATAATTAAATAAAAAAAGTCAAAGAGTATTTTACCCTTTGACTTTTTTTATTTCTGTTGATTTTATATGGCTTATTCTTTAGGACCTGTTCGATCAGAAACAAACTGCCCCATGAATAACCACAGATCTGCATTACCATCAAAACATGTTTTGTTAATGGCTTCTCTGGTTTTAAAACCATGTACTGCTCTTTCTACTGGATCTGTAAATTTTCCAATAGCAGGTTTCATGAAGTTCACATGACATTTTTGCATGGCTTTAACTTCTTCGACATTGGATTTTTCTGCAGCTTTATTAAAGCTTTCTTGATCTTTGGCATCTTTGATCCGTTGGAAAATACTAAGTTTTTGTAAGCACTCACAAATTTTATTCCCTGTAGCTTTTTCTGCGGCGTTAGGCTCTCTTTTTTCTGCCTCCTTAGCTTTCGCTTTCATTCTTTCATTTAACTCATCTGCTTCATTTTGAGTCATCGATTTTCCTTGTTGTGTATTATTTGACTTACCATGTTCGCCTGGACCGTGATCTGGGATTCCATCTCCGTCATGGTCATGCGGAACGTGCTCCTTTTTACCATGTGCGCCGGGTCCGTGATCTGGGACACCATCACCATCATGGTCATGCGGAACCTTAGCTTTTGTTTCTGTTTTAGCTGCTTGATTCCCATTGTCTTCGACCTTTGCATCATTACATGCACAAAGGACAGCAAAAGAAAAACAAATGATTAGTAATTGTAATATCTTCATCGTAGGTATTTTATTCGATTTATAAAGGTTTATAACGCTAATTTAAGGCTTTTAAATATAGTAGTAAAGTCTTTTTAGTTTGGATCTACATCTACAATTACTCTCACAGATGCACAGCCTTGATTTTTCTGCATAGAAAGGCTCCCTATGGCAATTATTTTTTTCGCTTTTTCTATAATTTTTGGGTCCTTTTCTAATTTTATCCAAAAATTCATTAAGTACATATTTCTAATCCTACCTATGTATGGGATAGCAGGGCCTTGTACTCTTGCACCCATGGCGTTTTTTAAATAAGCTTCTAAAATTCTAGCCCCATCCTGAAGGTTCATTAATTTTTTATGTTTTAAAGTTAGTTTGATCATTCTTGAAAAAGGAGGGTAAGCAAATTCTTTTCTTTCCTTTAATTCACGTTCAAAAAAAGGAATAAAATTTCCGTCCATTACTTCTTTTAAAACTGGATGGTTTACATCAAAAGCCTGTAAAATAACTTTACCTTTTTCTTTCTTTCTTCCTGCTCTCCCAGCTACCTGAGTAATGAGTTGATAGGCTCTTTCACCAGATCTAAAGTCAGGATAGGCTAATGCTTGATCTGCACTTAGCACTCCTACTACTTTTACATTGTCAAAGTCTAAGCCTTTTGTGATCATTTGAGTACCTACTAAGATGTCAATGTCTCCTTCTTCAAAGTTTCCTATAATCCTTGCATAGGCATTTTTAGATTTGGCGGTATCGTAATCTAATCGAGCTATTCTAGCTTCTGGAAAAAATATTTTTAGTTCATCCTCAATTTTTTCTGTACCAAAACCTTTAAGTTCTAATTCGTGATGTCCACATTGTGGACATTCTTTAGGTTCGTGTTTCTTGAGGCCACAATAATGGCAGTTGTATTGATTAGCGTATTTGTGATAAGTCAAACTAACATCACAATTTATACATTGCATTTTCCA
The DNA here is from genome assembly GCA_937941095.1 of uncultured Saprospiraceae bacterium. Taxonomy (GTDB): domain Bacteria; phylum Bacteroidota; class Bacteroidia; order Chitinophagales; family Saprospiraceae; genus JALZVN01. The sequence continues at coordinate 39,403 of CALDYJ010000109.1, read as the reverse complement.
ATCACACAATTGGCAATTTAAAGTCGGAGAATATCCTCTTCTATTTTGAAATATGATGACTTGCTTTTTTTCTGTAATTGCTAAGCTGATTTCTTCCATAAGTACTGAGGTGAAAACGGATTTCATTTTCTTCCGCTTCATTTCATCTCTTTTGTCAACCATGATCATCTCAGGTAATTCTATGCCTCCAAATCGCTCAGGCATTTCAACCAGTTCGTATTTGTTTTTTTGAGCGTTATAATAGGTTTCGATTGAAGGTGTAGCTGTTCCTAGCAAAACTGGAATCTTGTGTTGATGCCCCATAAAAACGGCGACATCTCTCGCATTATATCTCGGTGCAGGTTCGGTTTGCTTAAACGAGGCATCATGTTCTTCATCGACAATGATTAATTTTAAATTTTTAAAAGGTAAAAATAAACTTGACCTCGCACCTACTAATATTCCCTTTCCAGCAAGTGCAGCTTTCCAAACTTCAACCCTCTCGTTATTGTTTAATCTAGAATGATATACTGCAATGTCTTGATCAAAAACTTTTTTAAGCCTTTCGATGATCTGAGCGGTCAGAGCTATTTCTGGAATTAAGTAGAGTACTTGACCACCTTTTGCGATGATCTCTTGCATTAATTCTATGTATACCCTTGTTTTTCCACTTCCAGTGACTCCGTGTAGTAGGGTGACTTTGTTTGAGGCATTGTTTTTTTTAATGCCTTCAAATGCTTCTTTTTGCTGCTGACTTAAAGAAGTCTTTTCAATTTGTTCAGAGTCGTTTTTAATTCTTGATCCTTCATAAGAATAAAATTCAAAAATGCCTTTTTTTACTAATGCTTTAAGCACAGATAAATCTACATGAGCAGCTTGGTAAATAGCAGAACGACTTACATTCTTTTTGTGCTTAGCAATTTGTATATAGGCCATGAGTGTCTCCATTTGCCTGCTCGACTTTGCACAGAGATCAAAAGCTTCTTGGAGTAGATCTGGTTCTTCTCGATATAAAAATTGTAACCTTACGCATTCAACAACTTTCGGTTTGTATTTTTCTTTGATGCTTTCCTTTAGAAAAATTATTCTTTTTTGTAGCAACTTTTGAACAATATGATTCACTGTTTTTTGTGCTAATATTTTTCTTACTTGATCTAAACTAAGTTCATTGTTATTACGCAAAGACTCTATGATGATGAATTCTTTATTGCTTAAAGTCTGATCATTTTCGTCATAGGTTGGGCTAAGGCTTAATATGGTGTCGCTGCTTAGTTTCAAATTTGCCGGTAAGGCTGCATTCATGATTTCACCTAAGGTGCAAGCATAGTATTCTGAAATCCATTTCCATAAATCCAACTGCTGTTCAGTAACTACAGCTTTTTTATCAAGAACTTGCAAGATAGGCTTAGGCTTTAGTCCTTCTTCAACTGCATCGTAAAAAGAATGAACTATTCCAGTATAAATTTTGCTCTTTCCGAATTGGACTTCTACTCTCATTCCAATACTCAATCTACCTTGTAAGGCTTCAGGTATCAGGTAGGTGTATACTTTCTTAATGGCAATGGGTAAGATAACGCCAGCATAAGTGGAAGTAGGAGTAGGAGCAAAGATTGTGTCCAAGGATTTTGTTTTAAAGGTAAGAGTAATTTTGTTTCTACTTTATTTTTTAGCAGCTAAAAGTATAAATCTTGTGCCAGCCTGAAGGTATTAGCGTGTGCTTCAACGATTGTACTTAATCTTTCTGAATACCCACCACCCATACTTATCGCTACTGGGATTTTGTTTTTCTGACAGTTTTTCAAGACAAAGCGATCTCTTTCTTTGCAGCCTGCTAAGCTTAAGTTTAATCTACCTAATTTGTCACTTGCTAAAACATCTACACCGGATAAATAAAAGATGAGATCCGGTTCTACCTCGTCTATGAGTCTTGGAAGATGTTCTTTTAGTGTTTTGAGGTAATGAAAGTCCTCTGTTTTATCCGGAAGACCAATGTCTAAATCTGACTTTTCTTTTTTAGTAGGGTAGTTTTTTTCTCCATGTAAACTAAAAGTAAAGACCCTGTCATCGTTTTCGAAAATTTTGGCTGTGCCATTTCCTTGATGGACATCCAGGTCGACTATCAATATTTTTGAAACGATGTCCTCATATAAAAGTTGATTGCTGGCAATTGCAAAATCATTCAGTAAACAAAAACCTTCACCATGATCTTTAAAAGAATGGTGAGTTCCACCTGCGACATTCATAGCAATGCCGTATTCCATTGCGAATTTAGCACAAGATAGAGTTCCATTGGAGATGTGTCTGCCTCTAGTGATTAAGTTTTTTCTTAATGGAAAACCTACTTTTCGAATTTCTTTTGGACTCAAGTTCAAGTTTTTAAGCTTTTCCCAATACTCGCTACTATGAGTTCTCAAGATGGTCTCTTCACTCAGAGCTTCGGGATGAAAGAAACTGTCTTCACTGATGCTTCCCTCATATAAAAGTTGTGCAGGAATCAATTCATATTTTTCCATTGGAAAGCGATGCCCTTTTGGCAATTCGTACTTATAAATAGGAGAGTAGGCTATTTTAAGCATTCTTTTTATTCAAGATGTCCTCGATTATAATGTCTCCGTGATGTCTTGTATTTTCTATAAATAATTTAGAAGTATTTTTGCCTGCCAATATCACTCCAGCTAAGTATACATTCGGTAAGTTCGATTCAAAGCTATTCATATTATGTATTGGAGACTTATCCTCAGAATTTAGTAAGATGCCAAGAGAACTTAGAAATTTAAAATCTGGTCTATAGCCAGTCATAGCTAAGACGTAATCATTTTCTAAAATTACTTCTCCGCGAGGAGTGTTTAAAATCACAAGATCTTCTTTGATTTCTTTCAATTCACTTTCGAAATAAGCGTTGATGCTTCCTTCTTTTATTCTGTTCTCTATATTTGGACGAATCCAATATTTTACACCTTTGTAAATTCCTTTACCTCTTATAACCATGCTGACATGTGCTCCTTTTTGAAAGGTTTCTAGGGCAACATCACAAGCGGAATTTGCAGCACCTACAATCAATACTTTTTGACCAATGTATTGATGTGCATCGTCATAATAATGCTTTACTTTGGTCAGGTCTTCACCTGGGACTTTAATAGGATTGTAATTATCATAAAAACCTGTTGCGATGATGAGGTATTTTGTTTGGTAGGTATTTTTTGAGCTGCTCAGTTCGTAACGATCGTCTTTTTTGATGAGGGTCTTTGGTAATACAGTTTCATGAAAATTGATTTTTAAATTCCAGCTTTCACTTATCCTTCTGTAATATTCTAAAGCTTCTCTTCTGGTAGGTTTGTCATTGTGCGCTATGAATGGCGTATCTCCTATTTCCATTAATTTAGAAGTAGAAAAGAAAGTCATGTTGCTTGGGAAATTATAAATGGAATTTACTAGAAGTTCTTTTTCTAAAATGATATAGTCTAAACCTGCCTTTTTAGCTGCGATGCCACATACTAATCCTGTTGGACCAGCGCCTATGATAATGAGTTCTTTCTTAATCATCTTAAGGATAAACTCAAAAATAACAAATTAGTTCTTGAGAATGTGGTTCGATTACTCGATTGTTCGATTGTTCGAATAGTTCGAATAGCTCTAATGTTCGAATAGCTCGAATGTTCGAATAGCTCGAATGTTCGAATGGTTCGAATAGCTCTAATTATTTCCTTTAGGGACAAGGACCATTAAGTTCATGATCTTTGCTTGTAAGGCTTCAGGTTTGAATGGCTTAGTCATATAGTCATTGATGCCTATTTCTTTACACTTTGTCTCTTCTTGACTACTTGCATTGGCCGTTAAGGCAATAATAGGAACCTGGCTGATCTCCCTTATCTTTAAAGAAGACTCAAAGCCATTCATTACTGGCATCTGGATGTCCATTAAGATTAAGTCGTATCCGTGTTCTTTATATTTTTCGAAAGCAATAAGCCCATTTTCTGCAATGTCGACACTAACTTTATTAGACCAACTGGTTAATACTTTTTTAGTGGAAATTTGATTTAAAAAGTGATCTTCAACCAACAGGATTCGAATAGGTGCAAATGGCTTGAATTTAGTGTTGCTGCTTATTTGCTTAACAACTTCAATAGGGATGCTTATGTTTAAAAAGTCCTCATCTACCCCTAAGTTTAATTTCAGTTTTCCGTTCAATAATAGGATAAGCTTATTCATGATCGCGAGAGAAAGAATGTCTAGCTTACCATCTTTTTCAATAATCTCTAAAAGGGTTTTGTGATCTCCATTGTTGATCATATTGATAACATCCTCACTCATAAAAGAAGGTATTGATCCTGATAGACTTACTTCAAAGGTTTTTGAACCTTGAGCATTAGCAATGCGAATGTCAAGTTTTCGCTTTGTGTTTTTGTCTAAATCAGCCAAAGCCAATCCAACAAGATTATAGAAGAGTTGAGTGGTCTTTTTTGGAAAAGTTAATACACGCTCCGGCATATCAGCTTCCATATTAATTTTTATTTTGCTTCCATTCACTTCAGCTTTCATAACCAGCATTTTATTGACACTGTTTAGAAATTCTTTTAAAGCAAATTCTGTTTTCGTTTCAGATATTTTTTCAATGCCAACCATTGAATAATTCAATAAGTTGTTTACAGAACCAAATAAATCATCTATGGAGTTTTTAAGACCATCCAGCAGCTCACTTTGCTTATGACTCATTGCAGAGTTTTCTAAGAGATGCATTAGATTCACAATAGAATTTAACGGCGTTCTGATTTGAAAACTCATATCAGTCAGCATCTGCTCTTTAACCTTAATCATTCCTTTCGAAATGATTTTTTCCATGCTTAGAAATTCATTGTTTTTCCTTTCGGTAATGTCTTGAATTGCTCCAACAAGCTTAATTCTAGAAGAATACTCTTCAACATAAACTTTACTTTGTAAAGCAATGTACTTTATATTTTTACCGTCGGTAACAATTCTATGATCGATTTTCACTTGATCAGATGTGTTTCCTGCATTTTCGAAAAACGCTTCAACAGCATCTTTATCATCATGATGCACATAGCTTAAAAATTCTGAAAGGCTCGGTTCAAAACTTTGTGGCTGGCATCCGAATATTCTAAAGATCTCATCAGTCCAAATCATTTTACTCGAAACGATATCCATTTCCCAATTACCAAAATTGGCCATCTCTTGGGCTTCTACAAATCTTTTTTGATTGATGGATAATGATTGGCTTAATTCTTTTAATTGATGTTGTGTTTTAAATCTTTGAAGTGCATAGCGAGTAGCTCTACCTAAAAACTTCTTGTTTAATTCTTTTTTTACTAGAAAATCTTGGGCACCTGCCTTAATGGCTTGATTTCCCAAAACTTCATTTCCAGTCTCGGTCAAAACAATGACAGGAATATTTGGACACTTTTCAATAAACTTGCTTAAGGTTTTAAACCCACTAGAATCTTGTAGATTGAAATTCAAGAAAACAAGATCGATTGTTTTGTTTTTAATTAAATCTATGCCCTCAAACAATGTGGCAGTATGTTCTATGGTAATTTTAGATGAAGAATCTTCAAGACATTTCTTAAGAAAGATTACATCTTCCTTGTTTTCCTCCATTAATAAAACTACAGGCTTGTAGCTGTTCATCATATCTTATCTTAAGTCCTAATGAAATTATTAGTAATAAGATTGGTAAAAGTGTAAGGACTCGTATGGTTTAAATACGTATAGGAGATATTCAAATATAATGCCTAAATGAGCTACTTATAGTATTAGTATGAAGATGATTTGATATTTTTGGGGCTTATAAAACAACTATGCTTGATTCCAATGCTTTAAGAGAAAAATACAGGATTTATGCCAAAGAGAATTCTTTTGCAAAAGAGCCTGCAAAACTCTACGAACCTGTCGATTACATCATGAATCTGGGAGGTAAAAACATAAGAGCGATGTTGACTTTATGTGGCTATCAGATGTTTGACGATAATATTGACTCTGCATTATCGGTGGCGCATGCAATAGAACTTTTTCATAATTTCAGTTTAGTACATGACGATATTATGGACGAAGCTACTTTAAGAAGAGGCAAACCTTGTGTCCATCAAAAATTTGGAATAAACACGGGAATACTTTCTGGAGACATAATGTTGATTTATGTTTTTAAAATCTTAGCAACTATTGAAGATCATCAACAAAGAGCAGATGTGATTGATGTGTTTACTAAAGCTGCCATTGACGTTTGTGAAGGACAACAATACGATGTTGATTTTGAAGTTCGCAAAGACGTAAGCATCGAGGAATATATTAAAATGATTAGTCTTAAAACGGCGGTTTTAATTGCTGCTTCACTCAAGATGGGAGCTTTATTAGCTGGGGCTTCAAAAGAGGATGCTAATTTATTGTACGATTTTGGTTGGCATGCTGGAGTTGCTTTTCAAATTCAAGATGATTTATTGGACGCCTATGGAGAAACTATAAAAGTTGGCAAAAGGAAAGGTGGAGACATCATTCAGAATAAGAAAACCATCCTTTTTCTTGAAGCCTTAAATAGAGTAGATAAAAAAGATAGAAACAGATTAGAGTTACTTTTCAGTAAGGACCATGATTTAGACGAAGAACAAAAAATAGAGGCCGTATTATCAATATTTGACCAAAACGACATTAAGGGTATTGTAGCTAATGTGAGAAATGAATACAAAGAAAAAGCTTTCAAAAAATTGGAAAAGGTGAATACTTCCACAGATCATAAAAAAGAATTGAAGGCCATTGTTGAATACATCGTCTCAAGGGAACAATAAAGTTTTGATAAGTGCTTGTGTTTCTAATGAGTTTATTTGGTGTTATTCGGCCTCTTCCAGAAGTGGAATAAAAAAAGGAGCAACCACCGAAGTAGTTACCCCTCACACTATGAAACACTATATTTTTGGTTATAGGTTTTAGTAAAAATATCCTAAAGAATGGGCTTTACCAAATAAAATCTGTAATATTTCCTTTATGCATCACAATTAAGGGCATTTTTTTATAGATATATCTTAGCATTCAGCCATTCTTTTTCAATAATTGCCTTGTTCTTCAAGTAAAAATTGATAGCTGGTTTATTCCAATCTAAGACCTGCCATTTAGTCAAAATGGCCCCTTTTTCAGCAGCTTTTGCAATAAAAGCATCAAATAATTGCTGACCAAGGCCTTTGTTCCTCATTTCTTGAGAGATAATAAAGTCTTCTAAGTAAAGCATTTTTCCTTTCCAAGTGGAAAAAGTCATATAGTATAGAGCCATTCCTAATATTTTATTTCCTTCCTCTAAAACAAGGGCCTCAAAAACGCCTTCACTGAAAGCTTTTTCATACATTTCTAGGTTAGCGCTTACGGCTTCTGGCTCTTTTTCATAAACTGCTAGCTCTTTAACAAGGTCAATTATGGCCGGAAGATCATTTATTTTAGCTTCTCTTATCATTTGATAATTTTTAAGAAAATGTGTTTACTTCAACTGATGGAGCATTTGTCTTTAAAACCTTATAAAACTTAAGGTTTTCAATGCCCCTAGCTATTGTTTAATACAAAATATAGTCGTACATTTGCATTCGTTTTTTGAAGATCCATAGGGATCTTTTAAATATAATTTATTAACAATCAGGGATTTGTACTTAAAAACTTCCCTAATTATTTAAAAAAAGGTTTATGCCTACTATTAATCAACTTGTTCGTAAAGGTAGAAAGCAAATAATTACTAAGAGTAAATCTAAAGCTTTGAACTCATGTCCTCAGAAAAGAGGGGTGTGTACAAGAGTTTATACAACAACTCCAAAGAAGCCTAACTCTGCTCTTAGAAAGGTAGCTAAAGTAAGACTTACCAATGGACATGAGGTTATATGTTATATCCCAGGGGAAGGCCACAATCTACAAGAGCACTCTATAGTTTTGGTAAGAGGAGGAAGGGTAAAAGATTTACCAGGTGTTAGATATACTATAGTAAGAGGAGCGCTAGATACAGCGGGTGTAACTGATAGGTTGCAATCTCGTTCAAAATACGGAACTAAAAGACCTAAGAAATAATCTACTACAATTTTCAATAAAGAAATATGCGTAAAAGAAAGCCTAAAGTTCGAATAATTAACCCAGATCCAAGATTTGGAGATCAAATGGTTACTCAATTTGTCAATAATCTAATGCTGTCAGGTAAGAAAACCACAGCTTTGAAGAATTTTTATGATTCAATGGACATTATTGAGGAAAGAACTAAAGAAAACCCGCACGAAATTTGGAAGAAGGCTCTTAACAATGCCATTCCTCAAGTAGAAGTGAGAAGTAAAAGAATTGGTGGGGCTACTTTTCAGATTCCAGTTGAAGTAAGAGCAAAACGAAAGATATCCATTGGGATGAAGTGGCTGATCAGATTTGCTAGAGCAAGAAGTGGTAAAGGAATTGCAGATAAATTAGCATCTGAGTTGATCGCAGCAAGTAAAGGTGAAGGGGCTGCAGTAAAAAGAAAAGAAGAAACACATAAGATGGCAGAATCGAATAGAGCATTTGCCCATTTTAAAGTTTAATATAATCCATAAGCATAACATTTATAATAAATCAAATTAAGTCATGTCAAAAGATCTGAAGTTTACCCGAAATATAGGCATCGCTGCACACATCGATGCTGGGAAAACAACTACCACAGAACGTATTTTGTACTATACTGGTATTTCTCACAAAATTGGAGAAGTACATGATGGTGCAGCTACAATGGACTGGATGGAGCAAGAGCAAGAAAGAGGTATTACCATTACTTCCGCTGCTACAAAAACATCTTGGGAATGGAAAGATCAAGAATACGCGATAAACATTATCGATACTCCTGGTCACGTTGATTTCACTGTTGAAGTGGAACGTTCTTTACGTGTGTTAGATGGTACAGTAGCTTTATTCTGCGCTGTATCTGGAGTTGAACCTCAATCTGAGACAGTTTGGAGGCAAGCTGATAGATATAAGGTACCAAGAATTGGCTTTGTAAATAAGATGGATAGATCAGGTGCTGATTTTCTTCACGTAGTAAATGACGTTAGAGAGAAGTTAGGAGCTAATGCTATTCCTTTACAATTACCAATTGGTGCAGAAGAAACATTTAAAGGTGTTGTCGATTTGATTACTAACGAAGCCATCGTCTGGAATGAAGAAGATAGAGGGATGACTTATGAAGTGATTGACATTCCTGCTGACATGGTTGACCTAGTAAAAGAATACAGAGAGAAATTAGTAGAAGCAGTTGCTGAATACGATGAAGCATTGATGGAGAAATTCTTTGATGATCCAGATTCAATTACGAAAGAAGAAATGATGGCTGCAATCAGAAAGGCTGCCATTGATATGACAATAACACCTATGATGTGTGGTTCTGCATTTAAGAACAAAGGAGTTCAAGCTTTATTGGATGCCGTTTGTACTTACTTGCCTTCACCTTTAGATGTAGATGCAGTAGAAGGAATCGATCCTAAAACTGATGAACCTACATCAAGAAAGCCTGACGAGAATGAACCATTTGCCGCTTTAGCATTTAAAATTGCAACTGACCCTTTCGTAGGAAGATTATGTTTCTTTAGAGTTTACTCTGGAGCGCTAGATGCAGGATCTTATATTTTAAATACAAGAACTGAAAAGAAAGAAAGAATTTCAAGAATCTTTCAAATGCACTCTAATAAGCAAAATCCTATTCCAAGGGTAAGTGCTGGTGATATTGCTGCAGGTGTTGGATTTAAGGACATCAGAACTGGTGACACCTTATGTGATCTTGACAAGCCTATTGTTCTTGAAAGTATGACTTTCCCAGATCCAGTAATCGGAGTTGCTGTAGAACCTAAGTCTCAAAAAGACATGGATAAGTTAGGGATGGCTTTAGCAAAATTAGCTGAAGAAGATCCTACGTTTAAAGTAAAATACGATGAAGACACTAACCAAACTGTGATTAGCGGTATGGGTGAGCTTCACTTAGAAATTATCGTCGATAGATTAAGAAGAGAATTTAAAGTTGAATGTAACCAAGGACAACCTCAGGTTAACTATAAGGAAGCATTAACTAAAACTGTAGAACATAGAGAAAGATTGAAGAAACAATCAGGTGGATCTGGTTTGTTTGCCGAGATAGAATTTTCTATGGGACCTGCAGATGAAGAATTCTTAGAATCTGATGAATTTAAGAATGGAAAGACAAAACTTCAGTTTGTAAATAAAATTACCGGTGGATCTATTCCTAAAGAATACTTCCCATCTGTCCAGAAAGGTTTTAAAGCCATGATGGATAACGGTGTTTTAGCTGGTTATACAATGGATTCAATGAAAGTGACCATCGTGGATGGTAAGACTCACGCAGTGGATTCTAAGCCTATTGCCTTTGAGCTTTGTGCAAAAGAAGGTTTTAGAGCTGCAGCGCCAAAGTCAGGTGCCGTATTGATGGAACCGATCATGAAACTTGAAGTAGTGACTCCAGAAGAATACACTGGATCAGTAATTGGGGATTTAAACAGAAGAAGAGGCTTACCGAAGTCTCAAGAGCCAAGAACAGGAGGAGCAGTTTCTATCCAAGCTGATGTTCCACTATCTGAAATGTTTGGATATGTAACTTCTTTAAGAACAATCACTTCTGGAAGAGCAAATTCAACAATGGAGTTTTCGCATTACGCAGCAGCTCCTAAAGGAGTAGCTGATGAAGTGATCGCAAAAGCAAAAGGAACAGTAAAGGTTTAATTTTTTCTTTTACTGTTTGATTTTAATGTAATAAAAACTATCTTTGCAGCCCTTTAACAAGGGTTGTAAAGAATATTTTAGAATTTAATAAGGGTAATGAATCAGAAAATCAGAATCAAACTTAGATCGTATGATCACAATCTAGTAGACAAATCTACTGAGAAGATTGTTAAGACTGTACGTACAAGTGGTGCTGTGATAACCGGACCGATTCCGCTGCCCACTGAAAAAAAGATTTTTACAGTTTTACGTTCACCTCACGTAAACAAAAAATCTAGGGAGCAGTTTCAGCTACGCACTCACAAGCGCCTTATTGAAATCTACACGCCAACACAAAAAACTGTTGACGCGTTGTCTAAGTTGGAACTGCCAAGTGGAGTTGACATTCAAGTCAAACTCACCTAAGGCATACTGCTTTTTGATATTATATACCTACTTTATTTAGAAATGGGTCTTCACTATGTTTGGTGAATACTATATAAAACTAGATTAATCGTGAATGGATTAATTGGACAGAAAATCGGAATGACCAGCGTTTATGATAAAGCTGGTAAGAACGTAGCTTGTACTTTGGTACAAGCGGGACCTTGTGTTATTACACAAGTTAAAACTGAAGAATCTGATGGCTACAATGCTTTACAGTTGGGTTTTGGCGATGCAAAAGCTAAAAACACTTCCAAAGCATTGCTTACCCATTTTGATAAAGCAGGCACAGGACCTAAGAAAAAGGTGTCAGAATTTAGAAATTTTGATGTCGATGGTTTGGTTTCTCCTACTTCTGAAGAAGGAGCAGAACCTGCAGCTGTCGCTGAAAAAGGACTAGGGGATGTTATCTCTGTTTCTGAAGTCTTTATTGAAGGCGATATGATCAGTGTAGTCGGAACTTCTAAAGGAAAAGGATTTCAAGGTGTTGTAAAAAGACACAACTTTAAAGGTGTAAACGATGCTACTCACGGTCAGCACAACAGGCAAAGATCTCCAGGTTCTATTGGAGCAGCTTCATACCCAGCAAGAGTATTCAAAGGAATGAGAATGGGGGGAAGAATGGGTACTGATAGAGTTAAAGTGAAAAACTTAGAAGTAATAAAAATATTCCCTGACAAAAACTTAATCCTTATCAAAGGAGCTGTGCCAGGTCATAAGGGTGCATTTGTAATCTTAGAAAAATAATCAAGAATGAAACTTGACGTATTAAATATACAGGGTAGTAAAACAGGAAAGTCTATTGATTTGCCTGATAATATTTTCGGTGTTGATGCTAATCAGCATGCTGTATACCTTGATGTTAAGCAACATCTTGCTAACAAAAGACAAGGGACACATAAAGCAAAAGAAAGAGGAGAGGTTAAAGGCTCCACTAAGAAGATAAAAAAGCAGAAAGGAACAGGTACCGCTAGATTCGGTGACATCAAAAACCCTCTATTTAGAGGTGGTGGTAGAGTGTTTGGACCTAGACCTAGAACTTATAACTTGAAGTTGAATAAAAAGGTCAAAGCATTAGCAAGAAAATGTGCTTTGAGTGTCAAAGCTGCTTCTGGAAGCTTGATGGTGGTTGAAGATTTTACTTTTGACTCACCTAAAACAAAAGAATTTAATAACATCATTAATAACCTAGATTTAACGGGTAAGAAATTATTGTTAATCACAGGCGAACATGACAAAGTTGTTTATTTGTCAGGTAGAAACATTCAAAACGCTAACATTAAAAGCGCCAATGAATTAAATACTTACGACATTATGAAAGCTAATTCAGTTGTCTTGAGCGAAAGCTCAGTAGGAAAACTGATTGAGCAATTCAGCAAATAGGATTATAATGAAAAAGCAAATTTTAGTTAAACCAGTAATCACTGAAAAATCTGAAGTGCTATCTGAAAAAAGAGGTCAATACTCTTTCGTGGTGCACAGAAGAGCTAACAAGATTGAGATTCGTAATGCCATCGAAAAAGCATACGGAGTTAATGTTGAAAGAGTAAATACTATGGTGATGCCAGGTAAAACAAAAAGCAGAAACACTAAAGCTGGAATGGTAAAAGGTAGAGTTTCTTCTTTCAAAAAAGCAATTGTGACTTTAGTTGAAGGAGAAGTACTTGACCTCTACGGTGACATGTAATATTAATTGAAAAGAGAGCATTATGCCAACTAAAAAATACAATCCAATAACACCAGGTACTAGATTTAGAGTAGGTAATACCTTTTCTGAAATCACTAAGTCTAAACCTGAAAAAAGTTTATTGGCGCCGATCAAAAGAACAGGTGGGCGTAACAATAAGGGTAGAATGACTATGCGCTACCGTGGTGGTGGACATAAACGTAGATATAGAATCATAGATTTCAAAAGAAATAATGACGGTTTTCAAGCTGAAGTACTTTCTATTGAATACGATCCAAATAGATCTGCATTCATTGCTTTATTGCAATATGAAAACAGTGATAAAACTTACATCATTGCTCCGGATGGTTTAAAAGTTGGAGATAAAGTAATTTCTGGAAAAAATGCAACACCTAATGTTGGGAACACGATGTTTCTTGCTGACATTCCTCTAGGTTCTGTAATTCATGCAATTGAATTGAAACCAGGAAAAGGAGCTGCATTGGCGAGAAGTGCAGGGACTTACGGAACACTAATGGGAAGAGAAGATAAATATGCATCTGTCAGACTTCCTTCTGGTGAAGTAAGAAAAGTACTTCTATCGTGTAGAGCAACTATTGGATCTACTTCTAACCCTGATCATGGACAGCAAGTATTAGGAAAAGCTGGAAGAAAAAGATGGTTAGGAAGAAGACCTAGAACAAGAGGGGTAGCAATGAATCCAGTTGATCACCCAATGGGTGGTGGTGAAGGTAAGTCTTCAGGTGGTCACCCAAGATCAAGAACAGGTATCATGGCTAAAGGTCAAAAAACTAGAAAGCTAAAGAAGTATTCTGATAAAATGATTATTTCAAAGAGAAAGAAGAAAAATAAGAAGTAATAATGGCTAGATCAATAAAAAAAGGGCCTTATGTTTTTCATAAGTTGATGTCCAAAATAGGAAAGGCAAAGGAATCAAAGAAAAAGACCGTAATTAAAACATGGTCTAGGTCTTCAATGATTATTCCTGATATGGTTGGAGAAACTATTGCCGTTCATAATGGAAAAACATTTATCCCTGTATTTGTCACTGAAAATATGGTCGGTCATAAATTAGGTGAATTTTCTCCGACTAGAACATATAAAGGACACTCTGGTAACAGATAATCACTTATAGAAAATTAAGAACATGGAAGCATTAGCTAAATTAAAAAACTGCCCTTTGTCTGAAAGAAAAATGAGACTAGTGGTAGATAACATAAGAGGAAGAAATATTAGTGAAGCTTTAGATATCCTAAAGTTTACGAAAAAAGAAGCTGCAACATTCGCAGAAAAAGTGCTCCTTTCTGCTATTGCAAATTGGGAATACAAAAATGGACAAACGGTAAGTGCAGATGATCATGACCTCTATGTAAAAACAGCATTGGTAAACAAAGGCTTTATGCTTAAAAGGTTTAGACCAGCGCCACATGGTAGAGCTCATAGAATCAGAAAACGTACTAACCATGTAACAATTATAGTTGAAAATAGAAAACCAACTGAATTAGATAAAGCTTCTAATACAGCAGGAGAAGAAGAATAAATTTTAAATAATTAATAATGGGTCAAAAGACAAATCCAATAGGTAATAGATTAGGGATCATCAAAGGATGGGAATCCAACTGGTTTGGAGGAAATGATTTTGGTGATAAGGTGGTAGAAGATGAGAGGATCAGAAAATACATGAGAGCCCGTATCTCTAAAGGAGGAATTTCTAGAATTATCATAGAAAGAACCCTAAAAAGAATCACGGTAACCATCCATACTTCTAGACCAGGTATTATCATTGGCAAAGGTGGATCAGAAGTAGATAGAATTAAAGAGGAGTTGAAAAAGTTGACCAGTAAAGACATCCAAATCAACATCGTTGAAATCAGAAAACCTGAAATGGATGCTTATATAGTAGGAGAGCAAGTTGCTAAGCAAATTGAAGCAAGAATAAATTATAGAAGAGCTATTAAAATGGCGATTCAATCTGCAATTCGTGCAGGAGCTGAAGGGATCAAGATTAGAATCTCTGGGAGATTGAATGGAGCGGAAATGGCAAGATCCGAAGAATATAAAGAAGGTAGAACTCCTTTACATACCTTTAGAGCAGACATAGATTATGCCCTTGTTGAAGCCCTTACTGTATATGGAAAAATTGGGGTTAAGGTATGGATATGTAAAGGAGAAGTTTTAGGTAAAAGAGACCTTTCTCCAAATGTTGGAGTGGATAAAGGTAAGCGTTCTGATAGAAGAGGCGGAGATAGAAGAGGAGGTAGAGGAGGTAGAAATCAAAATCGAAGATAATAAAGAAAAAAAGCTGTACCTTTGCCCAACTTTTTTGGGGCTTAGGAGCCATATTTAATAGAAAAATAAGAAGATGTTACAACCGAAAAGGACTAAATATAGAAAAGCACATAAAGGAAGAAATACAGGGATTGCCTATAGAGGTAGCACCATTAGTTTTGGTTCTTTTGGCTTAAAATCTTTAGGTTCGGGAAGAATCACTAACAGACAGATAGAAGCAGCCCGTGTGGCCATGACGAGGTACATGAAAAGAGAGGGTAGAGTTTGGATCAGAATTTTTCCAGACAAACCGATTACATCAAAACCACAAGAGGTTCGGATGGGAAAGGGAAAAGGAGCTTTAGACCATTATGTTGCTCAAGTAAAACCGGGTAGAATAATGTTTGAAATGGACGGTGTACCATTAGAGACTGCTAAAGAAGCATTGAGACTTGCAGCTCAAAAATTACCATTACTCACAAAATTTGTTGTGAGAAGAGATTTTGATCAATAGCATAGAAATATAATTTAGCCATGGCTACAAAAAAATATTTAGAACTTCAAGAATTTTCAGACGCTGATCTACAAGCTGAAATTGAAAGTACACAAACTCAGTTTCAGAAGTTAAAGTTTGATCACTCTGTTAAAGGTCTTGACAATCCTCTTCAACTAAGAGAAGTAAGAAGGGATGTTGCAAGGTTGTTAGCTGAAGATAGAAGAAGACAGCTTAAAGCAATGACACCAGAAGAAATAGCTGGTAGATCAAAAATTAGAAGAAGAAGAAAAAATAAACGATAAGACTTATGTCAGAAGTAACTGAAATAAAGCAAAAGCATAGGAAGTCAAGAGTTGGTGTGGTGACTAGTTCATCAATGGATAAGTCAATTACCATTAGTGTAGTAAGACAAATTATGCACCCTATTTATGGGAAGTATCTTAAGAAGAGCAAGAAATTTATGGCTCATGATGAAAAGAATGAGTGTAACGTAGGAGATACGGTTAAAATAGTAGAATCAAGGCCATTAAGTAAAAGAAAAAGATGGCGTTTGGTAGAAATTATCGACAGAGCTAAGTAATAAAATGGTCTGAAATGACCCTAATAAAAAGAAAATGATACAGCAAGAATCAAGATTAAAAGTAGCTGATAATAGCGGCGCAAAAGAAGTCCTTTGTATAAGAGTACTTGGAGGATCTAAAAGAAGGTATGCCTCTGTAGGTGATCAAATTGTTGTGTCAGTTAAAGATGCCTCTCCAGGTGGAGTAAAAAAAGGAACGGTTTCAAAAGCAGTAGTTGTTAGAACCAGGAAAGAAATAAGAAGAAAAGACGGAACCTATATTAGATTTGATGACAATGCCGTCGTATTATTAGATGCCTCAGATGAACCTAGAGGTACACGTATTTTTGGCCCAGTAGCAAGAGAACTAAGAGATAAAGATTATATGAGAATTGTTTCATTAGCACCTGAGGTACTATAAATCAATCAGAATGTCTATCAAGAATAAAACAAGTAACAAGAAGAAAACCTTCAAGATTAAAATTAAGAAAGGAGATACTGTACAAGTAATCTCTGGAGCTTATAAAGGAACAAGTGGAGAAGTAGTGAAGGTGTTTCCAGGAAAAAATAAGGCAGTTGTAGAAAATGTGAACATTAGAAAGAAACACACAAAACCTACGAACGAAGCGCCTGGAGGAATAAATGATATTTCAACACCAATCGATATATCAAATTTAATGTTGGTTGATCCTAAAACAGGTGAGCCGACAAGAACAGGAAGAAAATTAGTTGACGGTAAGCTAGTTCGCTATGCCAAGAAATCCGGTGAAATAATTAAGTAATGAGTTATATACCTAGATTAGAGACCAAGTACAAAGAAGAAGTTGTCCCAAAATTAATGGAGCAATTTAAATATAAGACAGTCATGCAAGTGCCGAAACTTGTAAAGATTTGCTTAAATCAAGGTGTTGGAATGGCATCTCAAGATAAGAAGCTAGCAGAAACGGCAAGAGTAGAAATGTCTAACATTGCAGGCCAAAAAGCTGTTCCTACAGTAGCAAAAAAATCAGTTTCAAACTTTAAACTGAGAGAAGGAATGGTGATTGGAACAAGGGTAACCTTAAGAGCAACAAAAATGTTTGAATTCCTTGATAGACTTGTTACCGTTGCTTTGCCAAGGGTAAGAGATTTTAGAGGCATTAACGATAAAAGTTTTGATGGAAGAGGTAATTACTCAATGGGTATTACCGAACAGATAATATTTCCTGAAATCGATATCGATAAAGTAAATAAGATAACTGGTATGGACATTAGTTTTGTAACAACTGCAAAAACTGATGCTGAAGCCTTAGCTCTTTTAAAAGAGATGGGCCTTCCATTTAAAAACCAAAGAAATTAAAATTAATCATGGCAAGAAAATCAGTTATAGCAAGAGAAGTAAAAAGAGCCAAAATGGTGGCCAAACATGCTGATCTTAGAAAAAAACTTAAAGAAGCTGGAGATTGGGATGCTTTAGATAAACTTCCAAGAAATTCTTCGAGAAAGAGATTGCATAATAGATGCAAGCTAACTGGAAGACCTAAAGGCTACATGAGAAAATTTGGTATCTGTAGAGTAATGTTTAGAAAAATGGCACTCGAAGGAAAAATACCAGGAATAACAAAAGCTAGCTGGTAACAAAATAAATATAAGAATCAATGGCAGTAACTGATCCAATAGCAGATTATTTGACAAGAGTGAGAAATGCTCAAAGAGCAGGTCACCGTATTGTTAAAATTCCTGCTTCAAAAATGAAAAAAAGTATAACAGAGATCTTGTATGATCAAGGTTATATCTTGAAATATAAATTTGATGACGATGCGGGCAAGCAAGGGCTAATTAATATAGCACTTAAGTATGATAATGAAACGAAAAAACCTGCAATCACAAAATTAGGAAGACTTTCGAAATCCGGATTGAGAAAATATTCTGGATCTACTGAAATTCCTTTAATCATCAATGGCTTAGGAATTTGTATCGTTTCAACCTCTAAAGGTCTTATGACTGATAAAAAAGCTCGTAAAGACAATGTAGGAGGAGAATTGATTTGTTACGTATACTAGAATAAATATAAAAAGATGTCTAGAATAGGAAATGCACCAATATCAATCCCAGCAGGAGTTACTATAGATGTTTCTAAAGGAAACATGGTAACTGTGAAAGGACCAAAAGGAGAACTTAAACAGCAAGTAGATGCTGGTTTGAGCTTGGAAATGGAAGACGGTACCATGGTGGTTAAAAGACACAATGAACAAAAAAGAAGCAAGTCAATGCATGGCTTGTATCGTTCATTAATCAATAACATGATTACAGGTGTAACAGAAGGGTGTAAAAAAACACTTGAGTTACATGGTGTAGGTTATAGATGTGCTAATACAGGAAATTTATTGGAATTGAGTTTAGGTTATTCTCACCCAATTTTCTTTTATGTTCCTGATGATGTAAAACTTGATGCTGTTATGGAAAAAGGACAACCTCCTAAAATCCATTTAGAAAGTATCGATAAGCAACTTGTTGGACAGGTCGCTGCAAAGATTAGAGGATTTAGAAAACCAGAACCTTATAAAGGGAAAGGAATTAGATTTGAAGGAGAACAAATTAGACGTAAGCAGGGTAAGACTGCTGGTTAATAAACATTATAACTTTTAAGCAATGGGACTTTCAAAAAGAGAAAGTAGAAAAAGAATTCACTTAAGAATACGTAAAAAGATTAATGGTACTGCCAATAATCCTAGACTTTGCGTATATCGAAGTAACAAAGGAATCTCCTGTCAACTTATTGATGACAGAGCTGGTGCAACAATTTGTGCTGCTTCGCATAAAGAAGTAAAAAGTGCTAATAAAATTGATCAAGCAAAAGCTGTTGGAAAACTAATTGCTGAAAAAGCAGGCGCTAAAAATATTGGAAACGCAGTTTTTGATAGAGGCGGTTTTTTATATCATGGTAGAATTAAAGCTTTAGCGGATGCTGCTAGAGAGGCGGGCTTAAATATCTAAATCAAAATCGATGGCTAAAAAGAACGATAGAATAAAAGCTTCTGAAAAAGAGCTAAAAGAAAAGTTGGTAAACCTTAACCGTGTTGCTAAAGTAACGAAAGGGGGTAGAACATTTAGTTTCGCTGCCGTTGTCGTAGTAGGAGATGGAAAAGGAACAATCGGACATGGTTTAGGTAAAGCAAGAGATGTTTCAGAATCAATTCAAAAGGCAATTGATGATGCTAAAAAGAATCTTGTTAAAGTGCCTATCCATAAAGGAACCATCCCTCATTCTCAACTAGGAAAATACGGGGCAGGAAAAGTTTTAATCAAACCAGCTTCTGAAGGTACAGGTGTAATTGCAGGTGGTGCAATGAGAGCTGTATTAGAAATGGCAGGTATTCAAAATATATTAGCAAAATCTCAAGGCTCTTCTAACCCACATAATGTGGTTAAAGCAACATTTGATGCTTTAAGTAAATTAAGAAACGCTGAAACTATTGCTAGAACAAGAGGAATCTCCATTGATAAGGTATTCAATGGTTAATTGATAAAATTAGAATTCATTTAAAATGGCACGCGTAAGAATAACTCAAGTTAAAAGTGTGATCGATAGATCAAAGAGACAAAAAGATACTATGAAAGCTCTAGGCTTGCGTAAAATGAATCAAAGCGTTGAACATAATGTCAATGACCAGATTCAAGGAATGATCAATAAGATCAACCATTTAGTGAAGGTTGAAAATATTTAACTATTAAAACATCGCAGTGATGGAACTTCATAATTTAAGACCAGCAAAAGGTGCTGTAAAAAGTGGAAAAAGAATTGCCAGGGGCCAAGGTTCTGGTAAAGGTGGAACCTCTACCAGAGGACATAAAGGAGCAAAATCCAGATCTGGTTACAGCAGAAAAAGAAATTTTGAAGGTGGTCAAATGCCGCTTCAAATGCGTCTACCGAAGAGAGGGTTTAAAAACCCAAATAGAGTGGCGTTTGTGCCGATAAATTTGGAAAGACTAGTATCTATTTCAGAAAAATATCGTACATCAAAGATTGACATCGAGTTTTTAGTTTCCAATGGGATAGTAAATAAGAATAAGAAGGTTAAGATTCTTGGAAATGGTGAATTGAGCACAAAACTTGAAGTACAAGCTCATGCTTGCTCTTCTAATGCAAAAGATGCCATCGAAAAGGCTGGAGGAAGTATTACTGTCGCTTAAACCGTTATAATGAAGAAATTTATTCAGACCCTAAAGAATATTTGGAGCATAAAGGAATTGAAGGATAGAATCCTTTTCACTATAGCTATGTTATTTTTCTATAGAGTAGGTTCTTTTATTATTTTACCAGGTGTAAATAGAGGTGCGCTAGAAGGGTCTATTAGTAATTCACCAGATGATTTATTAGGTCTGATTAATGTATTCTCAGGAGGAGCATTTAAAAATGCAGCAATCTTTGCTCTAGGGATCATGCCCTACATTACCGCATCCATTATAATTCAATTACTTGGATTTGCCGTTCCTTACTTTCAAAGACTTCAACAAAAAGAAGGAGAGTCTGGAAGAAAAAAATTAAGCCAAATCACAAGAATTTTAACAGTATTCATTACCCTTGTTCAAGGAGCAGGGTACTTAAAATATCTACAAACAACACCAGGAGCTATTAGCCCTAACATAGATATGGGAATTTTCTGGGTATCTAACATAATCATCCTTTGTGCAGGGACTATCTTTGCCATGTGGTTGGGTGAAAAAATTACAGATAAAGGAATCGGAAATGGTGTATCTCTTTTGATTACCATTGGTATCATCGCAACATTACCTTCAGCAGCAATTGGAGAATTTACTGGACAAGGAAATCCATTCATGCTAATTCTTGTGATCTTAGCTTTCTGTGCAGTTACGCTGGTCACCGTATTGATTGTCCAAGGAGTTAGAAAAATCCCAATTCAATTTGCCAAAAGAATTATAGGAAGAGGTAATAACCAAATGCCCTTAGCCGGTAATAGAGATTATATTCCAGTAAAAGTAAATGCTGCAGGTGTAATGCCTATTATCTTTGCTCAAGCTTTGATGTTTTTACCCGGAACAGTAGCTCAGTTTTTTACAAACCCAGCGGAAGGTGGAAGTACTTGGTTAAATGCTTTTAATGACATTACTTCAATGCCTTATAACATTGTTTACTTTTTACTTGTAGTAATCTTCACATATGTGTACACTGCTCTATTAGTAAATCCACAACAATACGCAGAATACTTAAAAAGACAAAACGCATTTATCCCTGGGGTTAAACCAGGTAAAAATACCGCAGATTTTATTGATACAGTCACTACAAGAATTACCCTCCCCGGTTCAATATTCTTAGGCTTGATTTCAATTCTTCCTGCAATTGTAGCTGGCTTTGGTGTAAACCTAGCGCTTGCCTTATTCTTTGGTGGTACATCATTACTTATCCTTGTTGCAGTTGTCTTAGATACACTCCAACAAATTGAAAGTTACTTATTAATGAGAAAGTATGATGGTTTAGTTAAGTCAGGAAGAATACAAGGTAGAAGTCGTGTCCAAGGCATCGGCGCAAGTATGTAATTCAAAAATATTATGGAAAACAACTTTTTCAATACTTATTGGTTGTAAATATTTGCATTAAATAAGTAACTGGCAATTTATGATTTATTACAAGACAGATGAAGAAGTTGAATTAATAAGACAAAGCTGTTTGCTAGTCTGTAAAACCTTAGCCCACGTTGCTTCTAAGATTAAACCAGGAGTAACTGGTTTAGCTTTGGATAAAGAAGCAGAAGCACTTATTAGAGATCATGGAGCAGAACCTGCTTTTAAAGGATATAGAGGTTTTCCAGGATCCTTATGCATTTCAATAAATGAACAAGTCGTTCATGGTATTCCAAGTAGTATCGTATTTAA
The DNA here is from genome assembly GCA_937941095.1 of uncultured Saprospiraceae bacterium. Taxonomy (GTDB): domain Bacteria; phylum Bacteroidota; class Bacteroidia; order Chitinophagales; family Saprospiraceae; genus JALZVN01. The sequence goes on along the minus strand of CALDYJ010000109.1, from coordinate 17,395 downwards.
AGAAGGAGATATAGTATCCATAGATTGTGGAACCTATATCAATGACTTTTATGGAGACTCTGCTTATACATTTGCATTAGGGGAAATATCAGATGAAATCATGAATCTTTTAGAAACAACTAATACCTCTTTATACAAAGGTATTGAGTCTGCAGTTCATGGAAAACGAATTGGAGACATAGGTTTTGAAATTCAAAATTATTGCGAAAAGCAACATAAATACGGAGTTGTTAGAGAATTGGTAGGGCATGGCATTGGAAGATCTTTGCATGAGGCACCCGAAGTGCCTAATTATGGAAAAAGAGGAAGAGGACCGCTAATGAAGTCAGGTTTAGTGATTGCTATTGAACCAATGATCAATTTAGGAACAAAAGATGTTAAACAATTAAACGATGGTTGGACTGTCGTAAGTAAAGATGCTACTCCTTCAGCACATTATGAACATACCATATGTGTGAGAAAAGGTAAAGCTGATATACTATCTGATCATGCTTTAATAGAGGCTGAAATAGCTAAAAACGCCAATGTTAGAGAAGTAAGGGTAAAAACTGAAGAATTAGCCAATGTTTAGAAGCTTTAATTCAAAACATTCTATCAAAAAATTTGTATCTTTGCACACCAAAATTGGGATATGGCCAAGCAAGACTTAATTAAGCAAGACGGAGTAATCGCTGAAGCATTGTCAAACGCAATGTTCAGAGTACAGTTAGAAAATGGACATTTAATTGTTGCCACCATATCAGGAAAAATGAGAATGCACTATATTAGAATACTACCAGGAGATAAAGTTCAAGTTGAAATTTCACCTTATGACTTATCGAGAGGAAGAATTACATATAGATATAAATAATTTAAATTCAGTGTATTATGAAAGTAAGAGCATCGATCAAGAAAAGATCTGCAGAATGCAAGATCGTGAGGAGAAAAGGAAAACTTTACATTATTAACAAAAAGAATCCTAGGTTCAAACAAAGACAAGGATAAAAAAACGGTAATAATATGGCTCGAATCGCAGGCGTAGACCTTCCTAGAAATAAAAGAGGAATTATTGGACTTACCTATATTTATGGGATAGGACCATCACGTGCACAAAAAATATTAGACGAAGCTGGTATTGATCATAGTGTCAAAGTAACAGATTGGAATGATGATAACATCAAAACAATTTCTGGTTACATCCAAAATACTTTCAAAGTTGAAGGTGAACTTAGATCGGAAGTACAGCTTAACATCAAGCGTTTGATGGATATTGGTTGTTATAGAGGATTAAGACATCGTCGTGGTCTTCCTGTAAGAGGCCAAAGAACACAAACAAATGCCAGAACAAGAAAAGGTAAGCGTAAAACGGTTGCTAATAAGAAGAAGGCAACTAAGTAATTTATTTATCTGAGTTAATTTAATGCTGAGCTAATGGCTAAAGGAAAAAAAGTTAAAAAAAGAAAAGTAAAAATTGACACTGAAGGAAAGGTTTTCATTCAGGCCAGTTTTAATAATATAATCATTTCATTGACCAATAAAAGTGGTCAAGTAATTTCTTGGGCTTCTGCTGGTAAAGCAGGTTTTAGAGGCTCTAAGAAAAATACGCCTTATGCAGCACAAATAGCAGCTAACGATGCAGCTAAAGTTGCTTATGAAGCAGGAATGAGAGCAGCTGAGGTTTTTGTTAAAGGCCCAGGGGCAGGTAGAGAAGCTGCCATCAGAGCAATTGATGGTGTAGGAATTAAAATTTCAAGAATCAAGGATATGACGCCAATACCGCATAACGGTTGCCGTCCTCCAAAAAGAAGAAGAGTTTAAAAAGCTTTTAAAGGTAATTCAATATGGCAAGGTACACAGGTCCTAAGACAAAAAAATCAAGAAGTTTCGGCGAATCTATTTTTGGATTCGATAGATCTTTTGAAAAAAGAAAATATCCTCCAGGTCAACATGGAAATGGCAAAAGGAGAAAGCAAAAGTCTGACTATGCGCTTCAACTAATGGAGAAGCAAAAAGCAAAATATACTTATGGTGTGTTAGAAAGACAATTTAGAAACCTTTTCGAAAAGGCGAATTCAAAAAGTGGTGTAACTGGTGAAATCCTTTTACAATTTCTTGAAGCTAGATTAGATAACACAGTTTATAGATTAGGCTTAGCTCCTACAAGAAGAGCTGCTAGACAATTGGTAAACCATAAACACATCATTCTAAACGGAGTATTAAATAATATTCCTTCAACTTTATTGAAACCTGGTGACATTGTTTCTGTAAGAGGCAAATCTCAAAACCTAGGTATAGTTCAAGAAAATGTTGGTAGTGGTGAAGCAAAAAAACACAGTTGGGTTGAATTTAATGCTGATAAAATGGAAGGAGTCTTTTTAGATTATCCACCTAAGGATCAAATTCCTGAAAAAATCAACGAGCAATTAATTGTGGAACTTTACTCTAAGTAATATTTTCATTTTTGACACTATCCTAAAAAAAGAAAGACTATATGAGCATTCTTAATTTTCAACAACCAGATAAGATCATTCTTCAAAAAGCAACTGACTTTGAAGGTACTTTTGAATTTAAACCACTCGAGCCTGGATTTGGTCAGACTATAGGAAACTCTATCAGAAGAGTATTACTTTCTTCTTTAGAAGGTTTTTCTATTTCTGCGATTAGAATAGCTGGAGTTGATCATGAATTTTCTACCATAAAAGGTGTCGTTCAAGATGTAGTAGATATCGTGCTTAATCTTAAGCAAGTTAGAATAAAGCAATTAATTTCAGACGAAGACCTCGGTTCTGAAAAAATATACATGACTATTAGTGGTAAAGAAGAATTTAGAGCTAAAGACATCGAAGAACACACTAATGTTTTTAAAATCATGAATCCAGATTTATTGATCTGTAACATGGAGCCTTTCGTTAACATGGAAATTGAATTGACTGTTACTAAAGGTAGAGGCTACAAGCCAGCAGATGAAAATCTTCCTAAAGATGCACCAATTGGAGTTATTCCTATTGATGCCATCTATACACCTATAAAAAATGTTGCTTACAAAGTTTCTAATACGAGAGTTGGGCAAAGAACTGACTATGAAAAATTAACTTTGGATGTAACCACTGATGGTACTATTCACCCTGAAGATGCAGTAAAAGAAGCTTCAAGAATTTTAATTCAACACTTGATGCTTATTACTGATGAAAACATCACCTTCGATAGTGAAAAAGATAGAGAAGATAATATCGTGGATGAGCATATCCTTCATATGCGTAAATTACTTAAGACTTCTTTAGAAGATTTAGATTTATCAGTAAGAGCATACAATTGTCTTAAAGCTGCAAAAATCAATTCTCTAGGCGAGATGGTAAAGTATGATACACACGAATTGCTTAAGTTTAGAAACTTTGGTAAAAAATCTCTAGTAGAAATAGAAGAATTATTGACTGAAAAAGGACTTACTTTCGGTATGGACTTGTCAAAGTATAAATTAGACGAAGAGTAATCTTCAATAAATTCTTTACTATAGGTAAAGAGGAAATGTAGCATATAAATGCTGCATTCATTGCAATTATAAACTCCCAATTTGGATGTTGTTTATGTTGCGAGGTTAACAAATTAAAAAAAAATTGTCATGAGACACGGTAAAAAGTACAACCACTTAGGAAGAAAATCAGCTCACAGAAAAGCCTTGCTGAAAAATTTAACCATTGCACTTGTAAAACATAAAAGAATAAGTACCACTTTGGCTAAAGCTAAAGCCTTGAGGACCTACGTTGAACCGCTCGTAACAAAATCAAAAACAAATACTACACACTCAAGAAGAGTAGTGTTTGGATACCTTCAAAATAAAGAAGCTGTAAACGAACTCTTTGGAGATATTTCAGCTAAGGTGGCAACAAGACCAGGAGGATATTTGAGAGTAATAAAAACTGGATGGAGAAAAGGAGACGGTGCTGAAATGGCAATGATAGAGTTTGTTGATTACAATACAATCTACACAGGTGGAAAAACGGCATCTAAAGAAGGAACTTCTAAGAAGAAGAGAACAAGAAGAGGATCTAAAACGAAAACTGCAGATGGCGCAAATACTGCCGCTAAGACAACCGCTAAAGCAGCAACTACAGCAGCAGTAGTTAAAGAAGCAGCAAGTGGAGAAGCAGATGATTTAAAGAAGATTGAAGGAATAGGACCAAAAATAGAAGAATTGTTAAATGCTGATGGCATCAATACCTTCGCAGCTTTAGCAGGAACATCTGCTGATAAAGTAAAAGAAATACTAGCAGCAGCTGGGGCTAGATATGCAGCTCATGATCCAACAACATGGCCTAAACAAGCTGAAATGGCTTCAAAAGGTGAATGGGAGGCACTTGAGAAATGGCAGGATGAATTGGATGGTGGTAAAGTCGTTGATTCAGCAGCTTCTGAAGAAGAATAAACATTTGTTTTATGAAATATTAAAAAGGCAATATCTGTTAGAAGATGTTGCCTTTTTTATTTTCACTAATGTATCTTTGTATAAATTTTATGAATGCCAATTAAATTTTAATGGAATTAAAAGAAAATAATAAAGCAATCTTACTTTTAGCAGATGGATCCTACTTTGAAGGTAAAGCCGCAGGAAAAATAGGTATTGCTACCGGAGAAATTTGTTTCAATACTGGAATGACGGGTTATCAAGAAGTATTTACAGACCCATCTTATTTTGGACAGATAATGGTAACTACAAATTCTCACATTGGAAATTATGGGATAAAAAACAGTGATAGCCAATCACAAGGAATGAAAATTGCTGGTTTGGTTTGTAAAAAGTTTAATGATAAATATTCAAGATTGTTGGCTGATACTTCAATTCAGAATTATTTTGAAGAGAATGATATGGTGGCAATTTCTGATGTTGATACTAGAGCTATAGTAAAAAGAATCAGAGAAGCTGGTGCAATGAATGCCATCATCTCCTCTTCAGAATTAGATCTCGACAAGCTGAAGATCATGCTAAATGAAGTACCTTCTATGGAAGGCCTTGAGCTTGCTTCAAAAGTTAGCACTAAAGAAGCTTATCTAATAGGTGATTCTAATGCGGAGATTAAAATTGCTGTTCTAGATTATGGTGTTAAAAAGAGCATCTTAAATTGCATGGCAAATCTTGGAATGTATTTAAAAGTATTTCCTGCAAAAACTACTTACTCAGAAATAAAACAATGGAATCCTGATGGGGTATTCCTCTCTAATGGCCCAGGTGATCCAGCTTCCATGACCTATGCAATAGATTTAGCAAAAGAAGCTTTAAATGAAGACAAACCTATGTTTGGTATTTGTTTAGGACATCAATTATTAGCTCTAGCAGTAGGTATCGGAACTTACAAAATGAAGAACGGACATAGAGGCCTAAATCATCCAGTGAAAAACTTGGTGTCAGGAAAATGCGAAGTAACCAGCCAAAACCATGGCTTTGGAGTGAAAGCAGAAGCGATAAAGCAAAATGCTGATAAAGTAAACATCACTCATGTAAATCTTAACGATGATACAATCGAAGGGATTAGTGTGGTAGGGAAAAAAGCCTTTTCAGTTCAATATCATCCCGAAGCTTCTCCAGGACCTCATGATGCAAGATATCTTTTTGAAGAATTTAAGACGATGATAAAATCTTCATTATTAGAAAATAAAAAACAAACCATTTAATGAGTTTAATCATTGATATTACTGCCAGAGAAATTTTAGATTCTAGAGGAAATCCTACTGTCGAAGTAGAAGTGCTAACTGAATCAGGCGCACATGGTATGGCTGCAGTTCCTTCGGGAGCATCTACTGGAAAATATGAAGCCGTAGAATTAAGAGATGCAGACCCTAAAAGATACCTGGGCAAAGGTGTTACTAAGGCTTGTGTAAATGTGATGAATGAAATAGCGGATGAGTTGTTAGGACTACCTGTATATGATCAAGTAATGCATGATCAATTGATGTTGAAATTAGATGGAACTAAAAATAAATCTAGGTTAGGAGCTAATGCCATTTTAGGTGTTTCGATGGCTATTGCAAAAGCTGCTGCAGATGATTTAGGTTTACCTTTGTATAGATACATCGGTGGCGTGAATGCTAGGACGATTCCTGTTCCAATGATGAACATCTTGAATGGCGGATCTCATGCTGATAATAGCATAGACTTTCAAGAATTTATGATTATGCCTGTTGGGGCAGACTCCTTTTCTGAATCCTTGAGAATGGGTGTCGAAGTATTTCATACACTTAAAAAAGTTTTAAAATCTAAAGGCTACTCTACTAATGTTGGAGATGAAGGAGGATTTGCTCCAAACATCAAATCAAATGAAGAAGCTATTGAAACTGTTTTACAAGCAATTGAAAAAGCTGGCTATCAGCCTGGCGAAGACATCTTTATAGCAATGGATGCTGCCGCTTCAGAATTTTATGATGAGAAAAGCAAAGTGTATCATTTTGAATCTAGTGATGGTAGAAAATTAAGCTCTGATGAAATGGTTGCTTATTGGAAAGATTGGACTAAGAAATATCCAATACTGTCTATTGAAGATGGATTGCACGAAGATGATTGGGATGGTTGGGTTAAATTAACAAACGAAATTGGAAATAGAACTCAGATTGTAGGTGACGATCTTTTTGTAACGAATACAGTCCGATTGCAAAAAGGCATTGACATCAAAGCGGCTAATTCAATCTTAGTTAAAGTAAATCAAATAGGTTCCTTGACTGAAACAATCAATGCAGTAAGTTTAGCGAATAGAAATTCTTTTACCTCAGTAATGAGTCACAGATCTGGTGAAACAGAAGACACCACCATTGCTGATCTTGCGGTAGCTTTAAATACAGGCCAGATAAAAACTGGTTCTGCATCGCGTTCTGATAGAATTGCTAAATACAACCAATTATTAAGGATAGAAGAAGAATTAGGGGATATGGCTATTTTTCCTGGAAAATCAATTTTAAGGTAAAGAACACCTTTGGAATTTATTATCTTTGATATTTAACACTATATTTTATGAAACGCAATTTCCCAAATTCGATTATTACTCGATTAAATCCGCTCAGAAATATTTATCTCTTAGCATTCTTGCTGTTTGCAATGTGGATGTTGTTTTTTGATGCAAATAAAATCCAAAGCCAATTAAATTCTTCAAATAAATTAGCAAAACTTGAAGAAGAGAAAAATGAATTGTTAGAAAAGATCAGCAATACAGAAACTGAACTTGCTGAGTTAAAAGTGAATAAAGAAAAATTTGCTCGAGAGCAATATTATATGAAAAAAGATGATGAAGATGTTTTCATCATTGAACTAAATAAATAAAAATGTCTGTATTAGTTACTAAACATTCTAAGATTATCGTTCAGGGTTTTACTGGAAAAGAAGGATCTTTTCACTCTGGTCAAATGATTGAATATGGGACAAACATTGTCGGTGGAGTGACTCCTGGTAAAGGTGGTCAAGAACATTTAGGTAAGCCTGTTTTTAATACAGTTTCTGAAGCTGTAAACAAAGTAGGTGCAGATACATCCATCATATTTGTCCCTCCAAAATTTGCGGCAGACGCAATAATGGAAGCAGCAGATGCTGGAATCAAAGTAGTCATCTGTATTACAGAAGGCATCCCAGTACAAGATATGGTTAGAGTAAAATCTTATCTAAACGATAGACCGTCTACTCGCTTAGTAGGACCTAACTGTCCTGGAGTAATGACTCCTGGTGAAGCAAAATGTGGCATCATGCCTGGCTTTATTCACAACCCAGGGAGAATTGGGATTGTATCAAGATCTGGAACCTTAACTTATGAAGCAGTAGATCAAGTCACTAAAGCTGGTTTGGGCCAAAGTACTTGTATCGGTATAGGAGGAGATCCAATTGTTGGCACGACAACAAAGGACGCTGTAGAATTGCTAATGAATGATCCTGATACTGATGGCATCATTATGATTGGTGAAATTGGAGGAAGCATGGAAGCAAATGCAGCAAGATGGATAAAAGAAAATGCGACTAAACCTGTTGTAGGTTTTATAGCTGGACAAACTGCTCCAAAAGGAAGAACAATGGGACATGCCGGCGCAATTGTTGGTGGAGCAGAAGATACTGCAGAAGCTAAAATGAGAATCATGGAAGAATGTGGGATTCATGTAGTAAGCTCTCCAGCTAAAATTGGAGAAACAATGCTTGCCGCACTTCAAAAATCTCCTGTTTCTTAAATGATAATCAAAATAAAAAAAAGGCCACCTTCTAAAAAAGGTGGCCTTTTTTTTTAACGCTCTGATCAATGCTTATTCTTTTGAATTCAATAATTGCTTATAAGGTATTAGGATATTAAATGAACTCCCTTCCCCTAAAGTAGAATCGATATCAAGTTCTCCCCTTAAGTATTTTACACGGGACTTAATATTAGATAAACCTAACCCATTTTCATTGAATTGATTAGCATCAAATCCAAGCCCATTGTCATCAACTGATAAACTTAATAATTGATCTTGCTTTATTAGTTGAATTAATATATTATTCCCTTTTGAATGTTTGATGGCATTTGTGATGAGTTCTTGGATAATCCGAAAAAGAATTAGTGATTTGTTTTTATCTAGTTCATTTTCCATTCCTTTTATTTGCGTCTCAATATGCAAGTTTGCATGACTATTAGTATAAGCTAGATCTTCAATTGCTCCTTTTAAACCCAACATCTGCAAAGAATTAGGCATAAGGTTATGAGAAACTCTTCGGACTTCATCATACGTTTTATCTATTAGCAAAGCCGTAGGTTCTAAAGCTTCTTTGTCTTCGGATGATTTTAATAATAATTGAAATCTGGCTTTAATGTTCATAAGTAAAGCTCCTATTCCATCATGCAATTCTCTTGACAGCCTTGTTCGTTCTTTTTCCTCGCCTTCTATCATGGCTTCAAAAGCAATTAGCTCATTTTTTATTTGCAACTGTTCCATTTCTTTTTTCTGCAAAAGCAATTCTCTTTTACGTCTTTTCTTAAAAATGATCCAAGTAAAAAGACCAATCGAACTCAAAATCAAAATTCCTAATCCCAAAGTAATAAGTTGGATTCTGCTTTTTTGTACGGTAAGTTTTTGATTTAAAATGACCTTATCTTTTTTCTCGCTTTCATATTTTTCTTTATAATCATAGACTGCTTTAATCTGCTCACTATGACTGATTGAATCTCTAAAGCTGATTAAACGATCATATTGAATAACAGCATTTTCAAAATCTTTTTCTTTTTTATAAATAGAGATTAAATCCTCACAAGCTTGGATTTGATCTTTTGTTTCCAATCCTCCACATGTTGAAGAAATGTCAATCAGCATGTTTTTTGCCTTTAGTCTATATCCATTGTTAAGATAGAGCCGGGCTAATAAAACACTGAGATTGCATCTTCCAACTTTGAAATATAGTTTTCCATCTTCAGAAGAAAGATAATTTTCAATACTTTTGATGGCTTCCTCTTCATCTATAAATAAATTCATCAATGCCTGATGCTTAGAATCATGTTGGCTATCTTGTGAAAACAACAAATACTTTTTAAGGAATTCATTAAACGTTTTAAGCGGCCCATGATCTTTATAAAATAGTAAGATGTTGTATAAGGCATAACCTTCATCCATTCGGATGTGCTTAGAAGTAGTGATTTGATATGCCTTTAATAAATTTGATTCTTGATTTTCAAAATCTTTAATTAATTCATACGCTCTAGAAAGATGCAAATGAATCCGCCATTTTTGATAGTCATCTCCGATTTCATCGAAAGTTCGCTTAGCATCTGTTAAATAGTATAATGCAGAATCTACTTTTAACATTTCAATATAGTTTAAACCTAAGATAACTTGATTAAAAGCAAGTAAATCAAGATCACCGGTAGCTTTACTTTTAGGTAAGTTTATTTTGTTTATGCTTAAAGCGTTTAATACTTGGTTCCTATTTGCTATTTTAAAACTGTATCGAGATTGAAGCCAAAGATGCTTTAGTTCATTTTCATTTCCTTGGATCTTGTTAAATAAATCTTCATAACAAGTTAGATCGTCCTTGCAAATGATACTTATCTTTGCACTCAGTTTCTTAATTTCGGCAGGTTCGGAAGTAGATAAAAAAATGCTTTTTAAGCTATCTAAATTGTCAGCAATTACAATAGATGGTAGGGTAATAAATAGTAATATGAGTACATTTGGTTTGATAGAGTACAATATTTCTATTAAGGTAATATTTTTTTAGCAAGTCCAATTAAGAATGAATTGATATTGTTAAATATTTAAATGCTCTATCCAAACTTCGATTATCATAAATTATTCACTTTAAAAGATCATACTCAAGGGCTGCTCTAACTAATCCAGCGGTGTTTCTAACACCAAGTTTTATAAGCATGTTTCTTCTATGAGTCTCAACAGTACCAAAACTTATAAAAAGTTTTTCAGCTATTTCTTTAGTGGTCAATTCATCAAGGATTAATTGAAGAACTTCTTTTTCCCTTCTTGATAGGCTAGGAAAGGGGTTCTTTTTAGTACTTGTTTTCTTTCCAGACAGACCGTCTACGAGGATGGAAGTTACTTCGGTAGAAAGATATTTTTTACCTGCAGCGATTTGCTCTATCGCTTCAATCAATTCATCTTTGCCACCATTTTTCAGCACGTAGCCTGATGCACCATTCTTAAGCATCATTTTTATAAGACTACCTTGTTTTAACATAGATAGGGCAACTACCTTAATTGCTGGAAATTCTCGTGCTATTTTTTTACAAGCTTCCACGCCATTCATACCTGGTAAATTTATATCTAACAAGACAACATCTGGCTTACAAGAGTTCAGTTTTTCTAATCCTTCTTCAGCACTTAAAGCAGAATCAATGCATTTTATTTTTTCTGATTCGGATAAAAGCAATTCAATTCCCTCGATAACAACCTGATGGTCATCTATGATAAATACTTTGATCATTCTTTTGTAAGTTTTCAACTGGAAAGACGATAGTAAAAGAAGTTCCAACTCCTATTTTAGAATCTATATCAAATTCCCCTTTTAAATAATTGACTCTAGATCTTATGTTTTCTAGTCCTAAACATTTTGCTTTGTTTTTATCTTCTACATTAAATCCCTGGCCATTGTCTTCAACAGAAATACTCAGTAATTCATCATGTTTAATTAGTTGAATGAGGATTTGATTGCTTTTAGCATGCTTGATGGCATTTGTAACAAGTTCTTGAATAATCCTATATATAATTAATTCTTTGTTTTCATCTAGGTCATCGCTCAAACCTTCAATGATTGTTTCAAAACTTAATTGCTGACTGGTATTTTCAGCAGCTAAATCTTCAATAGCTCCTTTGAGACCTAACAGTTGTAATGAATTGGGCATGAGATTTTGCGAGACCCTTCGTACCTCAGCATAAGTTCTTTCAATTATTCTAGAAGTCTCATCCAGTTGTTCTTGACTGACTGAATTTTCTTGAAATAGTTGAAACCTCGCTTTGATGTTAGTTAATAGAGCGCCAATCCCATCATGCAATTCCCTAGATAGTCTTGTTCGCTCTTTTTCTTCTCCTAACATCATCGCTTCAAAGGCAATGAGATCGTTTTGTAGTTCTAATTCCTTTAGTCTTTGCGCTTGTATGATCCGCTCTCTTTTTCTTTTTTTCTGATTAAGAACATAAAAGCTTGCACCAAATAAACTTAAGAGCAATATCCCAACACCCAAGAACCAAAGCTTCACTTTGTTTTTTTGAGCACTCAACTTTTGTTTAACAATGAGCTTATCTTTCTTTTCACTTTCATACTTTTCTTTATAGCCGTATATCGCTTCTAATTGCTTTTCTTGATTTAAGGAATCTTTATAATTGATTAATCGCTCATAAGCCAAAATGGTTTTTGGGTGATCACTTTCTAGTTTATAAATTTCAATTAGTATTTCTGTTATTGAGATCAATTGGCTTGTATTATAATCTTCACATTGCTCAGTGACATGTTCTAGTTTAAATTTTGCTTTATTGTATTTTTTTTGTTTGAAGTATAGAAAGCCTAGTTCAGCAGACATATAGCAACGTCCATGCTTTTTATATTCTTTTCCTTCTTTCGAATGTAGATATGCTTCCATTTTCAAAATAGCCTCCTCTTCATCAACAAACAAATTCAAAATTGCTTGATGTTTGCTATCATGACTACGTTCATTTAAAAATTCTAAATAAATGTCTAAATAATAATTGAGCTTCTCATCTGGGCCATGACCTTTATAATATTGAAGAATGTGATAAAGGACATATCCTATGTCCATCCTGATGTTTTTTTCCTTTACTTTATCATAGGCTAACAGCAGGTTTTTCTCTTCATTTGAACGATCATTAATCAAATGATATACCTGGGAAAGATTAAATAAGATTAACCAACGCCTATAATCTTCTTGTGCTTTGTCTAATGATTTGTTTGCTTCAATTAGATAGTATAAAGCCGAGTCTGGTTTTAAAAGTTCTAAAAAACTATTTGCTGTATTTAAATTTAGATCACTACTTAGATTCATCAAGCCTAATTTTTTTGCTTTTTTAGCATTAGACTTATTCATTGCTATAGATTGAAGGTAATGGCCATCAGTCGAAATGTGATAAGCCAATTGGTACTCTAAGTATAATATTTTGGCTTGAGCTTCTTTTCCAAGTTGGCTATAAATATTTTGATAGCAAGATTCATCTTCTAAACAATACTTACTGATCTCCTTACTTAGGCTAATCGTTTCTTCTAGTTTAATTGGAGCTTTGTACAAGCTGACTAAACTATCTAACTTATTCGCATAAGAAGATAAAGGGATAAATATCAATAGTAAATATGTAAATTGAATATTCAGTATGATGTCTTTATTTATTAAGATAGTAAACTTAAAATAAAAAGCCTCGAGTTAAATTTAACTCGAGGCTTTTTAACATTCAGAAAGATTAATTACTAATTAATCTCATCGAAGATTCTATCTGTTCAAAGTAACTTTCTTTGTAATTAAAGAATCATCTAATCTTATGTGCATGAAATACATTCCGCTACCTAATGTAGAACCGTCAAATGGAAGAACTTGCTTTCCTGATAATTGACCGTAGTCTTTTTCAGCTACTAACAAACCAGCCATGTTATAAACAGTTAAATGTACATCAGTACTTTCTTCTAAGTTTAATTCTAAATTTGTCATTTCAGAAAATGGATTTGGATAAACTTTAGCCAAATCATTTCTAAACAAATCATTTGTTCCTACGATACCTGCAGCATCATTGAAATCAACTTTCTTAGCATTGATTACTGTACCATCAGCAGCCATAAGTGTAACTACAATATCTATTTCGTTTACATTCCATGTTGGATTGAATGCAATTGGAAAGTCATAGGTATGAGTTTCTCCAGCTGAAGCTGTTGCAGGAATACTACCAGGCTCGCCTGTAACTCCACCTAAAACTGCTCTAGCTACATGCTTGTATATCATTTGAGCTGCAGGAACTGGATCAGGAAGTAATTCGTATCCTCCCATTTGTCCTTGGCCTCCACCAGCATAATAGTTCGTTTGGTTGTAACCTGCACCTGTTCCAGTAACATTATCTTCTACAATAACTAAAGCAAGACTTGATCCGTTTACATCACCAGAAAATTCTGCGCTTGCTGTGATAACAACATCACTAGTTAATTCATCATAAGTTGCAGTAGCTCCTAATACAGCAGGAGGTGATTGAATAACTCTTGGGAAAAATCTAGACTCGATATCACCAGCTGTTCCGAATCCAAAGATTTCTTCTCTGCCGATCTTCATTGTAGGGTAAGCAGAAAATCCAGAAGCTGCTGGATAACCATTAACTTCCATTGGGTCTCCTGAGTGTACACCGATACCGATGAAATATTCACTATATTCTTCATCCATGTACTTCAAGAAGATATCTCCTCTTGGACACCATCCACACCAAGTACCAGTTCCTTCTTCAACAAAAACTTGCTTGTTTTGTGCAGGAGTATAGCCAGTTACTGTTGCACTTGCTGTATTATTATCCATATCCAAATCCGTACCGCCATTAACATTAGAAATGGTAATCATGATATCATTTGCTCCTTCTAATGCTGTGTATGTAGCAGGTAAAGAAAAAGTAACTTCTTCTAAAGAACCTATGAATTGACCATCAAAATCTTCTGAAGCAGTATTAGTACCATCATCCAAAGTAGCAGTAAAGCTTTCAATGTAATCAATACCTATGTTCTTAACTGCAAAAGAAACAGCTACATCTTGGCCAGTTAATACATCTCTTCTAGATAAAACATTTGTAGCAGAAGCATCTAGTTGTAGTAACACAGGTTCTGCATATTCAAAAGTAACATCATCTACATATACCGTAGAAGCTCCTTGATCTGGATTGAATGCATAAAGATTTGCACTAGCAATTGAATTGTTCACGTTAGCATATTCAGCAACTACTGCTCCATTTAAGGATACTACCCATAGGTTATTGGTAAGATCGATTTCAAACCTAACTTTAAACCATTCGTCAAAAGGGAATGAACTTTGTCCAACGATAGCATTACCAGAGTTTGCCCAGTCAACAGTTCCTGTTGTTCTGAAGTAATTACTTGCAACCCATTCTTGTCCAACCGTAGTTTCTCCTTGGAAGTTAAAGTAGGCGCCCGTACCACTAACGATATACATCATTTGTTCGTAAACAAAATTTCCTGATTCATATTTACCTCCGAAAGGCAATACAATATCAGTAGGACCACCTGCAGCTGCTTGAGCTTCTAATTTGAGTGATAAGCTTCCACTAAATGCTTGCTCAGCACTTACATTTGCATCATCAGCTCCTCCTCCAGGACTTCCCCATGAGGCCCAAACATCAGAAGTTGCAGCAATTGGATCGCCATCCGCATATCCTTCAAAATCATCGAAGAATGTTACATCCTGAGCTCCAAGACTCAAAACTATAGCGAAAGAAAATAAAGTGAATAAAAGTTTTCTCATAGAATGTCGTTTTTAAGTATGTTAAAATTTTAAGGTCATTTAATATTAATTGTATCAACCCAATAAAAATAGGAATTATTGATGGTATTTTTTAAATATACGGAACAATTATGGGCGTTTGAAAGACAGAAAACTGATTTATTACATCCCACGGCTACAATAAACAATATTATTGTGTTACAAACCTTAAAAAAGCAGTAAATACCTTATTTTTTGACGCTATCACGTTTGAAGGAGTAAAACTGAAACCATGAAATTCCGCTTGCTTTGCATCTTGTTTGCTTTAATTCCTTCTTTACCATACTTGATGCCTAATCAATTTACCCAAAATGTCAGTAGAATTTTATACCTCCTTTGGTTTCTGACCTGTCTTTTTTTACTTGTCGTTTTTATAAGCTTAGGAACGGAATCAATCTTTTTAGCGCTTCGAAAGTCTGCACCAAAAGAAAGATTGAAAAAAAATCAAAAAACAATTAAACAAATTATCTTACTTCTTCTCCTTAGTACAATAGCTTGGTTTAATGGAGCCAATCTTTTAGAATACTGGCAGATGAGAAAATTGGAAAAAGTTGTGGACGCCAGATTAAAATTCAAAGAAAAAAATAATCAATGGCCAAAAAGTCTCGAAGAAATCTCCTTTACAGAAAATAAGATTAAAGCACCGTTTTATGCAGTAAAATCTGCATCTACTTTTCTTGATAACGAAACTTGCCCAGTTAGATTTAAATATATAGGAGATCCACTTTTTAATGATTTAGATTGCGATCTTGTATTTTGTGAAACCATTCCTAAGGGGCCTCCTTATAAAAAGGTTCGAACCGGAAACCATGGATATTCTTGGTATAAGTTCTGTTACTATTGACAAAAAATCGCTTATCTTTAAATCAGCTCTCACTAAAATCTAAGACAGAAAATTATATGTGTAATGGTCTTTTTCCAGTTGCATCTAAGGCAGCTTCTTTTGTCGCTTCAGTATAAGTAGGATGTGCATGTGACATTCTCGCAAGATCTTCCGCAGAAGCTCTGAATTCCATAGCAACAACGGCTTCTGCAATCATATCAGCGGTTCGAGGTCCTACCATGTGAACGCCTAAAATCTCATCCGTTTCTGCGTCAGCTATGATCTTAACCATCCCTTCAGTATCTGTACTTGCTCTTGCTCTACCTAAGGCTTTAAACGGAAATTTCCCAACTTTATAATTTGCTCCTGCCTCTTTTAATTCTTGTTCTGTTTTGCCGACTGCTGCAACTTCAGGCCAAGTATACACGACCCCAGGAATAAGATTATAATCAATGTGCGGTTTTTGACCACTCATATACTCTGCTACAAAGACACCTTCTTCTTCCGCTTTATGTGCAAGCATAGCTCCTTGGATAACATCTCCTATGGCAAAAATTCCCGGTACTTCAGTTTCTAAATGTGCATCAACTTTCACTCTACCTTTATCATCTGTATTGATACCTACTTTTTCTAAACCTAAACCATCTGTATATGCTTTTCTTCCTATAGCAACTAAACAATAATCAGCTTTGATTTCTTGCTCATCTTCAGTATCTCTTTTCTTAAATTTAATAGTAGCTGAATTTGCATTCCCTTTCACTGATGTAACCATATGCTTGAGGTGAAATTTTACACCTAACTTTTTGAGAGCTCTTCTCAACTCCTTACTACAATCAACATCCATTCCAGCGATGATTCTGTCCATGTATTCAATGACTTCCACTTCTGTGCCTAATCTTGCATAGACAGATCCTAGTTCAAGTCCGATGACACCTCCTCCGATGACAACCATTTTTTTAGGCACCTTATCTATATTTAGTGCTTCAGTAGATGTGATGACTCTTTTTTTATCATAATTAAATGATGGAGGACAGATTGGCTTTGAGCCTGTGGCAATAATTACTTTTTCACTTTCAATAAGTTTTGCAGTCCCTGATTTTGGTGTAATGATAATCTCATTTTTTGATTTAAAAGAACCATGCCCATGATAAACATCGATCTTGTTTTTTTTCATTAAAAAATCTATTCCACTACAGGTTTGAGATACGACTTCTCCTTTTCTTTTTATCATCTGCTTCATGTCTACTTTGAGGTCTTTCAACTTAATACCATGAAGTTCAAATTTTTCTTTTGCATTGTGATAGTGCTCAGAAGAATCAAGCAAAGCTTTTGATGGTATACAACCGACATTTAAACATGTTCCTCCCAAAGTATCATACTTTTCGATGATGGCTGTTTTCATTCCTAATTGAGCACATCTAATGGCGGCAACATAGCCTCCAGGACCAGATCCAATTACTGTTACGTCGTATTTCATATTTTATTATTAAATTTTTTGCTTACCGCAAATGTCATTTTAACTTAACTTGTCCGCCGAAGCTTTGGTGTACCTTGTCCGCCGAAGCTTTGGTGTACCTTGTCCGCCGAAGCCTTGGTGTACCTTGTCCGCCGAAGCCTTGGTGTA
>CALDYJ010000108.1 GCA_937941095.1 uncultured Saprospiraceae bacterium | reverse complement strand
GTTCTTGTTCTAATTCAGGTGGATCACATTCTGCGCATTCATTTGGAGGTGCTACAGGAGGAACAGGATCATCAGTACATGGGCAATTTGGATCACCAGTGGTAGTTGGAGGAGGATCCTCTGTGGAACAATCGCATTCATATGTGATGTGTCGCTTCACACTATGTATACAATGCCTACAATCGGTTTCTTCTCCTTCTGGACAAAGTGGATATCCAAAACAGACTGTGTACTGCAAAGCAACATTAAAATTTGAAGGGATGTTAAAGACAACTTCTCCATTGATACCATATTCAGAGAAAATTGTATTTCCGTTTTCATCTTTTATATAGGCATTTAATGTGTGCCCTTCTCCACAATCAAGCCTCTCCGGTTCAATCCTCCTGCTCCTTAAAATACTCCACGATCTTCTTTGCATTACCATTACCCACTTCCTGGGCAAGTTCAGCATGCGATAAAGTTTTTATATTTTTTACTGAAGTAAAGGCAATCAATAATTTGTCTGCAGTCTTTTGACCGATGCCAGGAATCTTTGTTAACTCGGTACTGGTAAAATTTTGCGAGCGTTTCGTTCGGTGAAAAGTTATGGCAAAGCGATGAGCTTCGTTTCGGAGTTGCTGAATCAGCTTCAAGCTTTCTGACTTTTTGTCTATGTAGATTGGAATAGAGTCTTCAGGAAAAAATATTTCTTCTAATCTTTTAGCGATACCTACTACCACTATCTTACCTTCGAGGCCTAGTAATTTTATGCTCTTCATGGCCGAACTCAACTGCCCTTTACCACCATCGATGATGACTAGTTGTGGGAGTGGCTCGCCTTCATCTTGCAGCCTCCGATATCTTCGGTGTACGACCTCTTCCATAGAGGCAAAATCATCAGGACCGACAACTGTTTTAATGTTGAAGTGCCTGTAGTCTTTTTTGGCAGGTTTTGCATTTTTAAACACCACGCAGGAAGCTGTGGGATGACTGCCTTGCAAGTTGGAGTTATCAAAACACTCAATGTGTAATGGAAGCCTATCCATTTTCAAATCCTCTTTTAAGGTGTTAAGGATGCGCTCTGAAGAGGTCTGTTTTTTTATCTTATTTATTTCATCCTTCTTTTTTTGGAGTAAAAAGTACTTCACGTTTTTCTCCGAAAGGTCAAGCAGGTTTTTTTTATCTCCTCTTTGTGGAATGGTTTGGATGAGTTCTTCTTCGGCCAATGTCACTTCTATTGGGAGTATAATCTCTGGTGCAATGCTGTTGAATTTTTCTCTCAAAAAAGGAATGGTAAAGCCAAGTAATTCACTCTCCTCTTCGTTGAGGTTTTTTGTCATTTCTATGGTGTACGTATTTATGATGGCTCCATTGATGACTTTGATGTAATTGACGTAGGCATTTTTTTCATCTGCCGCGATGCTAAAAACATCCACATCAACAATATTGGTCCCAACTACTGTCGATTTCCCTTGATAATTTTCGAAGGCACTGAGTTTTTCTTTGAGCGATTGAGCTTTTTCGAATTCCATGTTTTCTGCATGCTCCTTCATTTTAGTTTTAAAATGCGTTTTGACAGCTCCAAAATTACCGCGAAGTATATTTTTAATTTGTTTTATTTTTTCATCGTAATGCTCTTGAGTTTCGCGTCCTTCACATGGCCCAAGACAATTTTTGATGTGGTACTCTAAACATACTTTAAACTTCCCTTTCCCAATGTTGTCTTCTGATAAATTGTAATTGCATGTCCTCAAAGGAAAGAGCTGCTTGATTAAGTCAAGGATTATTTTCAACCTAGTTTTAGAAGAGTAAGGTCCAAAATAAGTAGAACCGTCTTTCCATACATTCCTGGTTATAAACACTCTTGGAAATCTTTCTTTCTTAATTACGATGTAAGAATAGGACTTTCCATCTTTGAGCATCACATTATACCTTGGTTGGTGTTTTTTAATCAAGGTATTTTCCAAAAGTAAGGCGTCGGTTTCAGTATCTACTATGGTAAATTCAAAATGGTCCGCATTACGGACCATCGTTCTTGTTTTATTCGCCTGGTGCTTTTTATTCCCAAAGTAAGAAGCCAACCTTTTTTTTAAATTCTTAGCTTTCCCCACGTAAATAATGGTATTGTTTTCGTCTCGAAAACGATATACCCCAGGATCATGAGGAATGGTTTGTGCTATCTTTTTATAATCTTCGGTGGTCATTCTTAGTTGACGGTTGTTGGTTATTGGTTGTTAACTAAGCCTAAAACTTCGGCGGTCAAGTGTTTTTCAATATCAAGTCACTCGAACGACGAAAGACTCAGGACAAAAGACTTCAAATCAATACCTCATTCCTTTCATATAATCTAAAGAAATTTCTGCGCTTTTCAATGGCTTGAAATTTCTACAATCATCTTGCTCTACATAAAAGTATTTCATGCCCGATTTTTTACGACACTTAAAAATTTCAGGAAAGTTAATGACGCCGTTACCAACTTCTGTAAAGAAAGCTTCATCAGAATCTTCCATGTCCTTAACGTGCCAAAGTGGAAATCTTCCGCTGTATTTTTCGAAGTAGTCTTTATAGTTTTTCTTGCCCTTTCTAATCCAGTAGAGGTCAAGTTCGAAATCAACCAGGTCTTTGTCAGTTTGTTGGAGCATCAAATCATAAGGTATCTGGCCGTCTATTTCTTGAAACTCAAAATCGTGGTTATGATAGGCTACTTGAACGCCGTGTTTTTTTGCGATCTCTCCATTCTTATTCAGAATTTCGATGAGTTTTTTGTAGCCATCCATGGTTCTGTAATCTTGTGGAATCCAAGCCAAGACAATGTACTGTTGACCTATGGAAGCAGCATCGGCTGCGTAACGTTCAAATTCATTTAAAAAGGTGCCTTTGGTTTCATTGTCGTTAAAACCTAATCCTCCATGCCCAGACCTTAAAGCTAAGCCTAAATCATCTAAGACTTTTTTGAATGCTTTAGGTTTCATGTTGTAGTACATACCGTTATTATATCCAGCTATTTCTACGTCTTGATAGCCCATTTCGGCTAGTTTTTTTAAAGAGCCTAAAGGGTCTGCAGCCATTGCATCTCTAATAGTCCATA
The DNA here is from genome assembly GCA_937941095.1 of uncultured Saprospiraceae bacterium. Lineage (GTDB taxonomy): Bacteria > Bacteroidota > Bacteroidia > Chitinophagales > Saprospiraceae > JALZVN01. Next base: position 66,920 of record CALDYJ010000108.1, on the reverse strand, counting down.
ACTGAATACCTATTGTTTTTACTTTTTTTATTTCCATTAGCCAGCTTGGCATAGTCAGCCCTCCTAAAAGAGAAGCTGTCGTTTTCGAAAAGTCTCGTCTATTCATGATTATCTTTTTACAGACCTAAAATAGTGATAAAAAAGGACTAGTAAGCTGATTCCTATTCCTAAAAATTCTCTGGTCAATTCTATGTGCGGTTCTTCTGCCTTCATGCTGTCAGTGATAGCAGGAGAGCCCATTTGTAGCCATTCAATAAAATCAGGCATTAAGAAAGCCAATCCGATGACACAGGCTGCCATCCCTGGAAACAATAACCATTTGGATATATGCCTAAAAGCGGCTATTCCGGAGACAAGCGCTATGTATAAATACAATATAATCCAAAGGAGGGGATCAGGATCATTCCATTGAAAATATGCAAACAAAATGAAAAGAAAACTAAGGGTGATTTTTAATGTCTTCAATTGGTATTCTTTAAAATTCTAGCCTATAGTTTAAAACAGGAATGATGCCTAATTGTTTTTGTTCCACCACTGCGTTTTGGAAGGTATCGTAATAAGTAAAGGCCGTATTTTGTTGGTTCATCAGGTTTTGAATGTCTAAGGATAGTCTACTCTTTACTTTAGGCTTAGTTTTTTCGATGTAAAAACTTCCATCGATTCTAAAATAATCTTTTTGCTTCAAAGTATATAAGGCGTCTTTTTCATAAATGGTCTTTTGGTTTTGCTCAGAAAAAACCAAGTCTATTGGACTGTTTCTAAAGCCACCTAGGTAATTTATATGTAGATTGAAGCCTAGTTTCTTGTCTGTATATTTTTTATTAGCTTTTATGGGTTTTTTATTTTTGAATGCTTTTCCTCCGGTTAGATTAAAAATATAACTTCCGTTAAACTTTGTGTCTCGCCACTCTTCCTCTTCATTGTTTCTAAATCTAGCTTGGTAGAGTGTTGCATTGATGATGTAATAAGGTCTGTAAGTATTGGCCTTTGAGTTTTTTTGCTCAAAAGCACATTCCAGCCCATAGTTTAAGCCCTCACCTCTATTAGAGATTTGCAAGTACCTAAAGTCCTCGCTCCCATTGATTAAGGAGACATCATTTCTAAGGTCTTTCCCTACTGGCACATCCAACAATCTTTGCGAAAAGAGATCGAAAGAAATTTCTCTTTCGCGAGGTAGTTCTTTCAAGTAAGTCAAGCTTAAAGTCGCAGACTTTGTTTGTTTTAGGTTTTCATTATTGGCTAAAGCGCCTTCCGTAAAATAAAAGCTATGCGGGTTTACTTGACTGTAAAATCCACCAGTCAATACAATGCTTTGTTTCTTCTTTAATGACAATACGTAGGAGAACCTTGGTTCCAATAATATTTCTTGATTATCAATTTTATTAAAACTCAAATGCTTTAAGTTTATTCCCAGTTTTAAACTTAAGAATTCTTTCTGCTGTAATGTATATTGAGCATGTAAAGCGTTTTCAAAATAGCGATCATCTCCAGAAAAAACTAAAGGATTTAGCAAGTCTTTTTGATTGAATTCAAAACTTGTTAATACTGATCTAAAACCCCACTCTACGCTTTGCCCTTTTTTAATGTCCTTGCTTCTGTTGTAGAGAAAAGACAGTTTGTTTTCTTTTCTTTTATCTAGTTCAACACCAGCATCAATTTGCAGGTTTTGATTCACAAAGTCGCTTTCTCTTTTTGTGTCTAAGGTGGAATATACCAGTGAGCTATTAAATCGAAAACCTTTCTTCCCTTTTCCTGCCCAACTAATGCCAAAGGCAGTCATGAGGTTGTCGTAAGAAATGTTGAATTGATCTTTTTGTATCTCCCATTCTTCTGGGTTTTCGCTGCTTAGAAAATCATTCGTACTGTAGCCACTTAAGGCAAAAGTTTTAATCAAACCATTTTTAGTCAGGAAAGCAAAAACCATGGACAGGTCTTGAAAGGCTATGCTTTCGCCTCCGAAATCCAGGCCCATTTGCGAAAGCAAACCAACGGTAGAGTAGCGATAATTAATCAAGTAGGACATTTTATTTTGCTTCCCCATGGGACCTTCAGCAGCTGCTTCTAAACCAATTAGTCCAGCTTGAAACACGTATTTTCTTTTGTTAAATGAGCCTGGCCTGAGCGACATGCTCAATATTCCGCTAAGTGCATTATTGTACATCACAGGATAATTTCCTTTATACAATTGACTGGTATTTAATAACTGGGCGCTTAAGATGTTAACTCCTCCTGAGGATTGACTTGGTTTGTCTGAGAAGGTTCCAGCATTATTAGTATGATTAGGGTTCACTACTTCAGCTCCTTCCAAATACCACTTGAGAAAGCTGGGATTATTTCCTCTAATGGAAAGTCCATTGGCTTGATCATTTGTATTTGCTACTCCTGAAAAAGTTTGGGCAAGTCGAGCTGGGTCAAAAAAAGCTGCAGGAATTTTAAACACATCTTCAATGCTCAAAGCGATGACTCCTGCTTTTAGCTTCTTTGTATCGTAAGAAGCGGAAGCGGATACAATGATGTCCGATAAATTTTCTGTTTTTAAGGAATCTTGTTGAGCATTAAGCTTATTTGCCGAAAGGCAGCATAGAAAAAAGAAAAGAATCTTCAGCACATTATTCATGCCTACAAAGATAAGATTATCGCGAATGATTACAGCAGTAATTCTGTCTTTGTCGCGAATAAATTATAAGGCAAATGTAACTCCAAAAGCAATGACGGCAAGGATGAGTCCGTACATGAAAATATTGTAGCACACGCTCAAGTAGCGGTATTTTTTTGCTAGGACTTTGCCGAGGAAATATAAATCTCTGGTCATGGTTGAGTATAAAAAATCCTCGTCCATAATCATTTCGTTCATGCCCCAATTAAAATCTTCCAGCTTCATGTTGTAAAAATTCCCAAAGAACAAAAGGTTTGATTTTTTCTGTTCGATGTCTTCTCTTGTAAACTTGCCTTCAGTAATTTTTGGCCTTGTTGATAAGGTCGCAAAAATAATAGCAATCAAACAGACAACTAAAAGGACAATGGTCGGGATGATCAACTTTGGGTTTGTATCAAAACTAGGTACCAAGGTCGAAATGGTAATCGAAATAATAATTGCATTGATACTCAACATGATGTTTGCCTTGTTATCAGCGATAGAACTCAGGTTAACGTGTGTTCGATAAGTAGTCCTGTACATCGTCTCTACACCTCTTCCTAATCTGACGTCTTTGATTTCAACTTCCTCATCATTCATCAGCTTAGTGGCAACCTCTGTAGAGTGTTTTTTTAGCTTCTTACTTTTTTCACCAAAGATGTCTGCTGCATCAATCGGTTGACCATCTGTTGGAGCTAACCTTATTTTTTGCTTAAGCAAAAGTCTGATGTGTTTTTGCTTTCTTTTTTCATAAAGCTCTTTGGCAACAGCCGTATGGTACTCGTGATTTTCTATGAAATTCAGTTCAAAATTGACCCAATCTTGTTCAGACATCATTTCATTTTTTAGGAATGAAATTTCTTGCCTAACTCTTCCGCAACGATCCCAATAATTTGATTTGCCTAAATGGCTCAGGTCTGCATCACAGATTATCTTTTCAAGTAAATTATCTGGGTCTTGAGGCAACTTGGTTGCCATGATGCACTCGCAAACAATCTTGATGTCTTGAGCATCATAAGAACTTTCTTTTAAAAATGCAGTGGCTACGAGACATGATCTTTGTTCATGATCTTCTGGACCTTCTACGTATCCTGTATCATGAAACCAAGCAGCGATCAATAGCAATTCTAATTCTTTCTCGTTGATTTTGTAAGGAGTGGCTAATTCTTTTACGCCTTCTACGACATTGAGGGTATGCTGCAGGTCATGGTAGACATATTTTTGAGGCATCTTTTCCTCAAAATATTGGATGATGTATTTTTCGATTTTATCCAAGACCGCATTCTGTATTTGCATTCCGTGCATTTTAGGCGTATAGGGTTCTTATAACAAATATAGTTTATGGCAAGGATGATACCTAATTTTTAATTTTTAGGTCAGCTATTGCCAAATAATGTCCAATAGAGCGGTATATTTTGTTTTTAACATCCCTTTAAAAGTAAATCAAGATTAAACTTCTTAATTTGTGCTTATATCAAGGATATTAATTATGACAAAAGGTTTTTATTGGGTTTTATTGTGTTTCGGGGTGTTTTTATCCTCAAGTATTTCTGCTCAGGACGATGCGGGTGTAAATTCATGGAAAACATTGTCAAAAATAACATTCCGAAAGCAGTACGATGAATTAATGGGCTTCAAAGTAGACATTCCTGTTTTTAGCGATGATGTCAAAGCTTTAGCTGGAAAAGAAATCATTGTCAAAGGCTATATCATCCCAACGGAAGGCTATAAGAGCCATACCGAATTTGTTTTCTCAGCTTTCCCTTACAATATGTGTTTTTTCTGTGGAGGAGCAGGTGTTGAGACGGTAATGGAAGTTGAGGCTAAAGAACCCATAGATTTTACTGCTGAAGCTGTGACCATTAAAGGGATCTTAGAACTAAACGATAGCGACATCAATAGGCTTATCTATATTCTTAAAGACGTTGAAGCTTTGTAAGTTCTGGTGCTGATGCACGTCATTTTATAGTGATTTATGTTTCTACTTTTGGCTTAGCCCAAAAGTAGCAAAAACCCAAGGCTGTATTTACTCGGCTTTAAAATTATCTCACCCCTGTGCTCGACCGAAAAAACTCACTTTTAACTTTATCACTCTTTTTGTTTTCCTAGCTTACTTAATTGTTTTACTTTCTTTTTCATTTTACTAGTTCATACAGTTTTCGCTCTATCCCCTCCCGCCTCGTAATTTTCTACGCCTCTTAAATAAGGCCAGTTTGTGGTATTGGAATTAATTGTTCCTAAAGGTAAATTCTATTTCTAATTTTTCGAAAGACTATCGATGAACAACTATTGACTAAAACCATTCCTAAGCTTTCTCTACTTTGGCAATTTTTCTCCAGCCAAAATAAAGGACTACAAAGAGCACCAAAAAGATAATCACCAAATATTGAAAAGGCATAAAGGTGAATACAAAGATTCTAATCTTATCTAGGAACCACATAAAAGACATTGTAGCAAATATCATCATCAATAGTCCAGAGAGTTTTCCAAAACCTGGAATCCTATCCAGTGAGACATTGGCTCTAATGATAAAAAAGGTAGCTACCATCGCGAGGATGGGAAGTATTTGGGTGTAAATGTTTGTATCTAATACACTTTTTCTTTCGAATAAAAACAAGTAGATGTTAAAAGCTACTGAAAAGATACCTGGGATAGCGACGAGGTAGATTAAAGCAGAATAAAGATACTTCCAAGGGGATTCGTTTCCTTCTCCTTTACCAAGGATGCCAGCTAAAATTGCAGAAAAAATAACAAAGCCAAAAAAGGCAAATACTATTGCTGGATTATCGCCTGTTACTTCAAAAAATTCGGATATGGTCATCGTTTGATATTCCTTTTATTCAATATTAAATGTTCAAGAACATTTTATAAGGGTCTTCTAATAATTCTTTCACTGTTTTCAAAAAGGTAACTGATGTACTTCCATCTATGACTCTATGGTCATAAGAAAGTGCTAGATACATCATTGGTCTAATAACAACCTCTCCATTTACGGCAACAGGTCTTTGTATGATGTTGTGCATTCCTAAGATTGCAGATTGGGGTTTATTTATGATTGGTGTACTTAACATAGAACCAAAGACACCTCCATTAGTAATGGTAAAGGTTCCTCCCGTCATTTCTTCTAAGCTCAATGAACCTTCTCTTGCCTTTTTTGCTAATGCCTTAAGCTTTAGCTCAATATCTGCAAAGTGTAATGATTCGCAATTATGAATAGGTGGTACGACTAAACCCGTCGGTGTTGAGATGGCAAAAGAGATGTCAGCGTAGTCATGATAGATAAGTTCTTTATCATCAATGAAAGCATTGACATCTGGCATTTCAATTAAAGTCTTTGCACAGGCTTTGGCGAAAATAGACATGAACCCAAGTTTAACTCCATATCGCTCTACAAATTGCTCTTGATATTTTTTACGTAAAGCCATTACTTCACTTAAATCCACTTCATTAAAAGTGGTAAGCATAGCTGTTTCATTCTTAGCAGAAACCAAACGAGAAGCAATTGTTCTTCTCATTCTACTCATCTTCTTTCTATTACTGCTTCTGCTGAATGCTGTTTGTCCTTCAGCGCTTGTTGCAGAAGGTGTAGCTGTAGTTTTTGAAGTTGCTGTTTTATTAGCGGTACTTGCTGCAGCCTTTAGTGCGTCTTCTTTTGTAATCCTTCCATCTTTCCCTGTTCCCTTCACTGATTTAGCATCCAAATTAGCTTCCGCTAATATTTTAGAAGCGGCTGGCGAAGGATGTCCCGCAGCATAAGAATCTTTTCCATTCTCTACTGCAGCCATTTGTGGAGCAGCCTCTACTGTTTCCTTTTTAGCTGGAGCTTCCGTCTTTGGTGTTTCTGAACCTGCTGGCGCTTTTACGCTGGTATCTATTTTCGCCACTAAGGCCCCAATCTCTAGGTCGTCTCCTTCTGCTGCTACCCAGGTCAATTTACCTGATGCTTCAGCTGGAAACTCTAAAGTTGCCTTATCAGATTCAAATTCACAAATAGGATCATCTAGTTTGACAAATGATCCATTATCAATAAGCCATTGGGATAAGGTTACTTCTGTAACTGATTCTCCGATGGTAGGTACTTTCATTTCTACTATGCTCATAATCCTTTCTTAGGTTTTATGTGTATAATCTACTAATAAACTCTATTAATGGAGGCAAAGTTACGAATAAGTTAGGCAGACTTATAAAGATTATTTATAAGAAAAGAAATTTAAGCTGTTTTCTAAATAAGGGTTGTTGGGGTCATTAAACAGCATATAGATGAACATGTGCCCGATTCCTTCTTTGTATAAGCTGATCATCTGGCAGTGATTGGCTTCAGAAAATTCCATTTTAGGCACAAAAAAGCCTTGAGAACCCCAATCCGCATTGGAAAAAGCTAATTCTTTTGTTCCTAGGTAAAACATGCTCATCACTGATTCATCAGAATTTCTTGCATAATTTACCAATCGCCTTGCATTTTGAAAGTTTGGAATGTAGTAGTCGTGCTCTTTAGGTTCTTCCACAAATTCAAAGCGAATTTCTACTTTTTCCTTTTTTAAGCTGAGGCCAAATTGATGTTTTAAAAAATTGGTGCTATCCTTTCTCAAGACTTTCACCCCTTTACCTTTCGGCAAATGGCAGCTGATGTCAAAAGAGCTTAAATAAGCCTGAAAAGAATCATAAGTCTGCGCATGAGTTTCAAACAGACTGATGATTAAAATGACCAAGGCGATATGTCTTTTAAACCAAACCAATGATTTGCTTATTTAGTGCTTCATTTGATCCGCCTGAAGCAAAGTCATCGAATGCTCTTTTGGTCACTTCAATAATATGATCTTGTATGAACTTTGCCCCTTCTATGGCTCCTTGTTCTGAGTCTTTAATGCAGCATTCCCATTCGAGGACTGCCCAACCATCAAAATCGTATTGGGCCAGTTTGCTAAAGATGCTTTTGAAATCAATTTGACCATCTCCTAAGGAGCGGAATCTTCCTGGCCGGTCAATCCAGTTTTGATAACCTCCATACACACCAGATCTACCATTCGGTCTGAACTCAGCGTCCTTGACATGAAACATTTTTATGTGTTCATGATAGATGTCTAAGTATGCTAAGTAGTCTAATTGTTGTAAAATGAAATGGCTTGGGTCGTATAATATTTTTACTCGATTATGATTATTGGTCGCTTCTAAAAATCTTTCAAAAGTTACCCCATCGTGAAGGTCTTCTCCTGGATGTATTTCATAGCATAAGTCAACTCCAAGTTCTTCACATTTATTTAATAATGGCAACCATCTTTTAGCCAATTCTTTAAAACCTGCTTCTACTAAACCATCCGGTCTTTGTGGCCATGGATACATGGTATGCCATATTAAAGCTCCCGAAAAGGTAGCGTGACAATCTAGACCTAAGTTTTTACTTGCTTTAATTGCTTTGAGCACCTGCTCTTTAGCCCATAAGGTTCTTGCAGTCGGATTATTTCTAAATGCTTGTGGTGCAAAACCATCAAACATCACATCGTAGGCAGGGTTGACTGCAACCAATTGACCTTGTAGGTGTGTCGACAATTCAGAAATCTCTAATCCATACTTGGCTACTTTGCCTTTCAATTCATCACAATAGGTTTTGCTGGTAGCTGCTAAATCTAGATCAATCAAACTGCTTTCCCATGTTGGAATTTGAATCCCTTTGTAAGCATGACTTGCTGCCCAATGACAAATGTTATCGAGCGTATCAAAAGGAGCTTCTGCTCCAACAAACTGTGCTAAAAATATAGCAGGACCTTTAATGGTATTCATAAAAAGTATTTGCTTGTAAAATAAGAAGATTTGAAAGATAAAAACTTCAAATGCCTTCTTACGTAATAAAAAACATGAATAAAATGACAGAACAAGATTCATTATACAGAAACCTTGATAAAATGGAGACTGCTCAACTCGTAGAAGCCATCAATCAAGAGGACCATAAAGTAGCGCTTGCTGTTAGAAATGTACTCCCAAAAATTTCTGAACTCGTAGATGTTGTCTTTGAAAAAATGAATAGTGGTGGCCGTTTATTTTATTTAGGTGCTGGAACCAGTGGAAGATTAGGCGTCCTAGATGCTTCAGAATGTCCTCCGACTTTTGGCGTAAGTAATGATAGAGTCATCGCCTTAATTGCTGGTGGGGATGCAGCCATAAGAAATTCGGTGGAACAAGCTGAAGACGATACCAATTTGGCTTGGGAAGATTTGCAAAAACACCACATCTCCAGCGCTGATGTCGTGCTTGGAATAAGCGCCTCTGGTAGTACAACTTATGTAGTAGAAGGATTAAGAAAATGTCAAAGTGAAAACATCTTCACAGCAGCACTTACTTCCAATGCTGAAAGCTTATTAAATGAAGTTTGCGATCTCAACATTGAACTCCTTGTTGGTCCAGAATTTATTGCTGGAAGTACAAGAATGAAAGCTGGTACTGCTCAAAAAATGGTTTTAAATATGCTGAGCACTGTTGTCATGATTAAGTTGGGCCATGTCCTAGACAATAAAATGATTGACATGAAACTTAGCAATAAAAAGTTACTTGATAGAGGTGCAAAAATGATCGCGGAGCTCAAAAAAGTTGATTACGATCTCGCATTAAAAGCATTGCTAAAACACGGTTCAGTTAGGGCTGTATTAGAAAGCGATTTTAATTCGCTTTAGGATTTAAGTTGGCGATGTAAGATTCTTCTGCAATTCTGATTTTAATTTTTCTTCCTGGTAACAAGCTTTTTCTTTTGTTTAAATCGTCGTTTAGATTGAGGATGTCTTGTAGTGAAACACCATCGTATTTTTCACATATTTCTAAGATGCTTTCTCCCTTTTTGATAACGTGATAAACAAAGTTTTTTTGGATGGGCTTTTTGTTGATTACAATTTTTTTAAGCGGCTTAATCTCCTTTTGCGGTAAACTGTTTGTTATTCTGTGCTGACTTTTTTTTTGATGACTAGGCCCTATTGTGCTTGTTTCCATATAAACCCTCAACTTTTCCCCGGGCTTTAAATAGTCTCTTCTCAAATTGTTCCACAATTTTATATGGTAAGGATGACATTTGAAAATATTTGCAACTGAGAATATGTTGTCCGTTGTTTGGACAGTATAACTTGTATTAAGGTAGTTAATATTATCAAATCGCTTTAACACTCCACTTGTATGAACTATCGGATTATCTGGGCTCGGTAAGCTTATCTTCATTACTTCTATCGCCCATTTCGGTAAGATTAAAAAATTACCATTGTAACTTTTGTGAATTTTATTTTGCTTGTAAGATGGATTCAAAAATTGAATCGTTGCAATTGGGATTCCAGTAAGTTCATAAATTTTATCAAAGTTGAGTTCTTCGTAAACTTTTAAATAGTCCGTCATTTGAACTTGCATTTCTGGATACACAGGGCTTATGCCATGTAGTTCATAATAGTTGAACAAATAGGCGGCTGCAGTAAATGCTGGAATGTAATTTCTAGTTTCTTTGGGAAGGTATTTTTTGATCCTCCAGAAGTTTTTACTCTTCCCTCTTTTAATGGCGCGGTTTACTGTACCTGGGCCTCCATTATATGCGGCGATGGCTAATGACCAATCTCCGTATTTATTGTATAGTTTCTCTAGGTAGGTAAGTGCTGCTTTGGTCGACTTATGTGGATCTTTCCTTTCGTCTACTAAAAAGTTATTTACTAAGCCGTATTCATTTCCTGTCCTTTCCATGAATTGCCATAAACCTACTGCATTAGATCTAGAGACTGCATTAGGGTTTAAAGCAGATTCTAAAATTGGAAGAAATCTTAAATCTTTTGGTAGATTCTTTTCCGCAATGTATTTTTCAAAGATTGGAAAGTACATGGATGTATTACCAATAATTCTAGCTGCTTTCGGCCTCGCTCTCACAAAATATGTCTCTAAATATGAATTTACAATTTGATCATATTTAGCTTTAAACATTAAGGGCATAGTCTTAACCCTTTCTTTTGCTTCCGCTTCAGAAAAATGTTCTATAGAATTTGCATAAGTATTAAATGCAAAGAAAAATACGATCAGTGATATGAAAACCTTCATAAAGTGTCCCTCTATAATTTATTATAGAGTACACAAAAATATTAAAAAAGATTTTAATATGAAGTATTTAATGAAAACTAAGCTGACAAAAGGATAAAAGCTTAAAATTTGCCTTTCAAACCTGGCTGTAAGCTAGCAGTTTGCTTTTTGATTTTACCGCCAACTTTAGGGAGAATGACTATGTTTCCTTCATCATTTAAAGGAACTATCCCTTTGACATAAGACGGATTAAGTTCAAATAAGACTTCTAAATCAATTTCTTCTCTAAGGGCGATCTTCCGAAGTTTGTCAAATTTGAAAACAACGATAGGTTCTGTCAATTGATAAGTATAATCTGGATACTTTGGTCTCAAATCATAAAACATGTAATAGTTCACTACATAATTGGCTGCAATGAATTTATTGATGTAGTCTTGAGTTTGTTTAGGCAAATGCTTTTTAAGTTTCCAAAAATTCTTTGACTTACTTTTTTTAATGGCCTGTTTTACTCGTTTGCTTCCACAATTATAAGCAGCGATGGCCAAAGTCCAATTTTCAAACTCCTCATACAAATGGCTTAAATGTTTTAGCGCTGCTTCAGTAGATTTGTAAGGATCACATCTTTCGTCGACGTAATCATTTATTTGTAAACCATATGATCTTGCTGTTGAAGGCATCAACTGCCATAAACCTCTAGCTCCCGAAGAAGAAACTACCATCGGGTCCAAACTAGATTCAATGATCATTAAGCACTTAAGTTCGTTTGGTACACCGTAATCATCGTTGTAATAATCAAAAGCTGGAAAGTACCTTGTTGTTTTTCCCAAAATATCTTCTGCGCTTTTTCTCCCAAGTACGGTATATTCTTTTATGGTAGATTTTACTTTTCCTGTAAGTTTAATGTTTACTTCTAAGTTTAAATCTGTCAATCTTTCTAAAACAACATTTCCTGCATAAGAAGGAACCTTATATGCTTTCTTTTTAAATTTTATAGGCGGCTCTGCCGCAAAAGAATTTGCAAGCACAATTAGACTAATAAGTAATAAACAAAAAAGTGTTTTATTTTTAAACATAATATTTTTGTCAAAGGACGAGGTCCTTATTATTTAGTGTTTCGTGAAATTTTGATGGATTTATTTAGAGATGCACTGCAAGTTTGGAATGTCTAGACTAAAAGTCAATGAGTGAGTGCATTAAAAGACGATAATTTGACATATTAAATTGGATTATAATGTTTGTTCATTTTGTGTTTATAAGTACTACATAAGTGTCTGTCTATTAACAAATTAACAATCAAACATGCTTGATTTTGTACTTATCTGCAGCAAAGAAACAAACAGATTTTGAATTTATGATACAATTGGTTAATGTTTTTTTTGTTAAATATCTTTTATTTTTTCTTTTCTCTGGCTAGTAAGATTTTCCTCAATTTTGGGATTTTGACTGTGCCAAAATGTATACCTTTAGAAATGACTCGATACAAAATTTTCTTTCTGTTTGTCTTGCTTTCCAGTAACTTAATTGCGCAGCCTGATCACTGGGAAACTGCTGTTTTTAACACAGATGTCTGGGCATATTTTTTAGGCAATTCAGAACCTGATGCAGATTGGAATACTTTTGAATATGATGATGCCTCTTGGTTAAGAGCTCCAGGAGGAATTGGCTATGGCGATGATGATGATACGACCATTATAGACCCTGTCACTTCTTTATACTTAAGACATAAATTTGAAATCATAAATAAGGAAGCGATTGAAGCATTGATTTTGCATGCGGACTACGATGATGCTTTTGTAGCTTATTTAAATGGGGTAGAAATTTTTAGGGCAAACATAAATGGTAAGCCTCCTGCATTTGATGCATGGGCCAATGTTGCACATGAAGCTTCTTTAGTATTCGGAAATGTTCCAGAAGCTTTTCAATTGAACGCAGCATCGATTAATGATTTACTTAAAGAGGGAGACAATTTACTCTCCATTCAAATTCACAATTTCGAAGGCTTAGCAAGTTCTGATTTAAGTTCAAATTTTTATCTCTCTTTAGGCATTAATGACAATAGCACTAAGTACAGACCTACTCCATTTTGGTTTGTTGCTCCGCCACTTCCAATTGACGATTTCAATACACCTATTCCTATTATCAAAGTCTATACTTCAGGTCAAGAAATTGGGGCTGATGAAGAAATCATAGCGAGCATGGGTATTATTTGGAATGGAAACGGAAACCTCAATTCAACTGAAGATGCTTTCAATGAATACGAAGGAAGTATTGCTATTAAAAGACGTGGACAGTCCTCTTTGATTTTTCCGAAGAATGGTTTCGCCATTGAAATGAAAGATGAATTTGGCGAAGACATGGATACTTCATTCTTAGATTTTCCTAGGGAAGAAGATTGGGTTTTGCATGGGCCATACTCTGACAAAACATTAATGAGAAATGTATTAGCCATGCATCTTGCAAATACCGTAGATGGTTATCACAGTAGAACCAGATACGTTGAGTTATTCATTAACGACAATTATGAGGGGATTTATGTATTAATGGAAAAAATAAAAAGAGATAAAAATCGAGTAGACATAGCCAATTTAAATCCGGAGGACATTGAAGGCGATGAATTAACCGGTGGATACATTTTCAAAATAGATAAAGATCAACCAGATTGGTTTTCTAATTATAACATGTTGCTTGAATCAAATCCTTTGGCTTTTCAATACGTCTATCCAAAGGCTTCGAAAATTGAAACCCCGCAAAGAGATTACATCAAATCCTATGTTGATAGTTTTGAACGAGCACTGAATGCACCTTCTCTTATGTTTGATGGAAAAAGGTATGATGACTTTGCTGATGTCGCTTCCTTTATTGATCACATGATCATCAAAGAGCTCGCAAAGGACATTGATGCATATCGCATCAGTTCATACTATTACAAAAAGAAAGATAGTAATGGTGGTAAAATTTATGCCGGCCCTGTTTGGGATTTTAATCTCGGTTTTGCCAATGCTGATTATTGCGATGGGGCAGCAGAATGGGGATGGCAGTTTGAAAGTCCTACCTGTGGACAAACCAATCCTTTTTGGTTTAAAAAAATGTACAATGACTTAAATTTTAGAAACCAATTAAAATGCCGGTGGGCAAGCTTAAGAGAAGGTCCATTAGCGCTGGATGCGATTTATAATTTTATAGATGAAAAAGCTGCTCTCATTCAACCAGCAGTCGCAAGAAATTTTCAACGCTGGTCAGTTTTGGGAGAATACGTTTGGCCTAATTCCGCCGTTTTTCAAACACACGAAGAAGAGGTTGAATACATGAAAATGTACATTAGTAGAAGAATAGAATGGATGGATCAAAGTCTAGGAACATGCATCACATCAAATAAAGAAATTAAAAGTGATGCAATAAATTTATTTCCTAACCCATTTCAAAACAAACTTTTTTGTGCCTTAGAACTGGAAGATCTAAAACCTATTCACGTTTCTATTTACAATTCCATAGGACAAAAAGTATTCACTGAAAAAATAGAACCAAGCCATAAAGGAAACTTTAGGCTATCATTTGATTTACCTACATTGCCTAATGGCATTTATTTGTTTGAAGCCATTTGCGGTAAGCAAAAATTTCTAAAGAAAATTAGCTGCTTTTAATTTGGATCTTGTCTAGGCAAAGGAATTGATGATTTCATCTATGCTTTGAGCACTTTGCTCTCCGCTTTGCATGTTTTTGAAGCTAAGTTTTCCACTTTCCATTTCATCTCCTCCTATGATGACGACATTAGGAACATTGTTGTCATTAGCATATTTCATTTGCTTTTTCATCTTAGCTGGAGAAGGATATAGGTCTGAAGAAATTCCTGCCGCCCTTAACTTGTTTAGACATTTGAATGCGTACAAATGTGCTTTTTCACTCAAGGCAATAATTAAAACTTCGATCCCTACATTTGTTGAAGCAGGAAATAAATTTAATTCGTTCATCACATCATAAACCCTGGCAGCACCAAAAGAAACCCCAACACCTGATACATTTTTTAAGCCGAAGACTCCTGTCAAATCATCATATCTTCCACCTCCTCCTAAACTACCCATAACCAATTCTGGATAAGCTTCTTTGCTGTGGACTACTTCAAAAATACAGCCCGTATAATAATTCAATCCTCTGGCTAGTGTGATGTCAAACTCAACTTTATTTGTAGTTTCTTTTTGATCTAAGTATTCATGAAAGCATTTAAGTTCTTCTATCCCAAGCTTACCAATTTCTGAGCCGCTAATTTTTGCTTCAAGGTCGGAAAGTGTTTTTATTTGGAGGATATCCACAATCTTATCCACATCATTGTTAGTAAGTCCTTTCTTTAGCATCTCTTCCCTGACTCCTTCCATCCCAAGTTTATCTAACTTATCTATAGAGGTTGTCATCTCGATAAACTTATCCATAATGCCTACCGATTCAGCAATTCCTGCTAAGACTTTACGGTTATTGACTTTTATCACCACATCGATGTTTAAGGCAGCAAAAATTTCATCGTAAATTTGCACCAATTCTGCTTCGTACATTAAAGAAGATGATCCAACTACATCAACATCGCATTGATAAAATTCTTGGTACCTCCCTTTTTGTGGACGATCTGCTCTCCAAACAGGTTGAATCTGATATCTTTTAAATGGATAAGTGATTTCATTTTGATGCATGACCACATACCTAGCAAAAGGCACAGTTAAGTCATAGCGTAAACCTCTTTTTGAAATACTGGTAATCACTTTATTAGAATCCCTATCGTCTAAAGCTTCTCCATTTGCTTTAGCTAAAAAATCTCCGTTGTTAAGAACTTTAAATAGCAACTTATCGCCTTCTTCTCCATATTTTCCCATTAAGGTTGAGAGGCTTTCCATGACTGGAGTTTCAATCGGATTATAAGCATACTTTATGAAGACGTTTTTCATCAAGTCAAATATGTGCATGCGCTTTCTAACTTCGCTAGGCCCGAAGTCTCTTGTTCCTTTTGGTATGGATGGCTTCATTATCTCGCTGATTTAAACTGTTCTAAAAAACGAACATCATTTTCAAAAAACAGTCGAATGTCATTTATTCCATAAAGAAGCATGGCTTGTCTTTCTATGCCCATCCCCCAAGCGAAGCCTGTATATTTTTTAGAATCAATGCCACAATTTTCTAGGACTTGCGGATCTACCATTCCACAACCTAATATTTCTAACCAGCCTGTCCCTTTGGTGATTCTATAATCATCTTCATTTTTCAATCCCCAATAAACATCCATCTCTGCGCTTGGTTCTGTAAAGGGAAAGAAAGAAGGCCTTAGTCTAATTTTTACGTCCTTACCGTACATTTCTTGAGCAAAATAAAGTAAGGTTTGTTTCATGTCTGCAAAGGATACATTTTCATCAACATACAATCCTTCGACTTGGTGAAACTGACAATGAGATCTTGCAGAAATGGTTTCATTTCTATAAACTCTGCCTGGAGCTATAATTCTGATCGGTGGTTTTTGGTTTTTCATCACCCTTGCCTGAACAGATGAAGTATGTGTTCTTAATAGGTGCTTTGGGTCATTAAGCAAGTAATAGGTATCTTGCATATCTCTTGCAGGGTGATCTTCAGGCGTGTTCATTGCCGTAAAATTGTGCCAGTCATCTTCTATTTCTCTTTCTTCTTCTACGACAAAACCTATGCGCTCAAAAATTCCGATGATCTTATTCATCGTGATTGAGATTGGATGTTTTGATCCAATTTTTTCTGGTTCTCCTGGCGCAGTTAAATCTAAACCGACAGACTCTTGTTCCTCGCTCTTTTGATCAAGTCCCTCTTTTACTTGACTAAATTGGTTCTCAGCAATCTGCTTAACCTCATTAACCAATTGTCCAAATTCTTTCTTCCGCTGGTTTTCAATGTTTTTGATTTCACCAAACAAAGGCTTAAGTATGTTTTTACTCCCTAAGTACTTAATTCTGAACAACTCCAACTCTTCCAAGGACGAAACATTGGCATTTTCAATTTCTTCCTTTATTTGGTTTACTTTACTGAATATTTCTGACGACATCTTTCTACAATATTTATATGATGGCAAAGTTAAATCATTATAACCTTTAATTCTTGTACTATTTCTCAATTCATTAAAAAAATAAAGAGAAAGCACTTAGGGCTGTTCTTTTCTTGTGTTTTGTTGTTTTCACTAGTCTTTTCGGCCTATGTGATCTCTTTAGCAATGATTGGTTTATTGGCTACGGCTATTTTTGATCTTAAATTTGAGCCTAAATTCAAATTTGGTCTTAATCCAGCGGTTCTTAAAAACTGGAGATCTTGTTTTAAAAGCCCGATTTTTTGGTCAATCAGCTTAATATTTTTCATTCCTTTTGTGGGTATTCTTAATTCTGAGAACCTACCTTATTGGTTAGAAAGAATTAGAATCAAGCTTCCATTTTTGTTACTCCCTTTAGCCTTTTATTTTTTACCTCGATTTAACAAAAAAGACCTTCTTAAGATATTCTACTTTTTAATTGCTTTTCTATTCATAACCTGTATTGCTGTCCTATTTAATTACTATTCAAATTTTGAAGAATTCAATTTATTGGTTGAAAGAGGAAAGCACATTCCCGTTCCACGAAATCACGTTAGATTCAGCTTACTTTTAGCCATCTCAATTTTACTTGGATTCAATATTGTTTTGAGCAAAGCTATCATCAAATGGAATGTTGAAAGGTATGTGATCTTATTTATGAGCCTATTCTTGTTTACCACATTACATATTCTTTCTGTAAAGAGCGGTTTGTTGATTTTGTATGTAGGTTTATTAGTAGCTGTGATAAGGTATGTCATTCTTGAAAAAAAATATTTGTTTGGTCTTTTGGGGCTACTTTTTTTAATGTGCATACCTGTGCTGGTTTATAATTTCGTCCCGAGTTTTCAAAACAAAATAAATTACTTCAACTATGACGTCCAGGCTTACTTAAAAGGAAATACCGATAATCAACGATCTGATACGGGGCGTCTAAGATCAATAAAAATTGGTTACGATGTTTTTAAAACCAGTCCAATAGTTGGTGTTGGTCCTGGGGATTTGAAAAAGGAGGTTTATGCCGTTTACGATAAAGACTATCCTAAGGCTTATAAAAAAGTAATGCCTCACAATCAATTTCTCAGCGTTGCGGCTGGAAGTGGATTAATAGGACTAGCTGTCTTTTTAGCAGCTTTGTTCTATCCTTTGCTTTATCAAAAAAACTGGAAAGATAGGTTCTTATTAGTCTTCTTTATATCGATTGTACTGTCCTTTTTAGTAGAAAACACCATAGGAAATTCTACAGGTGTAGGCATCCATGCTTTTTTCGTTTTATTGATGATCAATCACTTGAACCATCCGAGCTTAAAAAAGACTAATTAAACAAAAGGTTTTCCAGGGCCTTCTAATGATTTGCCTGTTCTAGCGACACTAACCCTTTTGTTGTTTCTAAAGAAAACTCCAAACAGGACTCCAAACACAAAGCCTCCAATGTGTGCCCACCAGGCTACCCCGCCACTCGAAGCTCCAGGCAAAGATGCTTGAACACCACTAAATATTTGTTGGGCAATCCAGAATCCTAAAAACAAAAGTGCTGGAACATGAAAAGATCTCATAAAGTAAAGCACCAAAAGTTTTACTTTCCCTTTTGGAAACATCACCAAATAGGCTCCTAAGACCGCGGAAATCGCTCCCGAAGCTCCTACTGAAGGTATGCTTTTTGCGCAAGCTTTCATCCCTTCGAGACAAGGTGGATCTCCACATACTCTACAACAATTTATCAGTTCTTCAGCACCAAGTGCACCTAACCAAATATGGGCGAAACTTGCTGCAAAGCCTCCTAACATATAGAAGACCACAAAGATAAAGCTTCCTAGGGTGGCCTCTATGTTGTCAGCAAAAACCCAAAGAAAAGCCATGTTTCCGATTAGGTGCATCCAACTGCCATGCATAAAAGTACTAGTGACTAAAGTGTAATAGTCTTCTCCTCTTAAAATCTCAGCTGGTATTGAGCCGTATTCACAAATCAATAAATTTTGTGGACTAGTAAAAAACTGGATACAAAAGATGATCACATTGATGGCGATAAATGCATAGCTAAAGTATGGATAAAAGCCTCCTTTTACTTGATCATCACCTATTGGAAAAACCATGTTATTCTAATTTTTTGCTGTAAATATGCACATTTTCGTCGGAACTGCCCACTTGTTTAATTTTTCACTTCACTTATTAAAACAAGCGCACTGGTCCACCCCGAATGTTATAAATTAATTTACGATCAAATTGTCACGAAGTTTATCCTTCTTCTTTATAGTAGTGTAAATCGTTTTGAATGATCCGGAACTTAAATTTATAAATAAACAAAATTACTATGTTACGAATTTTAAAACCCAGTATTCTATTTGCTGTTTTTGCATTCTTTTATTTATGTGCTTGCTCTGATAATGACAACTTCATTCCCAAAGAGCAAGTAGTTTTGAATACAAGTCAAGAGGTAAGCCAATTCAATTCTTTCGGCCCTGATCCACTTTGCCCAGGTCCAAAGGACATACCTTGTCAAAGTGGTGATCAAGGTAATTTAAAAGCTCTATTTGGAGACCCTGTAGATGAAAGTACTACAGGTGTCATTGAGGAATATTTAAATTGTCCTTTTTCTCAACCCACCACAGCAGATCCTTGTAATGATTGTCCGAATAGAGTTGTGTTTTTTGAAGCGGTGGAATTAGATCTGCCATATGACCTTTGTTTGAATACTCCTTTTTGCAATAAAGAAGGTGTTATCCCAGCTGCTACTCAATCAGAGATCATGGCAGCCATTAAAAGCTATGTTCGAGATAATGCTCCAATGTGCGGTGAACGAAGAATGACAGCTGTGAATTACGACATTACTTATAGTGTATTACTTCCAATTGCTATTGGGTCACCTCCTTGTTTTGGTCTTTACATGGAAGTCACTTATACCGACTATTGTCCAAACTTTATCTTTTTTCAATAATCTCATTCCTCTAAATATCTCATAGCTATGAATAAGTACATTTTATTTTCAGTCATTTTTTTTGCTTTCAGTTCTTGCATCCATAAAATGGATCACCTAAATGATTTTGAATCTTCATCCATTGAGACAGCTCAAGATGTAGCTTCTTTAGGACCAAATGATCCATGTGACGACATCTTAAAAGACATTCCTTGTGGAAGCGAGCTTTCAGAAACTTTCGAGCAACTGTTTGGAGGAGGAACTGGATTCAATCAAGCGCTCAATAATGAGCAAGGAAGCTTAGAGGCATTTTTAAATTGTCCGTACGCTCAGCCTACTACAGCTGGGTGTGAAAGAACTTGTGATCCTGTTACAGAAGATTTTGGTGACACCGAAATTCTATTTTATTCCTTTTGTGAAAATTTTTGGCCTTGTGATGATGGAGTAGTTTCTGTTTCAGAGCAAGAAGCTTTTGCAGAGCACATCATTGGTTTCGCTCATCGATTTGCTCCAGAGTGTAATGGCCGTAAAATGATTCCTGTAAGCTATAATATTTCTTGGACCAACTTCGGATGTGTGCAATTAAGTTTTGAAATAAAATACATCGAAAACTGTCTTTTCCCCATACCATTACCTAATGATGATGACTCCATGTAAGAAGAAATCTATTTTTAATTATTAAAATTTAAAGCGTATGATAACCTATGGTAAACTTACTTTCATTTTATTTTTTTCTTTGCTCCTTGTTTATTCTTGTTCAAATGAAGAGAACTTGATTCAAGTAAAAGAAAATCAAATTTACAGTTCTATATCTATTCCTTTGCCAAGCATTGATGATGAAGTTTCATTTGGTCCAGGACCAGGAGATCCTTGTCCTAAACCTGAAGACTTCACTTGTACTGGTGAAGACAGAGATTATCTTAATGCAATGTTTGGCGATTTTTTAAGTAACCAATCTGGCTTAATAGAAGACGTCATTAACTGCCCAACAAATGTCGTTACTCAAGCTTGTCCAAATGATTGTGGAACACAATACGTAAACTACTTTGATGCTGATCGCTTATTTCATGTCTATTGTCCCGATGGAGATTTTCCTTGTGGTGATGGTGTATTTTCAGCTGCTGAACAACAAGAGGTAATCGACCAAGTCGTTCAATTTGCAGTTGATAATGCTCCTTATTGTGGTGAAGTAAAAATGGTGCCTGTCCATTACAACATTGGATTTGATTATTACATTGTACATCATGATGATGAATGCGCGAGGCTAGATTTGAGCATTGCTTATAGAATGCCTTGTCCAGGCCCTACTCCATTACCTTCTCCTGACATTGGAGATTCTATGTAAATCGATTATGTTTTTATTCCGAATCTTTAAAAATTTTCAATCATGATTCCATATAAAAAATTTACACTCTTTTTATCCTTTTCTTTGTGCTTAATTTATTCATGTACAGTCGACGATAGATCGGACTTCACCCCAAAATCAACAAATGAATCCATAAATAATGAGGTGATAGCCATTAGCTCATTAGGCCCTGGTGATCCTTGTGATGATATATTAGAGAGTTTTTCATGTGCAACCCTTTTTAATCTTATGCTTGATCAATTATATGGAGCTGGGCCAAATGATGAGGGGCTAATAGAACGATTTTTAAATTGTCCTTATTCATTACCAACGACAGCTCCGGATTGTGATGTAGAATGTTCAACTCAAACAAGCGATTTTGGAAATGCTGATGAGGTTTATTTTAATTTTATTTTTGGATGGCCCTTTGAATGTTTGAATGACGATGTATTTAGTGTTGCAGACCAAGAAGCTATTGCAACTAACATAATGAACTTCGCTTCATCCCATAGCCCTCTATGTAATGGAAGAAGAATGCAAGCAGTTCATTATGACATTGTTTGGGTTTCTGGCTCTGGGGGAGGTTACACTTTAAAGCTAGTTGTCAAATATATTTTCGTCTGTCCGCCTGTTTTCTTTGATGATTCTATGTGATTGTAAATCTATGTTTATAAGTAGACGCTTGATTTGGCGACATCGATGAGAAACTCGTCTAGCTTTTCTTCAACAAAAGAATCAATTGTCTTAAGGTTAATAAAATTATTGTGAAAAGGCTTGCCATACGGCAGGTCTTTTTCGTTTGCTCATATCAAATGCAAAGCTTGATCCTCCTTACATTCTTCATTGGTTAAAATCACTTTAATTTCAGTTTACCATCCAATTATATTGGCTTGATTTTTTATACGTATTAGAGAAGTTCTTTAAACATATATGTTCATGATAAATTAGTCATGTTCGTAAAAAATAAAGTCATATGCGAGTTCTAAAATTTGGAGGTTCTTCTGTTGCAAGTCCAGAACGAATTAAACAAATAGCGAATATTCTAAAAGAATATTATGAGGAAGGAATAAATTTTACTGTTGTTTTCTCCGCATTTGGTGGAGTTACAGATGCCTTACTAGAAATGAGTGCTACAGCTGCTTCTGGCAATAAGGCTTATGAAGAATTGTTGAGTGATTTTAGTAAGCGCCACAAGCAAGCCACAAATCATTTATTAAATAATGGTTCATTAAAAGGAGCTTTGCTTGATCTTCAAGAAAACCATCAGGTATTAAAAGACTTATTGCATGGCATTTATCTGGTGAAAGAAGCCACTCCAAGATCAAGAGATTATGTTTTGAGTTTTGGTGAGCGAAATTCTGCTTACATCATTGCCCATACTTTAAAGGAGATGGGCATCAACACTACGTATCTAGATGCTAGAAAAGTTATCGTGACAGACGAGTCCTTTGGTTCTGCTAAAGTTAACTTTGAAGCCAGCAATAAAAAGATAGTAGACTTCTATAGCAATACTCCTGGCGTGAAGATAGTCACTGGATTTGTTGCATCATCTGAAAATGGACTAACAACAACATTAGGAAGAGGAGGTTCGGATTACACCGCTTCCATCTTTGGAGCTGCGCTCGAAGCAGAACAGATAGAAATCTGGACTGATGTTGATGGCGTTTTAACCTGTGATCCTAGAAAAGTTAAAAAAGCATTTACCATTCCTGCTTTATCTTATGCTGAAGCAATGGAGATGTCTCATTTTGGTGCGAAAGTAATTTATCCTCCTACCCTAGTTCCAGCAATGAATAAATCCATCCCTATTTATATTAAGAATACTTTTAAGCCAAAGTTTGCCGGTTCTTTAATCTCAAAGAAAACCAGTAATGGAAAAGCAGTAAAAGGCATATCTTCTATTAATTCAATCTCTTTATTGACCTTACATGGGAGCGGGCTTTTTGGGGTCCCAGGAATTGCGGCAAGATTATTTTCAAGTTTAGCTAGTGCAAAGATTAATGTCATATTAATTACTCAAGGATCTTCTGAATCTTCTATTAGTTTTGCCGTAAGGCCAGAAGATGCAATGACGGCTAAAACTTGTGTCGACAAAAGCTTTGAGTACGAAAGACTTTCAGGCTACATAGAAGATGTCAAAATAGAAAATGATTTATCTGTGGTTGCTGTTATTGGGGAACATATGCGTTCTCAACCAGGGATTGCTGGTCGGCTGTTTCAATCCCTAGGTAAGAATGGTATCAACATAGTAGCTATTGCTCAAGGCTCTTCAGAGCTAAATGTCTCCGTAGTCATAGATTCTAAAGATGAGACGAAAGCCTTGAATGTATTACACCAAGCATTCTTCTTATCTAATACCCGTGAAATCAATTTATTTATGGTTGGTGTAGGTTTGATAGGAAGTACTTTGATAAACCAAATTAAAGAGCAATCTGAATTTCTAAAAGAGAACCGTTCAATCGAAGTCAAAGTAGTTGGTTTGGCCAATAGTAAAAAAATGGTTTTTGAAGAAGAAGGAATCAATCTGGATAACTGGAAGCCACTTCTGGAAGAATCAAATGAGCCTATGAAGATGAATGCTTTTGTTGAAAAGATTAAACTTCTAAATTTGAGTAATTCAATATTTCTAGACAATACGGCTAATCCGGATATTTCCAATTTTTATGAAAGTATTTTAGATGCATCCATTAGCATAAGCACACCAAATAAGATTGCAACTTCTTCTTCTTTTCTTCAATACAATCGACTTAAAAACATCGCTCAAAAAAGAGGTGTTCATTTTATGTATGAAACAAATGTTGGAGCTGGACTCCCAGTTATTTCAACCTTGAGAGATTTAATCAATAGCGGAGATCAAATTATAAAATTAGAAGCCGTATTATCAGGGACACTATCTTACATTTTTAATAACTTTAATGGGGATGCCCGTTTTTACGATGTTGTAAAAAGTGCTCATGGTTTGGGCTTAACAGAACCGGATCCAAGAACAGATTTAAATGGCATTGATGTAAAGAGAAAAATTGTTATCCTTGCTAGAGAAATTGGTTTAAGTATTGAAGCAGCAGATGTTGTTGTTGAAAACATCCTACCTGTTTCTTGTCAAAAAGCTGAGTCGGTTGAAAAACTATTTTCAACTTTAAAAGATGAAAATGATTACTTTGAAAACTTAAAGAAAAAAGCTGCAAGCAATGACAAAGTTTTAAGGATGGTTGCTGTTTTAGAAAATGGTAAAGCTGAAATAAAACTTCTTGAAGTTGGAAGAGAACATGCTTTTTATTCTTTAAGCGGGAGTGACAATATGATCTCATTTACAACAGCGAGGTATAAAGAGAGACCGCTTGTTATCAGAGGTCCTGGTGCTGGTGCAGAAGTTACTGCTGCTGGAGTTTTTGCGGAGGTCCTAACCATAGGTAATCTTATTTCTAACTAACTGATAATCAATAATATACATGATAGCCGGTTTAAAAGTGTTTGCTCCTGCAACTGTTGCAAATGTAGCATGTGGATACGATATTTTAGGATTTGCAATTGACGGTCCTGGAGATGAAATCATTGTAAATAGGGTTGATAAACCAGGCTTGGTAATTACAAAAATAACAGGCTGTAAAAACAAACTGCCTCTTGAAGTTGAAAAAAACACAGCTGGATTTGCTGCCTTAAAACTTCTCGAATTTCTCAAAGAAGATAAGATTGGTATCGAAATGGAGATCCATAAAAAGATGCCTTTTGGTAGTGGCTTAGGTTCTAGTGCGGCGAGTGCTGCAGCTGGAGTTATGGCGATTAATGAACTCCTTGAAAGACCTTTGACTAGAAGAGAGCTTTTACCTTTTGCTGTTTTAGGAGAACAAATTGCTGATGGTGCCTATCATGCGGACAATGTTGCTCCTTCTCTGCTGGGTGGAATAATTTTTATTCGTTCCAATGAGGAATTAGATGTCCATAGAGTCCCTGTTCCAAAAGGTCTTTATGCAACTGTAATTTACCCTCATGTAAAGATCTTGACTAGAGATGCAAGAAAGATTTTAAGCGATGTCGTTTCTCTTGATGACCACATTACTCAAAACGGAAATTTAGGGGGGCTGATTTTAGGATTGTACAATTCTAATTTTGGTTTGATTAAACGCTCTTTACAAGATGTCATCATAGAGCCTCAAAGGGCACAATTAATTCCAGGTTTTTTTGAGTTGCAAGAAAAGGTATTGAATGCGGGCGCATTGGGTTGCAGCATTTCAGGTGCAGGCCCATCTATTTTTGCTTTATCAGATAGTTTAATAACAGCTCAAAATGTGGGTGTAGAAATGACAAAGGTATATTCTCGTTTAAAAATTGAATCTGAATTGTTTATTAGTAGTATAAACCAAAGAGGCACATATTTAGTGTAATGAAACTATATAGCACAAACAATAAAAACAATCTTGTTTCTTTAAAGCAAGCTGTCATGAAATCCTTGCCAGAGGACAATGGATTATACATGCCTGTTTCGATTCCTAAGCTATCTAAATCCTTTTATAAAGATTTAGATCGATTGAGTTTCAAAGAACTTTCATATCAAATATGTTTAAATCTTTTTGACGGATACATTCCAGAAAACAAGCTCTCTGAAATTATAGATCGTTCGGTTAATTTTCCTGCCCCTATTGTTTCTTTTGATGATCATACTCATCTCCTTGAATTGTTTCATGGGCCTTCGATGGCTTTCAAGGATTTTGGCGCTCGATTCATGTCTCAACTAATGGCTTACTTTAATGAAGGTGAAACAAAGCGATTAAGCATCTTAGTTGCTACCTCAGGAGATACTGGAGGTGCCGTTGCTTCAGGCTTTTACAATACTCCTGGCGTTGAAGTAATTATTTTATACCCTAGTGGCAAAGTAAGTGATATACAAGAAAAGCAACTCACTACTTTAGGAAACAACATTACGGCACTCGAGATTGAAGGGACTTTTGATGATTGCCAAGCATTGGTAAAAAAGGCATTTTTAGATAGTGATGTCAACAATCATTTAAGGCTTAGTTCAGCTAATTCTATAAACATAGCTAGACTTATTCCCCAATCTTTTTACTACTTCGAAGCTTTTAAGCAGCTCCCTTCGAAAGAAAGAAAGGTTGTTTTTTCTATACCAAGTGGAAATTTTGGAAACTTAACAGCAGGAGTTTTCGCAAAAATGATGGGCTTGCCGATTGACAAATTTATTGCTGCTACAAATTTGAACGACGTTATTCCTCAATACTTGGATTCTGGAGAATATACCTCGAAGCCTTCTGTTGCGACCTTATCTAACGCGATGGACGTAGGTGATCCTTCAAATTTTAGAAGATTAAAAAACATATTCTCAGGAAATGGTTCCACGTGGAACAATATGAGAAACCACATCGTTGGCTTAAGATTTAATGACAGTTATACCAAAGCGGCAATTAAAGAAGTAGACTCAAGGTATGATTACACCATAGACCCTCATGGTGCAGTCGCATATTTAGCTTATCGTCAATACCAAATATACAATGAAGACTGCCAAGGTGTTATATTAGAAACTGCACACCCAGCTAAATTCATTGATGCTGTTGAGACTATTCTTGATAAAAAAATCCATATCCCAGATAAACTTGCTACCCTTCTTGATAAAAGGAAATCAGCCGAATTCCTAACCAAAGATTTTGACGCTTTTAAGTCTTGGTTAATGAATCATTATTAGAGCTTTATTCCTGTAGTTCAAAAAGGATTGTTCCACGTGGAACAATCCTTTTTGTCTTTAAATTGGTTTTTCCTTAAACTCATTGTGCTATCTTTGCACTTATGATTAGAACAAAACTATTTCTTTTAAGCTCTTTGTTATTAATGGTCTTTTCTGCTTTTACGCAAACGGATAAATTTAAACAACTTGATCAGGACCTCCCGACTCC
Source organism: uncultured Saprospiraceae bacterium (assembly GCA_937941095.1). Lineage (GTDB taxonomy): Bacteria > Bacteroidota > Bacteroidia > Chitinophagales > Saprospiraceae > JALZVN01. The sequence goes on along the minus strand of CALDYJ010000108.1, from coordinate 40,034 downwards.
CAATGTTTATCGAAATGCTTCTGGTGCTCCAGGCCACGCCTACTGGCAGCAACAAGCTGATTATAAAATCAAGGTAGAACTTGATGATGTTGAACAAAAAATATTTGGAGAAGAAACGATTACCTATCATAACAATTCTCCTGATGCCTTAGAATACCTGTGGCTTCAATTAGATCAAAACATGAGGGCTCTTGATTCAGATACGCATAAAGCGAAAACCAACAATCTATCAGAAAAAATGACGCTCAAGGATTTAAAAAAACTTGAGCCCTCTTTTGACGGAGGATTCAAAATTGATTTTATCAAAGGAGAAGCTGGTCAAAACTTGGACTATACCATCAACAAGACAATGTTAAGATTAAACCTTGAAAAGAATCTTTTGCCTGGTTCTACTTATTCGTTTACAATAAAGTATTGGTACAACATTAATGATAGGATGCAAATTGGAGGTAGATCTGGTTACGAATATTTTAGCGAAGACGATAACTACTTATACACCATTGCTCAATTCTTTCCAAGAATGGTAGTCTATAATGAAGTGGATGGATGGCAGCATAAACAATTTTTAGGCAGAGGCGAATTCACTTTAAACTTTGGGAATTACGAAGTCGAAATAACAGTTCCTAAAGATCATCTTGTCTCTGCAACTGGAGTCTTACAAAATGAAGAAGAGGTTCTAACTGAAACACAAAGAGAACGATTTGACCAAGCCAAAAAAGAATTTGACCAGCCAATAATTATAGCTAACGAAAAGGAAGCAGTGTCAAGAGAAAATAACCGAGTTAATGGAAAATCTACTTGGATATTTAAAGCTGAGAATGTAAGAGATTTTGCCTTTGCTAGTTCTAGAAAGTTTATTTGGGACGCAATGAGCGTAAAACAAAGTGACGGGAGCACTGTGTTAGCAATGTCAATGTACCCTAAAGAAGGGAATCCCATTTGGGAAAGATATTCAACTAAAGCAGTAGCACACACTATCAAGTGGTATTCGCATTATACATTTGATTATCCTTACCCTGTAGCCTGGTCGGTAAATTCAAAAAGAATTGGAATGGAATACCCAATGATCTGTTTCAACTTTGGAAGACCTGAAGCAGATGGTACTTATACCAAAAGAACTAAGTACGGAATGATTGGTGTAATTATTCATGAAGTCGGTCATAATTACTTTCCTATGATTGTTAATTCAGACGAGAGGCAATGGACTTGGATGGATGAAGGACTCAACTCGTTTGTTCAGTATTTAGCAGAACAACAATGGGAAAGAAACTATCCTTCCAGAAGAGGACCTGCCTATAAAATTGTTGACTACATGAAGGGAGATAAAAACAGGATCGTTCCTATAATGACCAATTCAGAATCCATCTGGCAATTTGGAAACAACGCATATGGAAAGCCAGCAACTGCATTAAACATATTAAGAGAAACTATAATGGGAAGAGATTTGTTTGATCATGCCTTTAAAACCTATTCGAAGCGTTGGATGTTTAAGCACCCTTCACCAGCAGATTTCTTTCGCACCATGGAAGATGCTTCTAGCGTAGATTTAGATTGGTTTTGGAGAGGTTGGTTCTACACAACAGATCATGTTGATATTGCCATCGAAAATGTCAAACATTTAAAGTTAGGAAACGTCAATTTAGCAAATGAAGCAATAGCCAAAAAGGAGGCGAGAAAAGTTTCTACTAAAACAATTACTAGTGAAATTAATTTAAAAGAAATAGAAAAAACTCAGGATGAAATTGATAAATCTCTGGTTGATTTTTATACCACTTACGACGAGCTAGATTTAACTCCAATGGATGAAGAAAAACACAAGAACTATCTAAAGGGATTAAGTGAGGAAGAAAAAGCTTTTCTCCAATCATCCAATAAAAATTATTATGAATTGAGCTTTAGAAATATTGGAGGCTTGGTGATGCCTTTGATTATAGAGTTTGAATTTATGGATGGATCGAAAGAAATTATCCGAATCCCAGCTGAAATTTGGAAAATGAATACAGCAACAATAACAAAAGTATTTGTGACCAAAAAAGAAGTTGCTCAGATTACATTAGATCCTTATTTGGAAACTGCAGATACGGAAACATCAAATAATTATTATCCGCCAAAACAAGACATCAATAGATTCGAAATGTTTAAAGAAAATAATTTCAAACCACAAAACCCAATGCAAAAAGCTAAGAAAAATAAAAAATCTAAGCTTAATTAAGAAGCACTATTTTCAGTAAGAAAATCTTCAAAAAGTTTGTTGAATTCTTCGGGTCTTTCCATCATAGGTGCATGACCACATTTGTCCATCAAATGTAAACTTGAATGTTCTATAAGTTCGTGAAATTTTTCACCAACAAAGGGCGGAGTAATGATGTCTTGCTTTCCCCAAATTAATAAGGTTGGTGCTTTGATCTGATGTAGTTTATCTCCGAGGTTATGTTTGATTGCTGATCGAGCTGTATAAATAATCCTTATCGCCTTATTGCGATCGTTAACAATGTCAAAAACTTCATCTACTAATTCTTTAGTAGCAACATTAGGATCATAAAAAGTCTCCCCTGTTTTCTTTTTTATGTAATCATAGTCTCCTCTCTTTGGAAATGTGGAACCCATGCCGGATTCAAAAAGACCAGAACTCCCTGTTAAAGCAACCGAACTTATCATGGATGGATCTAAAAGGGCATATAAGAGCGCTAGATGCCCTCCTAAGGAATTTCCCATTACATGTACCTGTTTGTACTCTTTAAACTGCACAAAAGCGTTAACATGGTTTAAGAGGCCTTCTAAAGAGACTTCTCTTATTGGCATTTCAAAAATTGGGAGAATAGGAACCACTACATTATAGTTCGAAGAAAAGTGTTTTATGATACCATGAAAATTACTCAAGGCTCCAAATAATCCATGGAGTAAAAGAATATTATCTCCAGGTCCATTAGATTCAATGTATTTAAAATTACTCTCCTCTTTAATTTGATATTCCATATCCTTTTAGAAGCTTTTAGCACAATATCTTACAAATAAACATAAAAACATTAAACCCTTCGTAGTTTATAGTTCATAGTTAAAACAATCGCGAAAAGAATGAGTGCTCCTGCTTGATGCAGCACACCATAAAGTAATGGAACCTTACCAAAACAATTTATAATGGTCAAAACTCCGAGTGTAAACTGACTTATCAACATTACTAACATTGTAGTGTTGATAACTTGTAGTCCTGAGCCGCCAATCCTCTTAATTTTAAAAAATTCCCATATTATAAGTCCACTAAGCAAATAAGCTGTAATTCTATGTAATATTTGCACTACTCCTTTCATGAAAATTCCTTCTTCATAATTGATTAAGTTTTCTGCAACTCCACCATCACTCGGTGAAAGACTTGAGATCAATAAATCAAACTTTATAAACATTGGAAAATATGGATGGATGAGTCCAGCTCTCATTCCTGCCATTAATGCCCCAAAAGCAATTTGAAGTAATAGGACTATAATAATCCAAGAAGAAATTTTCAATATTGAAGAATTACTCTTATGCGCTTTTTCAGGATAACTTGCTTTCAACCATGTCCAAAATAAATAACCGAAAAGAAAAGTAGCCAACATTAAATGCGTCAATAATTTATAAGCACTAACCCAAGTCCGCTTATCGTCATTTAATCCACTAGCAACCATTACCCATCCAAAGACAGCAACCGAGGCAGCAAGTAAGATGACAACTCCAAGTCTAGCTAAAAGCCAAGAAGGCAAGAATTTTTTAATTAAAAAATATACGAAAGGGATAGCAAAAATAAAGCCCATCATTCTCGCCCACAAACGATGAAACCATTCCCAAAAATAAATAAACTTAAAATCGCTTAGGCTCATGTCAGCATGAAGCGCTTCAAATTGTTTTGAGGCTGAAACTTTGTATTTGTCAAATGCTACATTCCAATCACTTTCATTGAGAGGAGGTAAAGTGCCGGCTATTACTTCCCACTCTGTAATCGACAAACCCGAATCTGTTAATCTTGTAACACCTCCAATGATGACTTGAACGAATACTAAGACGACTCCAATGAAGAGCCAAATCCTGACTTGCTTATTAATCTCGTTTTCAGTCTTTTTCATTTGATGTCAATTTACAACATGGTAATAATTTTTTTGAAATTTTGTTTATTTAGTTTATTCACATTTCTGTCATATCTATAATGACTATGATTTTTTAAAAAATAAATATCTATCATCATCATCAGTGGTGTTAGTAAGTGGAAAATTAAGAGGCAAATAGGTTTGGATTGTAGTTACTAACATGGGCACCCCTAGTTATCCACACAGCTATTGTGCAACTAAAACACTGATTGTCAAAAAACTAATCCATTTATCAACATTTTAACATTTAGGAGTGTTGATAAGTCAACGTTAGTATCTATTCTTCTTATTGAGTCTAAACTAACAGCTCTTTAACTCAAATTTATTAACATTACCTGCTTTTTAGCTGGGGATAAGCATTCGTTATTTGATTACACTTAAATTAGTGTTGATAAACCTAAGGTAAACAAACACTAATTCACCATTTCAATGTTAATAACTAAGGATGAGAGTACTGATACAAAGAGTAAAGGAGGCTTCAGTAGAAATTGAAGGTAAAATCAAGTCAAGTGTAGAGAAAGGGCTCTTGGTTTTACTAGGTATAACTAATGAAGACAAAAAAGAGGACATAGAATGGCTTACTAGAAAACTATGTAAACTAAGGGTATTCAATGATGAGAAAGGGGTCATGAATAAATCTGTTTCAGATATAAATGGAGAAATTTTACTTGTTAGCCAGTTCACATTGCATGCGAGTACTAAAAAAGGGAACCGGCCAAGCTATATTCGTGCTGCAAAACCAGAAATCGCAATACCTTTGTATGAAGCCTTTATAACTCAAATGGAATATGAGCTTGGTAAAAAAATTGGAACAGGGATATTTGGAGCAGACATGAAGGTGTCTTTAATAAATGATGGGCCAGTTACCATTTGGATGGACAGTAAAAATAAAGAATAGATTGGATAAGATTAACATTAGAAAATTAGACAAAGAAGAACTTATAAAAGAGGTTGAAGCTCTCGGGCAAAAGAAATTTAGAGCTAAACAAATTTATGAGTGGTTGTGGAAAAAAGGCGCTTGTTCTTTTGAAGAGATGACCAATCTTTCTGTTTCCTTTAGGTCGCAACTCGAAGAAGTCTTTTTTCTAGAAGGGATAGTTGCCGACAAAATACAGAGAAGCATAGATGGAACAATTAAGTTTAGGTTTAAGCTCCAAGATGGTAACCTGATAGAGTCAGTCTTGATACCAGTTGAAAAAGATAAGCGCTTTACGGTATGCGTCAGTTCTCAAGTAGGCTGTAGCTTGAGTTGTAAATTTTGTGCAACCGGTCAAATGAAAAGAATGCGCAATTTAGAAGTCTCAGAAATTTATGATCAGGTGGTTGCTGTTGACAGAGAATGTCAAAAGGTATTTGGTTTTGGCTTAACCAATATTGTTTATATGGGCATGGGAGAACCTTTGCTTAATTACAAAAACATGATCGGAAGCATAAGGAAAATAAGTTCGGAAGAAGGATTAGGGATGTCACCGAGAAGAATAACGGTAAGTACAGTAGGGATATCAAAAATGATTTACAAGTTAGCAGAAGAAGGCCTCAAGATAAATTTAGCATTGTCGTTGCATGCTGCTGATGATATTAAGAGAAGTGAAATCATGCCAATCAACGATCAAAACGACCTGGCGTCCTTGATGGAGGCACTAAAGTATTTCCATCAAATTAATCATACAAAAATAAGCTACGAGTACATAGCTTTTCAACATTTCAATGACGGTCTCGATGATGCAGATCAATTGAGCAAATTGTGTTCTATTTTTCCAGTAACGGTTAACATTATAGAATACAATCCCATAGACAATGTATCTTATGTAAAATCAGATGAAGATAAAATCAATATCTTTGCTAAACGTTTAAGAGACAAGGGAACCATGGTTACGCTGAGAAGAAGCAGAGGTAAAGACATAGATGCAGCATGTGGTCAACTTGCAAATAAAAATTAATAAGATGAATAAAGTAATTTTAATCTTGATGTTTCTTTCTTTATGCCTTTCGGCAAATGGCCAAGCTGACATAAGTGGATTGTGGAAGACAATAGATGACGTAACAGGAGAAGCAAAATCCCATGTTGAAATCATAAAAAAAGAAGACAATAAGTATTATGGAACAGTGATGAAGCTATTGTTAGAGCCTGAAGACACGAAGTGTACTAATTGTAAAGGGGAGAAAAAAGGCCAAAAGATTAAAGGAATGCAAATTTTAAAAGACCTTCAAGTCTATAAGGATTATTGGAGTTATGGAAAAATTTTAGATCCTGAAAATGGAAAAGAATACAAATGTAGCATTTGGATGGAAGGAAATGATACACTTGTTTTGAGGGGATATATAGGGATTTCAGCTTTAGGGCGCTCCCAAAAGTGGCACCGGGTTGAATAATACTTAATTGCCTAGACAATAAAAATAGATGGCAGGTGGTTTATAGGGTATATTATTTATAACCAAATATCACTGCATGAAGCAAGTCTTTACACAAAATGACCTTTTAAGGTTTGTTTACAAAGAATCTACAACTGTCGAAAAAGCTGCTATAAAAAAGGCACTTTCTGAAGATTGGATGTTGAAAGAAGCGTACATAGAGATCTATGAAGCTTACAAAGCACTTCCAAAAGCGACATTTAGCCCTTCAACAAATTGTTTGAACAAGATATTGAAGTATAGTGCTCAATCACCAGTTATAGCTTAGTCTTTGATAAACAAAAAAAAATGCCCACTGCTGTTATTCAGCAGTGGGTTTTTTTATGTCAAGTAAGAAAATTAAACATTAGTAACAAATTTAATTTGAATTAGGAAACAAATTATTTATATTTGTGTATATATAAAACAAAAAGTTTGAAAACTAAATCTTAAATCAAATTAAACTAAAAGTTCATGTCAAAAGAAAGAGACGAAAAGCTAAAAGCACTTAAGCTTACCGTAGATAGGCTAGAAAAGTCTTACGGAAAAGGTGTTGTAATGAAATTAGGTGATAAAAAAATCATCGATGTTGAATCTATTTCAACAGGCTCTTTAGGCTTAGATATAGCCTTAGGAATAAATGGCTTACCTAGAGGGAGGGTCATAGAAATTTATGGACCAGAATCTTCTGGTAAAACAACTCTCGCTATTCACGCGATTGCTTCTTGCCAGAAACAAGGAGGTATAGCAGCGTTCATAGATGCAGAACACGCATTTGACCGTTCTTACGCTGAAGCATTAGGAGTAGACACAGAAAATTTATTGATTTCTCAGCCTGACAATGGAGAACAAGCTTTAGAAATTGCAGAAAATTTAATCAGGTCGAGTGCAATTGACATCATCGTAATTGATTCTGTAGCAGCATTAGTTCCAAGAGCAGAGATAGAAGGAGAAATGGGAGATTCTAAAATGGGACTCCAAGCTAGACTGATGTCTCAAGCCATGAGAAAACTTACTGGAGCGATTGGAAAGACTGGATGTTGTTGTGTGTTCATCAATCAGCTAAGAGAAAAGATTGGGGTAATGTTCGGTAATCCAGAAACAACTACCGGAGGAAATGCTTTAAAGTTTTATGCATCCATCAGATTAGACATAAGAAGATCAGGAGCAGCAATAAAAGACAAAGAAGGGAATGTAATGGGCAATCATGTGAAGGTCAAAGTTGTCAAAAACAAACTTGCGCCACCATTTAGAATTGCAGAGTTTGATATAATGTACGGAGAAGGAATTTCCAAAGCTGGCGAAACAGTAGACATAGGTGTTGAGCACGAGATCGTGCAAAAAAGTGGATCCTGGTATAGCTATGGAGGAGCAAAAATTGCTCAAGGAAGAGAAGCAGCGAAACAGTTTTTCTTAGACAACCCTGAGCTCGCAAAAGAAGTTGAAGGCTTGATTAAGCAAAAAATAACAGGTGTCGGTCAAAGAGAAAATGCAGAAGATATGCCTTCTGATAATGCAGAAGAAGCGGGTAAGCCTGTAAAAGCAGGGAAGTAATTCATTCCGTTTATGATAAAAAGGGAGTTACTTTTCCCATTTAAAAGTATCAATCATCTTCATGATGTCTTCTTTTAAAAAATCAAAAACAGGAGCCAGACTATCAGGTCTGGCTTTTGCTTTTATGTACAATGATCCACGTAAAAAATGTTGTGTACTATCCGTTAAATAAAATTGAAACGGCGATGCAACGTCTCCCTCAATGTCAAAAATGTATCCATAGACATCACCTTCTTTTTTGATAGGGAACTCGTCAATGTAATTCGCTTTAATGTTGTGTTTGTTAGAAAGTGTAAAAGCATCAGTGATCATTTTGTCAAGCGTATTGCTAGCATCAATAGGGTAATAACTGCAATGCAAAAAGGAATTCAAGTGAGTACAATTTAAATCAAACCAACATTCGTTTTCGGGCAATCGGTTAAAGAAAAGGGTGTCTTTAATTAACTTGTTGTAGTCAGGATACTGAAAAGAAAAAGGACAGAAATCTGTATCGAATGCCCTTAGCTTGCGATCAGGGAATTCGATTTTAGGATAAGCTCTTGGTTTAGGACTTAATAAGATGTCATTGTCAGAACAAGCAAAAAAGAACATAATTGAAATAGCAAGGAGAAGTTTATTCATCAGTAGTGTCTGGTAAAGTGATTAAAATCTGCTCTATTCGCTTTTTATTAACAGTGACAATTTTAAAATTATATCCAGAAAATTCAAAGACCTCTCCCGATTTTGGAATCGTACCTACAATTTCAAGAACCAAGCCTGCAAGTGAATCGGCATCACCTCTGATTCCATCAAATTTTTCAGCAGTAGCACCAATTATTCTGAAGACATCATTCAGTAATGTTTTCCCTTCAAAAACATAATTACGATGATCTACTTTTCTGTATTCTACTTCTGAATCCTGATCAAACTCATCCTTGATGTCACCAATGATTTCTTCCAAGACATCTTCTAAGGTGACGATGCCCGCAGAACCACCATATTCATCAACAACAATAGCCATATGTTGTTTTTGAGTTTGAAACTCTTTCAAAAGATCATCCAACTTTTTAGCTTCAGGAACATAAAAAACATTTGTTCGAATCAGTTCTTGCCATTCAAATTCATTTCCTTTTTCTAAATGACCGAGTAAGTCTTTTACGTATAGGATCCCTGTTACATTGTCAAATTCTTCATCGATTACCGGGATTCTAGAATAACCAGAATCGTTGATTACTCGTAACAGATCGATGTATTTTTCTCTAAAATCAACAGCGACAACATCAACCCGGGATTTCATAACTTGTTTAACAGGAACATCTCCAAATTTTATGATGCCTTTTAGTATGCCTTTATCTTCTTCAGCAAGTTTTTCATCGCCAACGGCTAAAGCTATTGCTTCATCAAACTCTTCCATCGAAGTAGTAGAGTTTTTAGATTTAGACAAAAGCCTTTTTTCTATAAAGTCTGTTCCGTTCACAAGCACTCCACTTAAAGGGTAAAACAAACTACCTAGGATGGTCAATAAACGACTTGTTTTTTTGGCTATGCTCATGTTATTGATCTTAGCATAAACTTTTGGCGTTACCTCTCCGAATAAAACAAGAATAAAAGTGACAAGACCAACAGTAATAATAATGTCAACGAAGCCAGACCAAGTACCAGCAGTAAAAAAATCGAGCACAGGCAAACTAGCAAGGCTCATTCCTGCTTTTGTAAAAAAACTTTCCGGAAAAAATTTATTCACTAAATTTTCAGAAACCAAAATAATGGCAACATTGATCAAGTTGTTTCCAATTAAAATAGTCGCAAGTAAATACTTTCGATTGCTTAAAAGAGAAAGGATTCTTTTGGAAGTTTTCTCGTTGTCTTCGGTTTTTAAAGCTTTGATGTCAGCTGGACCTAAGGAGAAATAGGCTACTTCTGAACTTGAAATCACAGCAGAACAAAAAATCAAGAAAATCAATACGAAAAGAAGTACTGTAGTCGCTGTTGTGAATACAGTTAAGGGTAGAAATGCAAATATGCAGGAGTAAAATAAATCCGGACTATCGGGTTCAGGTTCCAAATATCACTATGTTAGTTAAAATCTAAAACGAATTAGTTTATAATTAAGTTGCAGCTAAAATCTTGCCTAAAACGGAAGATCATCACCATCTTCTGCTTGTTTGAGCTCGTTTTGAGTGGTTTTTGGACTAGGAACGGCATTGTTTTCCTGTCTTTGGCCATCTGCAAAATTTTGAGCCTCTCTTCTTTCTAGTAATCTAAAAGTCCCAGCAACAACTTCTGTTTTATAACGATCTATGCCCTCTTTGTCTTTAAATTTACGATGAGTGAGCTTTCCTTCAATGTAAACTAGCTTGCCCTTGCTCAATTGAGACTCTGCTCGTTCGGCTAATGCTCTCCAACAAATAACATCATGCCACTCGGTTAAAGTTTGCCATTCGTTATTTTTATCTTTATAGGATTCATTAGTAGCTACAGAAAATTTTGCCACAGCACTTCCATTTTCAAGACGCCTCATTTCTACATCTCTTCCTAAGTTGCCGATCAATGTCACTTTATTAACCATAATAATTCTACTATTTATATCATTCTAAATTAATGAAAATTGTTTGAAAAACAAATCAAACATTTTGGGAAAGGCAAAGGTACTCAAATCATTTTTCTTAATCCAAAGCGCTTCTCTTAAAGAATGCTTTGGTTTTCTGTCTAATTCAGCTTGCCAAAAGACAGTTCTTATGTTTTGGTGACTTAAAACACTTGTCCTTTCTTCCAGTTTTGAAAGTTTTATAAGGGTCTTGGTTTTAAACTGCTTCTGAAAAGAAGCTTCAAGGTAATCAGTGTGTGCATCAAGAGAAGTTTCAATGAGAGGAAGTTGAAAAAGACCTTGCCATATGTCTTTACCGGTTCTTTTTTGAATTAAAAGTTCTTCCTTGTTTTGAACCAATAGATAATGAAAATAACGATCCTTTTTTACGTGCTTTTTCGTTTTTTTAGGCAGTTCATTTACCTGTCCTAATTTAAGGGCAAGGCAATCATTTGAAAATGGACAAGTGCTGCAAAATGGTTTTTTGGGTGTGCACACGGTGGCGCCAAAATCCATTATTGCTTGGTTGAATAAAGCAGCTTTTTTTGGCGCGAATACCTTGTTTAAATAATTAAGAAATTCTTTTTTAGATTTTGATTCATTGATTGGAGATGCAATGTTAAAATACCTTGATAAAACTCTGTAGACATTCCCATCGAGCACTGCGTGCGGCAGGTCAAAAGCAAAAGAAGCAATGGCTGCAGCTGTATATGGCCCAATGCCTTTAAGGTTAAGTAATTGTGAATAAGAAGCAGGTAGTTTACCTTTGTGCTTGCTTGTTATATCGGAAGCAGCAGCGTGCATATTTCTAGCTCTTGAATAATACCCCAAACCTTCCCATGTTTTTAGAACCTTGTCTAAGGGAGCCTTCGCAAGCGCTTCAACATTAGGGAAAGCAGCTATGAAATTATGATAATATGGAATGGCTTGTTCGGCTCTTGTTTGTTGAAGAATTATTTCACTAACCCAAATCTTGTAAGGATTTTTTATTCCTTTCCAAGGAAGGGGTCTCTCCGCTGGGTTGTACCAATTGAGCAAGGCTGAATGAAATGCTTTAGATTTTTTCATAAAGAATCTAAAGGTATGAATTCGAGCAGATTAATTTTTGGAGAAAGCAAAAGCCCTTGCGTCATTTAAACTTGAATAGCGCTTTTCAATTTTTGATTTCAATTCCTTTCTGGCAAAAAATATTCGGCTTTTTACTGTACCTAAAGGCAAATCAAGATGCTCTGCAATTTCTTGGTATTTGTAGCCTTTGTAATGCATTAGGAACGGAATCTTGATGTCATCAGATAGCTCTTCAACCATTTTGGTGAGTTCATCAAACATGATATTGGATTCTCCCAGGTTATTAATGCTGTTTTTGCCTGAATTAATGTAGTAATTGTTATCGGTAGAGTCCATGATGGTGTTAGCCTTCATTTTTTTTCTGTAATCATTAATGAAAATGTTTTTCATTATAGTAAGCATCCAAGCTTTGAAGTTGGTTCCTGCTCTGAATTTGTCTTTGTTTTTTAATGCTCTAAACATTGTTTCTTGAAACAAGTCTCTTGAGTCTTCAACGTTTTTGGTGAGCTTGTAAGCAAATGAATGCATGATGGCATTTAGCGCAGTAAACTTGTTATAGAATTCTATTGTTGACATAATTCTTTGGTTTAATCCAAAGTTACGAACTCGTTAAACAAAATCAAAGTTTTGTTAAACAAAAAAGAAGGAAAAACCAAGGAAAACACTAAAGAACAGCAGAAAGCCTTGATAAATAGCAATTTACGCTGAAAAGAATATGTGTTAATAGCAATGTTCTTTCAGTAATTACTGAAAGAACATTGCTCTGTTTAGGTTTGTACTACTGAAAATCAAGCACTTATGAAAATGCGTTATTTTTGAGCTTTAAACAAAAGGTAGATTGCGATAGCGCCAAAAAACAGATTCGGAGTCCATACACTCAATAAAGCAGGAAGATCCAAATTTGTAGAAAAGGTCTCTGATAGTTTTTGTAAAAAGAAATAAATCGCTCCAATAGCTAATCCCAAGGCAAGATTGAGCCCTAGCCCACCCCTTACTTTTCTGGAAGCTAAAGCGAGACCAATCAGTGTTAAGATAATTGTGGTTATAGGTTCGGCAGTTCTTTGATATATTTCGACCTCATAACCTTTAGTATTTCCAAGACCTCTTGCTTTTTCTTGATTTACAAATGCCGTTAGCTCTTTGGTGGACATCATCTCCATTTGTCTTTTATACCTGACAAAATCAGAAGGTGTTATCGCGAGAACGGTATCGATTTTTGCACCTTTACCTACCACAAAAGTTTCCTTGATTCCATTGAAAGTGCGAGTTTCATAATCGACCAATTGCCAATTATTTGGAGGGCCAATCCATTTAGCTTTTTTAGCTTTCAAGTATTTTGACAAATTTCCATTTTCAAAAGTTTCCATTCTAAAATCTGTAGCATATTTTTCTTTCTTTTTGTACAGGCGGATGTAAATTTTTGTGTCAGGAGAGATAAACATATGGATGTCTCTCTTTTTCATTTTGTCATTTGTTGTCCATATGTAAGCATGTTCAAAATCTAATCTGGTTTTGTTGGCCTTAGGAATGAAATAATGATTACCAATCAACTGAACTATTGTGATTAAACCGGCAGCAATTAAATAAGGGCGCATAATCCTTTTGTAAGGCACTCCGGCATTTAGAATTGATATAAATTCAGAATTTGCTGCTAATCTAGAGGTAAAGAAAATGACAGCTATTAAGGCGTAAAGAGGAATTAATAGACTATTGATGTAAGGAATAAAATTTAAGTAGTAATCAAAAATGATTTCTGTTTTCGTGCAATCTTTTTCAATAAACTTTTCCACTTTGTCACTTAAATCAATGACAACGGCAATGATGCTTACGATCAAAACAGTAAACAAAAAAGTAGTTAAGTACTTTTTTAAGATATATCTATCTAATTTTTTCAACATTTATAAACGGGTCTTAAGCTTTTTTGTCATATTATTTTTCCAAGTTAAAAAGTCTCCGGATTCAATTTTAGCTCTTGCTTCATTCACTAGCCATAAATAAAAACTCAGATTGTGGATACTTGCAATTTGGCCAGCTAATAATTCCCCACAATGGAATAAATGTCTAACATAAGATTTGCTATAGAAGTTACTTACATCACAAGGACCTCCTTCATCTAAAGGACTATAATCAGATTTCCACTTAGCATTCTTCATGTTCATAATTCCATTTCTGGTATATATTAAACCATGTCGAGCATTTCTACTAGGCAAAACACAATCAAACATATCAATTCCTAAGCTGATGCATTCTAATATATTGTCTGGAGTTCCTACTCCCATCAGATAACGTGGCTTGTTTTGGGGTAAAATGTTGCATACCTCAGCTGTCATTGCATATAATTCTTCTGCAGGTTCACCAACTGAAAGCCCACCTATTGCATTTGCAGGCATGTCTTGATCCGAAATAAATTTAGCAGAATCTTTCCTAAGATCTGAGTATACACTGCCTTGCACAATAGGAATCAGTGTTTGATTATAATCATAAAGGGGTTTGTTGTTGTTAAAATGCTTTATACATCGCTTAAGCCATCGATGGGTTAAACCGAGAGACCTTTTAGCATAATTGTATTCACATGGGTAAGGAGTACATTCATCAAATGCCATGATAAAGTCCCCGCCAATGCTTTTTTGTATATCAATAGCTCTTTCAGGGCTGAAAAAATGTTTAGATCCATCTATGTGGGATCGGAAGGTTACACCTTCTTCCTTAATTGACCTCATCGCTCCTAAAGAATAAACTTGATACCCTCCACTATCTGTTAAAATTGGTTTAGTCCAATTCATAAACTTATGAAGCCCACCCGCTCCTTCTAAAATATCAGTTCCAGGTTTTAAATATAAATGATAAGTGTTCCCTAAAATGATTTCGGCTTTAACTTGAGTGTGAAGATCTGCTTGCAAAATCCCTTTAACCGTTCCAAGTGTGCCGACTGGCATAAAAATAGGAGTTTTGATTTCACCATGATCCGTTGTAATAGTACCGGTTCTTGCCGAAGTATTGGGATCCGATATGTTTAATTTAAAATTCATATTATACGCTATATCTATTGCTGTCCATTTTTAAAGCAATGGCTACCATTAATGAAAAACCGAGCATGGAAGAACCTCCATATGAAATGAATGGTAAAGGAATACCTATGATTGGAACAAGTCCCATCGTCATACCGATATTCACAAAGAAGTGCATAAAAATTAATCCAGCTAAGCCATAAATATATATTCTTGAAAAATCACTTTTTTGTCTTTCGGCCATTGTAATTAATCGCAAAATAAAAATTGCAAATAGTAAAATGATGGCAGTACTTCCTATAAGCCCTTGTTCCTCACCAATGGTGCAAAATATAAAATCAGTAGATTGCTCAGGGACATAATTCAACTTGGTTAAAGTCCCTTGTAAGAAACCTTTTCCAGCCACACCTCCTGATCCAATAGCTAACTTAGATTGTAATACATTATATAAAGAACCTTGAGGGTCACATTTGTCTGGGTTTAGCCAAACATTCAACCTGTCTTGTTGATGAGGTTTGAGAATATTATAAAAAGCATAATTTATAGAACCAACAAAAGCTATCCCAATGATTGAACTGAGCGCTGCGTTTATTCCAAGTTCGGGTTGGCGATTTAACCAATGGTAAATACTTAAACCAATTAAACAAACAGAAGCAAAGATTAATGAACCAAAAACATAGCCTTCAAACAAGGCCAATACCAGCAAGATGCTAATTAACAAAAAAGTTAAAAGGTGATAAAGCTCAACGAAAGCTAAATTGTATACTAATAATAAAATGAGGAGTAAAAGGAAAATGAGTAAGGTAATGGATGCAGAAAAAATTAATGTGCATACAAATAATCCAAACAAGACGATCCCAATCACATATGGTGCCGCAGGAAGCCCTTGTCTAAATAGAATGATGAAAAACGAGAAGAAAACTAATGCAGACCCTGCATCTGGTTGCAGCAAGATAAGACTAACGGGAAGAGTGATAATACCTAATGCAATAAATTGAGCATTTAGTTTTCTTAAATCAGTACTATAGGTACTGAGGTAAGAAGCTAGACCGATGCAAGTACCAAACTTTGCAAACTCTGAGGGTTGTAAAGTGAAGCCTCCTGGCAAACTAAACCATGAAGTAGCTCCCTTAATACTTGTTCCAAAAACTAAAACAAGTAAAAGCAAAAACATGCAAAAGCCATAAATAGGAAAAGCAAAAGTTCTCCAAAATTTCCATTCCATTACAAAGACTAAGAACATAATGACCAATGAAAAAAACAGAAAAAAACTTTGTTTACCTACTGAGGTTTTAAATAAAAAGTCAAAACGACTCTCAGAATAACCAGAGCCATAGCCGACAGTATAGATCATTAACCAACCAACTAAGGCTAAGCTTAGGTATAGCGAAAAAGCTACCCAATCTAAACCTTCAAATATGGATGGATTCCTCCTGCTCACTATTTATTAAGATTAAATGGTAAAATTGGCTATGATATAGTCTGCAAGTAACCAAAAAAATCTTTGGTATCTGAATAACGACAGATATTTGTCTTAAATTTCGGCTATTCAAAATGGAAGAAAGAAAAAAGAAATGGAAGCTCATACTAGGAGCTGATTCAGATGAAGAAAACAAAGTTCCTCTTGAAGAAGAGTTTGTTGAAATGGAAGCTATAATGGAGGCTTTATACGATTCTGATAAACAAGGAGGATTAGGTTCTTCTTCACCAAATGTAAATCGTTGGTTGGGGGATATTAGAAAATATTTTCCTAAATCAATTGTCCAGGTCATGCAGAAAGACGCCATGGAAAATCTCGGAATGGAAGAGCTTTTACTAGAGCCGGAACTCTTGGATTCCTTTGAGCCTGACATCAATTTGGTGAATACGATTTTGTCTTTAAATAAAATAATCCCAGAAAAGACCAAAGAGACCGCAAGACTGGTTGTTAAAAAAGTAGTTGACGAAATAGAGAAAAAATTAAAGTATCCAACAAAGAATGCTATTTACGGAGCCCTCAATAAGCACAATAGAAGAAAAAGGAAAAAACCAAAAGAAATTGATTGGCACCGAACCATTCTAAAAAATCTCAAAAACTACAATAAAGAATTAAAGACTATTATACCAGATGTGTTTATTGATTTTGGAAAAAAAGGAAAAGCGCTAAAGCATATAGTTTTGCTCGTAGACCAAAGTCAATCGATGAATGACTCATTGGTTTATTCAGGTGTTTTTGGTTCCATTTTAGGGTCGGTACAAACCATAAAGACGCAACTTGTTGTTTTTGATACAGCTCAATTAGATTTGACGGAGCTTTTACATGACCCCGTAGAATTGTTGTTTGGAGCTCAATTAGGCGGCGGGACAGACATAGGAGGAGCCTTAAATTATGTGGAAAAAATGATCTCTATTCCTAAGGAGACCATCTTGTTTGTAATCTCTGACCTGTATGAAGGGGCAAGTGAATACGATATGTTGAAAAAATTTCAAGCCATTAAAAGAAGTGGGGTAAATGTAATTTGCTTACTTGCCTTATCTGACAAAGGGACTCCCTCCTACGATGAATCAGTGGCTAAAAAACTAGCTAACATGAGTATAAAAAGTTTTGCGTGTAGCCCAGATCAGTTTCCAGCCTTATTAGAAGATGCGATAAACAATTCGGATTTAAGTAATTGGAACCTCAAAAACACCAAAAAATAAATTATTGGCAACTGTTGATTAAAAGTTGTTTGTAAAACCTCAGCGCATTTTCAAAATTATCAACGCTAATGTGTTCGTTATTTCCATGGATGCCTTTTAGATCTGACCGATCAATTACAATTGGAGTGAAGCGATAAATGTTGTCAGATACTTCTTCGTAATGTCTTGCATCTGTTGCTGCAATGACTAAGCCAGGTGAAATTATTACCTCAGGAAAAATCTGTTGTACCGTTCTTTGTAAGACCCTATAACCAAAAGATTCTGTGGAAGAAATTTTAGAAGGATTACTAGAAAAGTCTTCAAGCAAAGAAACTTTGATTAAAGGCTGGTTAATGATTTTTTTTACTCTTTTTAAAACGCTTTCAATAGATTCGCCAGGGATGATTCTAAAATTGATTTTAGCGGTGGCTTCAGAAGGCATTACATTCTCTTTGAGGCCACTATTAAAAATTGTAGGAGCGGTAGTTGTTCTTACTAGAGACGCAGCAGTAGGATCATTTAGTAGTTGATTTTTTACTAAGCGCTTAGTAAGCCATAAATTGGCAAAAAGACTTTTGTAAAGCAAATTCATTTCTGGACCAGCATAACTAAAGAGCCCTTTGGCAGCGCCATCTATTTTTGCTGGAAATTGTTTGGTCTGGAGTCTATTAATGGCATTGCAAAGCAGACCAATTGCAGTCTCTTTTGGAGGCATTGCTGAATGCCCACCTTCTTTTAGGTTTACCTTTAATTCAAGCGTCGTAAAACCTTTCTCTGCTACCCCAATCATGGCTAAAGGTTTGTTTAGTCCTTTTAAAGCTTCTTCAAGAATGACAAGTCCTTCGTCAAGAACATATTCAAAAGAAAGGCCTTGGTCCTTAAAATATTGAGCAATGGCCTTTGCTCCTTTAATACCTCCGATTTCTTCATCATGGCCAAAAGCTAGGTAAATGTCTCTTGCTGGGACAAACTCTTCTTCCAGCAGCATACTAACTGCTTCTAGAGCACCAACGACATTGATTTTGTCATCCAAGGTACCTCTTCCCCATATGACGCCATCTTTAACTAAACCACTAAATGGAGGGTTTTCCCACAAGGCTAAATCTTGTGAAGCAATAGGAACTACATCTAAGTGGCCAATTAGTAAAATTGGTTTTAAATTAGAGTCCTTCCCTTTCCATTTGTATACCAGGCTAAACTCATTAATCGTTTTCCTTTCAAGTCTTTTTGAAATAAGAGGGTAAAAATTTTGTAGAAGGCTATCTTGAGCTTTAAAAGCAAGGCTGTCAAAATCTGTACTTTTAGAGACGGTAGCTTGTTTGATTAAAGAAGAAAACCTTTCAACGGCTTGAGGGGGAATTTCTAATGCATCAAGCGGTTTAATATTTTTAATCTGTTTTGATTTAAAAGTGATAACGTTAAACGCTATAATTACGATTAAAACAAAAAGGAAAAAGAAAAACACCCTCAAAAACACCTTCATTAATACTGAATTGTAAAACAAATAATGCACAAAGTACAAAACATGAAAATACTCTTGAGCCGAATTTTATTTATTCTTTTATTTATGTTTACCATCCTTTATTTTAGTTACGGTCAAACTGAACAAGAAGCACCAAGCTATGATGATCTGAAATTTTGGGCAGCCCATCCTGATAAAGAAGACCCTTCTGACCAAGTGCCAGCTGAGGATTTAAAAACAGAGGACTTAGGAGATGCAGATGTGTTTTTTGTTCATCCTACTATTTATTCTAAAAAAAGAAAAGGTTGGAATGCAGATATAAATGATCAAAAATTAAACAAACAAACATTAAAGTCTACCATTCTTCATCAAGCAAGTATTTTTAATGGGACAGGAAGAGTTTATGCGCCATTTTACAGACAAGCACACTTAGACATTTACAAAACAAAAAAAGGTTTACCACACAGAAAGAAGGCCCTAGATTTTGCTTACAAGGATGTAAAACGGGCTTTTGAGTATTACTTGAAATACGAAAACAAAGGTAGGCCAATAGTTGTTGCCGCTCATAGTCAAGGTACAAACCATGCAGAAAGATTGTTGAAAGAATTTTTTGATCAGAAATCCGTTTTAAATCAGCTTGTTGCGGCTTATTTAATTGGAATGCCTGTAAAAAATGATGCCTTTATAAATATTCCTGAATGCACAAAAGCAGACCAAACTGCATGTTTTTGCAGTTGGAGAACTTACAGAGAAGGAACTTTTCCCAAAAAATACCCTTATTCTGAAGATATTGCAGTTACAAACCCAATAAGTTGGGAGACAAATGAAGTAAAAGTTTCAAAATCTCGTAATAAAGGGAGTGTCTTAGCAAAATTTAAAAATGGATATTTTCCAGGTCTTGCTAGTGCTCAAGTATATAAAGGAATTCTTTGGACCGAAAAGCCAAAATTTCCAGGGAGTTTTTTGATAAGGACAAATAATTACCATATTGCAGACATGAACTTTTATTATTTGTCGATCAGAGATAATTCAAAATTAAGAGCCAAAACTTTTAAAGCATTAAAGTAGAATGGAACTTTATGAACAAAAATCAAGGTGGAAAATTTATTTAAGCATAGCAGCTGTAGCCATCATGATTATTTCAGGCTTGTATTCTAACTACCTAACTAATAAATTAAAAGAAGGAGAACGAAAAAAAGCCGAAACTTTTGCATTGGCAGTTAAGAATCTAATGCGTGAAGACACAAACAATCTAGACGAAGTCGTCTTAGAGCAAGAGATTGTCTTTAATACTAAGATTCCGGTATTACTAGTAAACGAAACGGGGCAGATTTCTGAGTCTAATAACTTCCCTGAAGGGGCTAACTTGGAGAAAGAATTAGAGATTATTAAAAAAAGTGGAGTCCTTCCAATTGAAGGGTCAGGATATCATAGGTACATTTATTACAAACAATCGAGGCTCCTTACATTGCTTCAGTATTTTCCAATCATCCAAATGTTGTTACTGCTTGGATTTATTGGAGTTGGGTATTTAGCTTTTAGCTCTGCCAGAAAATCTGAACAAAATAGGGTGTGGGTTGGCATGGCAAAAGAAACTGCGCATCAGTTAGGAACTCCTATATCTGCAATCATAGCATGGCTTGAGCATTTAAAACTAACCAAGGGTGATGATGCAGAAACAATGGATGTGGTTTATGAATTAGAAAATGATGTGGATCGCTTAAATTTAATTGCAGATCGCTTCTCTAAAATTGGATCAGAACCAAAGCTTGAAAAAATCAACATCAATGAAGAACTGGAGAAGTGTAGAGTATACATGGAAAAGAGAGCTCCAAGAAAAGTTGTATTTGAATTTCCTGGAGAAGAGACCCCCGATTTTCATGGAAAAGTAAACCCTCCACTTTTCGCTTGGGTTATAGAAAATTTGCTTAGAAATTCTTTAGATGCCATGGGAGGAGTAGGTCAAATATCAGCTCAAATTTTTGAAGAAGGAGATTTTGTCAATATTGACATTTCTGATACAGGGAAGGGAATTCCTTCAAAAGATTTAAAAACTGTTTTTCAACCTGGCTTCACAACTAAAAAAAGAGGCTGGGGCCTCGGTCTTTCCTTGGCCAAACGTATAATAGAATCCTATCACCTTGGCAAGATATTTGTAAAAAAATCTATATTAAATGAGGGAACAACCTTCACCATAAAACTCCCTAAAGCATAGATTTTATAGTGTATTGCCGGTTATTCTTGCGATTCTTATACAGTGTTAGAGGTATTAAGGCATTTTGTCTTTTTATTGTTACTGTTTCTTTTGTAAATCCTAATGGATCTTTGCAAGCACAATCTGTATTGGATGTAGAGGTAAAAGTGGTAGATGAGCAAGATTTTAGCCCTCTCGAAGGTGCACAAATCTACAACGACGATTATTCCGTCACAGGTATTTCTGACCAGTTTGGTGTCGTTAAAATCAAAGGCATCGGATATAAAGACAGTTTAAACATTTCGTATTTAGGCTACGAGGATTTAAAGTTAAGTACTAAACAAATCATCTTATCAAACAAGATTGTTAGACTTAGGCAAAGTGAAACTGAATTGGATGTAGAGATTGTTGTCTATGGAAAACCTATAGGCAGAGCAGATGAATCCATTGAAGAAATTCCTTATGATGTTATTGCTATCGACAGGAAAGAAATGGACATAAAAAACCCTTCTACTTCAGCGGATGCTTTAGAAAAAATAGCAGGAATTGTTGTTCAGAAAACACAAATGGGAGGAGGCAGTCCAATCATTAGAGGATTCGAAGCCAGTAGAGTTTTGTTGGTAGTGGATGGTGTTAGATTAAATAATGCAATCTATAGAAATGGCCATCTACAAAATGCAATTACTGTTGATAATGCAATGCTGGATCAAATGGAAGTTATCTTCGGTCCAGGCTCATTGTTTTATGGCAGTGATGCATTAGGTGGAGTAGTGCATTTTAGATCCAAAGATCCAACCATTAATTATAATGATGACGAAGACCACACCCAAAAGGTAAACGTAACAGGAAGATTTTCAAGTGCCGCTCGAGAAGGAATGGGGCATTTTGATATTGACTACGGTAAAAAGAAATGGGCATTCTTAACAAGTTTGTCCTATACACATTTTCAAAATTTAAAAGCTGGAAATAATCGCCCTGATGATTATCCTGAATTTGGCTTAAGACCATTTTTTGTAGATAGAATCGGAGTAGATCAAATCATAGAAAACAATGATGCCGATGTACAGCGATTTACAGAATATAGTCAGACCGACTTTATGCAAAAAGTAAAATTGCAAACTTCAGAGAATGTTTATTTCGTAGCTAACTATCAGTACTCTACTTCTTCTAATGTGCCTAGGTACGATAAGTTGCTGGATACAATTAGCATGGCTGATGAATTGAAATATGCAGAATGGTATTATGGGCCCCAAAGAAGATTACTTGCCTCTTTGAAAGGAAGGTTTTTATCACCTACAGGTTTTTATGATAGAGCGACAATTATAGGGTCTTATCAAGAAATTGATGAAGAAAGAAACAAAAGAAAGTTTTCTGATCAAATTAGAGAAGTTGGGAAAGAGGATGTTTCGGTATGGACATTCACAGGAGATTTTACCAAATTTACTAATCAAGAGGAAAAATCAAACATAAGTTATGGCCTTGATGCTGCCTTTAATACGGTTAGGTCTAAAGTAAGAAATGTTGATATTCGAGAAAATAGAATTACTAGAGAAGGACTAACGAGATATCCCAATGACGTAAGTTTGATGAATACATTAGGAGCTTATGCCATTTATAAACACAGAAGTAAAGATAACAAGTTTAGCTTCGAAGGAGGGCTTAGGTATACAAACACTTTCCTTGAAGCTAAATATGCAAGAGACAATCAAATAGAATGGCCGGAACAGTTTTATAATGGATTGGAGTGGAACAATAGTGACCTAACCTGGGGGATTGGACTTGGCTACAAAACAGATAGCAAATGGCACTTTAAGGCTAATCTTGCAAAAGCATTTCGCTCACCAAACATTGATGACTTCGCAAGAATCAGAGAAAAGAATTTTAAGATAACAGTGCCAAATATAAATCTTAAGCCTGAAAGATCAATCAATTCTGAATTGACAATTGCTAAATCTTTTGGTGAACTAAATAAAAAAGAAAACAAAGGAACACAGTTTAAAATAAGCACAACCGTGTTTAATACTGCTCTTAGAGATGCAATTGTTAGAAGAGACGGTCCATTACCAAATGGAGACACGACCATTCAGGATGGTGAGGATACATATGATACTCAAATTAATGTTAATGCGGACACTGCAACCATCAGAGGGCTTTCCGCCAATTTTGAATTTAATTCAAAGAATCACTTTATAATTAAAGGAGGTTTTAACTTAATAAAAGGAGAAGTAGTTTTTTCAAATGAATTTGTTCAAGATACGCTTGTTCCTTTTTCGCACATTCCTCCTTCAAATGGAGAAATTGGGATTGTATATAAAAACAAGAAATTTTCCATCGAAGGAGTTTATCGTTTTCATGGAGCTAAAAAACCAGAAGATTATAGCATAAGTGATGTTGAGTCTGATGGAACAATAGATAGAGAAGGCACAGCGGACAATTTATACCTTACCCCATTTGATTACGATGATAAGGGTAATGTTCAATATACAGGTTCATTAGCTTGGTCTACTTTAAATGTTTACTCATCCTTTAATCTAGGCGAAAAATTCACGTTGAATGTAGGCTTAGAAAATATTTTAGACAAATTTTATAGACCCTTTGCCTCTGCTTTGCCTGGTGCTGGTAGAAACTTTATTGTTAGCATGAATGCAAGATTTTAAAGATTATTCGCCTAAATTGCTTTGTTAATGCGTTTAATTTAAATGCATTCGTAAATTTAAAGAGGAAAGCGATAAATATGCAAGCAGTTATAGTAGGTAATAACCTCAGGAGTTCCAAATCTTTAAAAAGTCTATGTGAAGAATACATACCTTTTTTAACTAATATAGAATTGTTTGAGACTTCAGCTGAATTAGAACAATCAGGTTCTTTAAGTGAGGCAAATTTAATTTTTGCCTGTATGGATTCGATGAAAAGAAAAGAGTTAGAGCAATTGCAAGAAAATAAATCTGACTTATGTGCAATGGTGCTAATTACGGAATCAGAAGATAATGCAATGCAAGCTTTTAAGCATCAAGCTGATGGTTATTTGATAAAGCCAATCGATATTGATGACCTTATAAAAACAGGCCAAGAAATTAAAAACAGATTCGGAAATAGCCAAGGAGCTTTAGAATTAGATTATTTTAAAAATCTGATAAAAAATGGAAGCTTAAAAAAAATAGCACTGGCAACTTTGGAAGGTTATACTTTTGTATCTTATGAAGACATCGTTAGGTGTGAGGCGCAAGGAAATTATACCAATGTATATTTTTATGATGGTAGTTTTTTAATGTTGACGAAGACTTTAAAGCACTATGATAAAATTTTAGGGAAAGAAGGCTTTGTCAGGTTACACAAAACACATTTAGTGAACACGAAATACATAAGAACTTTTACAAAAGGAAAAGATAATTTTGTTGAACTTTCTGATGGGACCATCATCGAAGTTTCTACAAGAAAAAAAGAACATTTATTAAACAGATTAAAAGCTTGAGAGCTAGCAGCATGAAGCATTTTTGGATTCTTAGTTTTTTGTACCTACTACCCTGTTTAGGGTTTGCCCAAAAGGTTTATTGGGCAAATGAGGTTGTAAGTGTTTCAAGCGAATATCAAGATGATTATTATTCGGCTAAGCAAGCCTTAGGCGTACCCAATGGATTTTTTGATGACCAACTTGATTACATGGCATGGACACCTGCTAAAGAAAGCGCCAATACAGGTGAGCACATACATGTATCTTTTAAAAAAGCTAGAAGCATTCAGCAAATTTTGATCTACCAAATGGGTAATCCAGGAGCAATTAGTAAGATTACACTTATTGATCTTCAAGGAAAAAAACACAAAGTATATGAAGAGGCTGATCCAAAGTCTTCTGGAAAAAAAACAGATGTCTTTAGAAAAAGCATCCCTAAGACTGCTTACAAAGTAAAAGAGCTGAAGCTTGAATTAAAAACAAAAGATGTAATTGGTGCTAATCAAATTGATGCCATAGGAATTTCAGATTCTAGAGAAATGGTAAATTTGAAAATTGACCAAATCAAAATTGATCAAAGTGCTGTTGGTAAAATAGAAAAGTTAAGCCAAGCGATCAACTCTCCTTATTCAGAGCGAATGCCACTGATCAGTCCAGATGGAAACACTCTATATTTTGCTCGAAAAAAACATCCTCAAAATTTAGGAACCTCTGATAAAGACGACATTTGGGTGTCTTATTTAGGTAAGGATAAGCAATGGAGCAAAGCCTTGAATATTGGTTCTCCTCTCAATAACGAAAAGCACAACTTTGTTGTAGCAATTGATCCTTCCGGAAAAAAATTATACTTAGCTAATGATTACAAGGGAGGAAAAAAGGACGCTATTTCAAAAAGTATAAAATCTGGAAGATCATGGACCCAGCCAGAAAGGTTAAAAATTGAAGACCATTACAACAACAGCAAATTTGTAAACTATCATTTAAGTAACGATGGCAATACATTGCTCATGGCGGTTGAGCGAGAAAACGGCTTTGGCGATAGAGATTTGTATGTTTCTTTTAAAAAAGGAAAAAACGATTGGAGCAAACCTAAAAATTTAGGATCAAAAATAAATACAGTCGCTTCAGAAAACAGTGTCTTCCTTGCTTCCGACAATAAGACTATTTATTTTTCAAGTAATGGCCACATGGGCTATGGGGGCTATGATATTTTTGTAGCTAAAAGATTAGATGGAACTTGGCAAAATTGGTCTCAACCAAAAAATTTAGGAAAGCCAATAAATACCAA
This sequence comes from uncultured Saprospiraceae bacterium, assembly GCA_937941095.1. GTDB lineage: Bacteria > Bacteroidota > Bacteroidia > Chitinophagales > Saprospiraceae > JALZVN01. The sequence goes on along the minus strand of CALDYJ010000108.1, from coordinate 14,276 downwards.
ATACAACGACTTAAGTTTTTCGATTCCTGCATCAGGAGATTATGCCTATTTTTCTGCAGGTTCAATAAACAATACAGATCTATACAGAGTTAAACTTCCTAAAGCTGCAAAGCCAGAACCTGTCACAATTGTAACCACAAAATTTATTGATGCGGAAACTGGAAAACCAGTAGAGGCGGACGTTTTTTTTGAAGAGCTAAATGCTAATAAAAATAAAAAAGTGTCTCAAAACAATGGCCGAGATTCTAAGTACGTAGTACCAGCAGGAGAGGATGTTAGTTTTTATGCTGAAGCAGAAGGTTACTTTCCGGTAAGTGATCACATAAATAATAGCTATGACGAAATTGAAGAATTAGATCAAGACAATGACTCGTATTCCACGAGCCAGGAATTGAGAAAACTGCAAGCTAAACTTGAAAGGGTTCAAGGAGACATTCAAAAACTAAACAAGCAAAGAAAAAAGACAAATATATTACTCGAAAAACAAAAAACTAAAAAAGAAGAAAATGATGATGGCTATAAAGAAGTGTTTAAGAACGTAAACGACGAAAAAGAAAATACAGAAAATGCAGAATTAGCGGCTCTTATGAACAAGTATAATCTTCATTACAACAAAGATCAAGAGAAGGCACCAAAATCAAATAAAAAGCAAAAGACAGCTTTAAGTTCAAAATCAACGAAGCCAAAGAAACCCGTAGGGACTTCAAATAAATCAAAAGATTCAGCATTAGCTGAAATGAAAAAGAAATACAATAAACATTACAATAAAGAAGATAAACCAAGTGAAGAGTTAAAAGAAGAAGTTGTAGAAGAAGAAACAGTAAATGAAGAAGAAAATGTCGTAAGCGAAGATAAGCCTGTATACACCGTGGAGGAAATAAAAAAGGTTAGAGAAGAATTGATCAAAGAGTTGGTGCCTCAAATTAAGATGGAGCTCTACGATGAATACTATGACCAAATTAGAAAAGATGTAAAGAAAGAATTAGAGCTTGAGTTGAAAAACGATGAAATGCAAGCTGTAGAGGAACAAGTTAAGGAACAAATCATTGATAATTGGGAAGAAGAATTAGAAGAAGAAGTAGTTTTAACAGAAGCGGAAAAAGAAGATTTACAAACTGACCTTTGGTTTAGAATGGAAGGTCAATTAGAAGATGAAATTAAAGATGAATTAGCAGCGGAGATCAAACAAGAATTAGAAAGAGAAACTAGGATTGCTTTAAAAGAAAAACAACAAGCTTTAATACAAGAAAAAATTGAGAATGAAATTTCACAAGCGCCAAAGCAAATGTTGAAAAGTGAAAAGTCTGAAATAGATGAAGTAAAAACATTTAAAGAAGTTGAGAAGGATGTTATGTTGGTGCCACTCAAAGTTGGAGCAATAATTCCAATGAACAATATCTTTTTTGACGCTAATCAAGCCACCTTAAAAAATGCTTCCTATGCAGAATTAGATAGAATCATTAATTTTCTGTTTAAAAACGAAAGGATTGTTGTCGAGATTGGTGGACATACAAATGGATGGTGTTCTCACGAATTTGCGAGTGAACTTTCTCAAGAAAGAGCCGAAGTCGTCATGAACTATATCGTAGAAAATGGGGTGAGGCAAAAAAGAATTTATTCTAAAGGCTATGGAAAAACTAAACCGCTAGCTTCCAATGATTCTTTGCAAGGAAGAAAGCAAAACCAAAGAGTTGAATTGAAAATATTAGAAATCATTGACTAATAAAAATAGCAACTAAAACAAAGCATGGTAAAAGAGAAAACCATCGAACAAATAATGGAACAACTAGCTCAAGAATCATCCTCCCTAGAAGAGCATTATAAAATCATTGAAGAGGAACAAGCAGCTATTTATCATTGGTTAATTTCAGAAAATTTTGACATTCTGACCATCCCTGAGAAAGATCACCTTTTGTATGTAGCAATGGTTATTTTAAAAGCATGTAAGCATGACTTTGAAGACTTACCTAATATTTCTCCTCAAGAAATTGAAAGAACTGAAGAAGAAAATTGGGAAATTTTTCTTTCTACAAAAGGAAAGTTTAGAGATCGATTAACGACATTTTTTGATAACTTCCCTCAAGAAGATTTGTTGGCTTTTGTTGAAGATGCAGTAAGTATCGATGAAGAAGAAGAAGTGATCACACAAGTAGGGAGAGAGATTATTTTTGTAAGTATGAAATCGCTAATAGATCTACTAATTAAGTAAAAGCTAAAAAGCTTCTAATGTTCTAATAAGAAAAAAACCGTCCTCGCCTTTTTTTTGATACAGGGGCATTAAGATTAAACCCGAGTCACTCGCTCTAATTTCTCCATTGTTATCTTTTGCTAACAATTCTCCTTTTTTAATGGTCTGAAAGTTTTTATAACCCGGCATCATAACAAAATCATCTCCTTCTTTAATTGGATGAACAGTAATTAGTTCTGCAATCTTAGGGAGGTCTTTTGAAAATTCATTTAGCAAAGAGTCGTGTCTGTTTTCTACGTGTTCTGGTTTGATGCATTCCAAGGTTCGTAAACAATTCGTGATGGCGGCAATGGCTCTGTTTACAGATAGGTCTTCGTTATGCTGACCGGATTCAAAAGTGACAGCGGAGATTTCGGTATTAAAGTTTTTAGCGGTAAAATAATGAAGGGTCGTTCCACTGATTCCTTTCAAGAGGCCCTTGACTACAGGAGCGTGTAGTGCTACGCCAATCCTTTCGGATTCTTCGTCTTCTGCTGTGATCGTAAATATCCCGCCAAAAGCAGTAGTTGTGTGCAGATCTAAGAAAACTAATCTAGTATAATCATATGCACTTATTTCTTTATCTACTTGAGCTATTAATTCCTTTAATTCAAGGTCTTCAGCTTGGAGTTCTACAGCAGGTATGGATTTTACTCGATTGATGTTTTCTGATGTAAATTGTCTGTTAAGGTCTTTTTCAATAAATCTTGTTCCAAGTTTAAAAGCTGCTAAGTTTCCAATTAAGCCTACGAGCTTACCTTTGAAAACAAAACTGGGGTTGGTTATGGGTTCTACCTCCAACATTTTGAACATTAATTTCATCGCATTCACCCCAGCAGGTTCATTGCCATGCATGGCTCCAAAGACTATTAAAAGAGGCCCTTTTTCAGCACCTTCGAATCTACCGATCACTCTATCCATAAAATGTTTTTCCTTTAGACGTAAATTAGTAAAAAAGACTCATCTAAGAAACTTGATGCTAGCTTTTGTTTTGATCAAACCAATACCATAGGTATCTACTTGCAAGTGTTCTATATGGCTTCCAAGGTTCCGCGATTTCGACCATTTTTTTCTTTAGTGCAGCGCCTTTAATTTCACCAAGCCCAAACAATTTTATGATGGCCTGTTGGATTCCATAATCTCCTAAAGGAAACACGTCTGGTCTTTGTAGACTCGACATTAGCACCATTTCTACAGTCCAGACACCTACCCCTTTAATGACGCACAAGAACTCTATAATTTCTCTATCATCCATTTTGTCCCAATTAATTAAGCTTAGGTTTTTTTCAACTGCGAATTGGGCGATGTTCTTGATGTAATTAGACTTTTGATTTGAAAAACCTACTGCTCTTAAATCACTAATTTCTAAGGCTAGAATTTGATCGGGATATGGATAAGCTTCTTCAAAGAGCAATAAAAAACGATCAAAGATTTTTGTTGCGGCAGATGCATGTAATTGCTGAAAAGCTATCGAACGAAGGAGGTCATAATAAACATCTCCCGTAAAATGCTGTGGTGGCGCGAGCTTCCCTGCTGAATCTATGGCAGATTTTAATGTTTTACAATGCTTTTTTAAGTGGGTTAAGGCTTTTTTAGACATATTAGACACTTTTTATGCTATTTTATCATCAATTTGCCCCTAAATAAAGGCTTTTTTAGATTTAGAATCCTTCCATAAAAAATCTTTGAACTTATTATAAAGTTCATTATCTTTGCGATCCCGTTATAAAACGGCCAAAATTAATAACAATGAAAAGGACATTTCAACCTTCTAAGCGAAAAAGAGTAAATAAACACGGGTTCCGTTCAAGAATGGCTACCAAAAATGGAAGAAAAGTTCTTGCAAACAGAAGAGCTAAAGGTAGACACAAGCTTACTGTTTCTGACGAAAAGTACGTTAAGTAATCACTTTCTCTAGATAAAATTTTACTATGCCTTTGTTTTCCTTAAGCAAAGCTGAAAAGCTCAAGAGTAGGAAAGCAATAGATCGTCTATTCCAAAAGGGCAAATCATTTTCCTGTTACCCGATAAGGGTTGTTTACTACATCGAAAAACCTAAACCCCAAGAAAGTTCTGGACTCAAAATGACAGTAAGTGTTCCTAAAAAAACAGTTCCTAAAGCTGTAAATAGGAATCAATACAAACGTCAGGTAAGGGAAGCATATCGGACTAACAAAGCTGTTTTGAAAGAAGCGATACAAAGCAAAAACATCGAGCTTCAATTGATGTACATCTACCTATCTAAAAAGGAAGAGTCCTTTCAACAAATCAACAAATCAATTGCTAAATCGCTCGATTTATTACTTTCCAAGATTAATTAAGTGCTCTATTGCAAGACGGTAGCCATCAAGACCAAGCCCAGTGATGGTTCCTAATACTTTTGACGATATGAAAGATTTATGTCTAAATTCTTCTCTTTTAGCAGTATTAGAAATATGAACTTCAATCACAGGAACAGTAATGGCTGCGATGGCATCAGCCAAAGCAATTGAGGTGTGGGTATAAGCCCCAGCATTTAATACTACCCCACCTTTTTTAAATCCGATTTCATGAAGCTTGTCAATTATTGCTCCTTCGTGATTTGATTGGAAATACTTGATCTTATGCTTTGGGAAATGTTTTTTAAGCTCTTTTAAATAAGACTCAAAAGAAATAGAGCCATAGATATCCTTCTCTCGCTTACCTAGCAAGTTTAAATTTGGACCATTGATTATGTATAGCTGCATGACAAAGTCTACGTATTTAAGAATGAAGTGTTTTGATTTTTCTAACAATTATTACCTTTGACGTCCAATGAAAAATACAAAAATTCGATTAGGCGGAGTACCCGAACATTTTAATTTACCCATTCATCTTGCAATAGAAGAAGGCTGGTTTAAAAGTAGAGGTATTGATTTAGAGTGGACAACATTTAAAGGGGGGACCGGTCAAATGACTAAGGCTCTGAGAAATGATGAAGTAGATGCTTGCATTTTGCTAACAGAAGGAATCATAGCAGATATTATAAACGGAAACCCTAGCAAAATAATCTCACAATACGTAAAGACCCCTCTAAAGTGGGGAGTCCACACCGGAGCAAAAAATTCACTTAATTCCTACGACAATATTTACAATAAAAAATATGGAATCAGTCGATTTGGATCCGGATCCCATTTGATGGCCATCGTGGATGCTAATAGTAAAGGTGAAAGTATTCGTAAAGAACAATTTGTTGTCATTAAGAATTTGGAAGGTGCTTTAGAGTCTTTAAGTAATTTAGAAACAGATGTTTTTTATTGGGAAAAATATACAACTAAGCCATTCGTAGATTCAGGTCAGTTAAAAAGGCTAGGCCAGTATTTGACGCCATGGCCTTGCTTTGTTATAGCCGCTACCGATAAGGTTTTAAAGGAAAAACCTGATGAAATAACAAGAATGCTGCGGACCATTCACGATAGATGTGATCAATTTATGGATGACCCAAATACGATTAAGCTGGTTAGTGAAACACATAAGTTAAAATTGGAAGATGTTGAAAAATGGTTTCACAGTACTGAATGGGCCATTCATGGTTGGGTAAGTGATAAAATGGTAGACAGCATTATTTATAATCTTAAAGTAGCTGGCATAATTGATGAACATCAGGAAATTCTCGAGTTAATCTGGAAAAGGAACGATTGATGCAGCTTTTTCGAATGTGAAAGTATTATATTCATAGCGTATAAATTAGCCTTATGAGAACATACTTCTACAATTCGAGTCCATACTTATTTTTTTTATTGCTCACTTCCTTTTCTTTAATTGGACAAATGCCCTATGAGATAAGTTTCTCTAGTCATGCTGCTGGTTTTTCTTCACCTATTGATATCGCTCATGCAGGCGATGATCGATTGTTTGTTGTTGAAAGAAGCGGAAGGATAAAAATCATCACGGCAAACGGTAATGTTCTGCCTACCCCATTTTTAGACATTGATGGAAGAGTACACAATGCAGGCAATCAAAGCGAACAAGGTCTTCTTGGTCTTGCTTTTCACCCAAATTTTTCTTCCAATGGTTATTTTTATGTGCACTACATAGCTAATGATGACGATAGCATCATCTCAAGATTTTCTGTAAATAGTAATAACCCTAACCAGTCTAATGCTAATACTGAATTTCAAATCATGGAGATTGAACAACCTTATGTTAATCACAATGGAGGGAGTTTAAAGTTTGGTCCTGATGGTTATTTATACATTGGTCTAGGTGATGGAGGTTCTGCAAATGATCCAGAAAATAGAGCGCAAAATAGACAGACTTTACTGGGTAAAATGTTGCGAATAGATGTAGATAATGGAAATCCTTATAGCGTCCCAAATTCTAACCCTTTCATCAACAATGGAAACACTTTAAATGAAATCTGGGCAATAGGACTCAGAAATCCATGGAAGTTTTCATTCGATAGAAGGACTGGCGATCTTTGGATTGGCGATGTCGGTCAAGGTAATTGGGAAGAAATTGATTTTCAATCTGCTTTAAGTACCGGAGGAGAAAACTACGGGTGGAAATGCTATGAAGGGAATAATCCGTTCAACACCAATGGATGTAATGGGACTTATATACCACCAATTACTGAGTACAATCACGAAGGATTTACGCATTGCTCCGTAACTGGAGGATACGTTTATAGAGGCCCAATTGGAGGTTTAGCAGATCTTGGGGTTTATTTTTATGCAGATTATTGTTCTGGTAGATTATGGGGTACTTGGTTTGATGAGAATTTTCAAATAAATACAGAAGTTTTTGGCTCATACCCAACGTATAACATTTCTTCATTTGGTGAAGACAATATGGGAAATCTGTACGTAGCCGGATTGTCGACAGGTAGGATTTATAAAATGGATGTCTCTTGTAAAACAGGTCAACAATGCCCTATTGGAATAATGGTCGTTGAGAAAACTGATGCCTCGTGTTATGGATATTTTGATGGAAGCGCCACCATAGAAATTTTGGATGAAATTTCTCCTATTACTATTGAGTGGTCTGATGGCCAAGAAGGAACTACAATTAGTGGCCTAGGAGCTTTCACTTATACTGTTACCGTAACAGATGGCAGTAATAATTCTGGTACAGCAACGGTTATCATCGATCAGCCTGATGAGATAGAAATAAATGTCGAAGAACAATTTAATGTAAACTGTTCAGGTCCAGGTGGAGCAATGATCAGTGTGCAAGGCGACTATCCTCCATTCTCCATTCTTTGGTCAACAGGTTCCGTCTCCATGCAAGAGTTTAATATTCAGGAAGCTGGAACTTATACTGTGCAGGTAACTGATAATAATGATTGTACAAGTTCATTGGATATAATAATTGAAGATGATAGTCAAGCTCCTCAATTTGATATTCAAGGACCATTGCTACTTGACTGTAATAATGAGTGTACATCTTTAAACATAGAGTTAAATAATCCTTCGGATAACCTTAGTTACGAGTGGATAGATATTTTGCAAAATCCTGTTGATGCAAACGAAATATGTATTCCTGGTGAATATGAAATAATAGTCACCAACTTAGATTCAGGTTGTACTGCCTCAGAGACAGTTGAAGTAATTGAAGACAAAGTTCTTCCTAGTATTGTAGGCATAGAAGGAGATACTATTTTAGATTGCGCAACAAGCAATACCTCTTTAATGGTAAATACTTTTGGCATAGATGACTCTTTTGATTGGCGAGACCAAAACCAAAACCTTGTTTCAAGCACTAATACTTTAGAAGTTTCGACGGCAGGTAATTACACCCTAATCGCTACAGGTGCAAATGGCTGCACATTAGAAAGGGATTTTTCGATCATAAGTGATACAACTACTCCAGTGGTCGATGCTGGTCCTGACGCAACACTCACCTGTGAAGTCAATTCACTTACTCTAGGTTCAAGCTTAACAGAAGTTGGTTTGACCTATCAATGGACGACACAAGATGGAAGCTTTGTCGGATCAACTGACGAAAGTTTTGTGGAGGTAAATGCTCCAGGAACTTATCTGCTAACCGGAGTTGATCCGATGAATAATTGTGTTGCCATGGATGAAGTATTAGTTTTGGTCAACGAGGTTCTTCCTATTGCGGAAATTACTCCTCAAGATGCAGCCTTAGGTTGTGGGATAAACGAAATTATTTTGGACGGAACTGTTGATGATGGATCATCTGGAAATCTCTACACCTATGAATGGAGGGATGAACAATTTGCTTTGCTAGGAACGTCTGCAGAACTTATTGTTACGTCAGCAGGGCTTTATAATCTAAGCATTACAAATGTATCTAATGGCTGCATGAGTTCAGCTGTAGCAGAAGTCATTGAAAACCAAGCCCCACAAATTAATATAATTACTCCTGAAGTTCTTAGCTGTAATGTTGCCCAGGTGCTTTTGTCATCAAGTTCAACATCTAATAGTCAGAATTTAAATTTTGAATGGACAGGGCCAAATGGTTTTTATATGCAAGGAATGAGCGTTGTTGTTAATGCTCCCGGAGAATACATTTTAAATTTGACTGATGTAGAAACTGCGTGCACAAATACGCAGTCCGTATTTGTAGAAGAAGATTTGAACGTTCTTAATTTTGATATTCTCAAAAGTGGAGACTTAACTTGTATCGAAACAAATGTTGGCTTATCTATCCCTTCAGATTTTTCTAATGCTTCGATTTCTTGGACTGGCCCTTCAGGTTTTAGTTCAAATGTTTTTGCGGTGGATGTTTCTGAAGCTGGCGAATATTGTGTAGAAGTTACAGACCCAAATAATGGATGTTTAAGTAGTGCCTGTGTTTTTGTGAATGAAAACATTGATGTTCCTAATTTATCTATAGTTAATCCTGAAGTACTTCCTTGCAGTGCTAATCCAATTTCTATTTCAGGAATGTCTAATGATGCAGACGGATCGTTTTATGCGCTCTGGTCCACAAGTAATGGTAACATCGTATCGGGTGCTGACAACATTGTTGTTCAAGTGAATGCTCCTGGAACATATTGTCTGACCATCACGAATTTTATGAGTGGCTGCTCATCAGAAACATGTGTTGAGGTCATAAATGCACAAGAGCCAAGTTTAGAAATAGCAAGTACGAATTTAGATTGTTTCGGGAATAACGATGCTAGCATTCAAACGAATGTCCTAGGAGGAACTCATCCTTTTGAATTTAATTGGAGTAATGGTGCTAGTACAGAAAACTTATCGAATTTAGTAGCGGGTATTTATACCCTAAGCTTAAGTGATGCCAATGCTTGTATAGTTGTGCAGACTGTAGAAGTTATGCAACCTGAAGAACTGACACTAAGTCTAAGCTCAACTAATGAAAGCGGGGCTAACTTTAATGATGGCACCATTAGTACAGTTGTAAATGGAGGGACGGAGCCTTATGCATATGCTTGGTCTAATGGAAGTACGAATCCTAATTTGACAGCTTTGATGCCAGGCACCTATTCTCTAACACTCACTGATGCCAATGCTTGTATGACCTCTTCCTTAGTTACAATAAGTGAATTTGGTTGCCTGTTGGATTTTGAATTGTCGGCATCTCCATTAAGCTGTTATCAATCTGAGGATGGTTCGATTACAGTAAACATCATCGAAGGGACTGCACCATTTCAATATCAATGGAGTAATGATCAAAACACTGAAAGTATAAATAGCCTTTCAGCAGGTACATACAGTCTTGGTATTGTTGATGCAAATAATTGCGAAAAAACTGTTGCTGTTGAAGTCTTACAACCCGAGGAACTTATTGCTACAGTAAGTATATCCAATAGCATTGACTGCAACAACTCAAGTGCGACATTAATTTGCACAGTACAAGGAGGAACAGGTGTTTATCAGTATGCTTGGTATGAAGGGGCTACCACTTCTTCAATCATGGTACAAACACCAGGAAATGGAACGGTGTATGTGACTGATGAAAATGGATGTGAAACTCAAGTAGAATTTATTATAGAAGAAGACATCATGCCTCCTTTAGGACCATTGGGAAATGGTAATGTCCTATTCTGTGAAGTTCCGCAAGAATCCATAGGCATCGATTTTGGTTCATCTTCCAATTGGACTTACGCTTGGACAGGACCTAATGGCTTTGAAGCAAATACCCCATTAATTAGTTTAGCAGACGAGGATTGTGGAGAATATGAATTGATAGTTACCGATCAAGGTAATGGATGTACCAACTCCTTGAAGTATAAGTACATTTGTCAAGGAGAACTACCTGTTTTAGATTTACCAGATTTTGCCTTTATAAATTGTGAACAAGACAGAGCTACTTTAGAACCAATAGGTGAATTTTCAATGGGTGATCAATACACTTATTTATGGACTAATGTGACTAAGGGAGAGTTGATTGTGATGGAGGATTCTTCTAGTTTAACGGTAGACGAATGCGGCCTTTATGCTTTGAATATTTTAGACATAGAAACCGGATGTTTTCAGGCAGACACCATAGAAGTAATTTGTGATTTTGAACTTCCACTAGCGGATGCAGGAGAAGATAAAGAACTGAATTGTCAATCTCAAGAAGCGTTGATTGGTACAGAAGGTGATGTACTTGACTTTTCTTACCAATGGAAAAATCAAGCAGGCGAGGTAATCGGCACTACCCCTTTACTCACGGTTTTTGAATGTGGCAACTATACTTTGGAGGTAAGAAACAATCAGAATGGCTGCATGGCTACAGATGAAGTTTTAGTTACCTGTAATGATGATCTGCCCATTGCGGATGCAGGAACAGCTGGACCTTTTGTGATTGATTGTATAGGTACAACTATCCCAGATACAACAAGACTGGATGGTAGTGCTTCTTCACAAGGAGAAGAATTTATGTACTTGTGGACTGTGACCGATCCGACAGTTATGATTCCAGGCAAGATCCTAGAAGGAGAAAATACACTTAACCCTTTAGTGGAGGTCCCAGGGAATTACACCTTGACAGTGACAAATGTTTTGACAGGCTGCTCAGCAAGTGATAACATCATCATCGAAATCAATACAGACATTGAATTGCCGATTATTGAACTTACCCTCATTGGCCAAGACTTGGATTGTAACACGGATACCATCATTGCCATTGTTGATTCAAACATAGACTTTGCAGAATTTTATTGGTCAGGGCCAAATGGATTTCAGTCAAGCAATAATGAAGTTGAGATAACGGAAGCTGGTGTGTATACCATAGAATTATTGGATCCATCTAATGGCTGTCAAACCACAGAATCTTTTGAAATAGAATTGTACCAATTGCAAGCTGAGATTTTAGTGGAGCTTGAGGAACCATGTCTTATAGGTCCATTTTTGCTTACCGCAAATCCAGTTGGAGACGGACCTTTTGAGTACCTCTGGTCCACAGGCGAATTAACTCAGTCTATCGAACTTGAAGAAGGAGAAGAGGTCAGTGTGAGCATTACTGATGCAAGAGGCTGTACGCTTGTATTAGGGCCGATAGTTACTCCAATCAGCAATGGAGCAATAGCTATAAGTGATTTTCAAATCATCCCTTCAATTCTTGGACAAGCTACCGGCTCCATAGAGATACAATCAGTTGTGGGAGGCACACCTCCCTATACTTATGAGTGGAGCAATGGAGCAATAGGCACTTTTATTACGAAGCTAGCACCTGGTGAATATACCCTCACCATTACGGATGCGCTCGGATGCATCTTTGAACAAAGCTTTGAAGTAATGGGCATGGTAGGAGTCTCCTCATTAGCAGAAGGGGCTATTGAGCTATTTCCGAATCCCAGCTTAGGATTGTTTTACCTTAAAACTCCTGATCTTTTGAAAGAGCTAAAAATTTATGATGAAGCTGGAAAGTTGATTTTAGAAAAACTAGCCTTATCGGCAAATGAGGTTCATACTTTCGACCTGAGTTCGGGGCTGTATTTGATAAAAGTAAAAAGACAAGATGAAAAGGAATTTTCTGGTAAAGTATTGATTCAAAAGTAAGGAATTAGAAAAGCGTCTTTACTTTCCTTTCAATAAATTGATGCTGACGGTAGCAAGCTCTGAGTCAGGAAAGCGTGCAAAATGTTTAGGATCGGGATATAAACCTGCTTCTTCTGCAAGCTTTTTAAAGACCTCCACTTCTACTATGTATTGGTCAGAAAAACCATGGGTAGCATCATAGGCGGTAGCTGCAGTCCGACCCAAATTAGCGGCGGTTAAATCAGGTGCTATGGTATGAAGTTCAATCACTAGCAAGCCAAACTTTTTTACATAAGGGGCCCATTTCTGGAAGTGTTCGAGGAGATTGTCTTCTACCTCATTATTAAGGAGGTGCTGGCCACGATGCGCAAAAGCTCCAGTAGATTTACTCTTGCGATTAGCAATCCTATTTTTTGGTGTTTCCCATATTCTATTATGGTCTAGAAAGGTTCTAACATTAAGCAAGTCTTCTAAAGCTATGTTGTAATTTACTTTTAAATCTTCAGCTAAAAGATCTGGCCTACCGATGTCTCCCCAAATGACTTTGGCCCAAATGTTAGCAGAAATTAGATTTGATCTGGTCACTTTTAAGGCGGCTTGATTGTAATCCGCACCAACTAAAAACAAGGGATGTTCTTCCAGCATTTGACCTCGAGCAGTTCTTTGCTCGATGACTTCATATAGATGTTGTAGATAAGCTCCGTTTCCACAACCCATGTCTACGATACCTTTAGGTTGCTCTTCAATTGGTTTGTTGAATAAAGCAATAATGATCTCATCAACTTTTTTAAAGTAACTGCCATGTGCACCTCCACTACCCCAAACATTCATTTCTCTGTCGACATGAAGTTCAGGCGATCCTTTGGGTGTATCTCTTAAGATAGAAGGATTTCCAAAAAGCAATTCCTGACTTTTTCTAAATAAAGGCAGATAGGAGACTGTCACTCCATAGGCAGTTGCTCTTTTGGCATAAAACAATCCTTTAGGAGTAAATCTATAAGTTTCATTTTTCTTTTCGAACCACTCCAAGTAGACAAAGAAGTCTAATAGCTTTTCGAAAGAGGCACCATCCTTATGAAACTCTTCGGCTTTAAAAAAGGATTCCATAAAGTATTTGTGAAACATTCCTGACATCCCTAAAGCCACAACACTTGGCCCTATGATCATGCCCTCGATATGCTTAAGAATTTGTTCTTGTACTTCATGCTCAAGTTCATTTTTTGCTTCGGCTATATCGTACTTATTGACGAATTTTTTTATGATTTGAAACAACAATTCGAAAGGTTCTTTTTCAAATCTTCTGCGGTGGTATTTTTCTGATACCTGGAGTAAATGAATGAGGTCTTTATATTTTGGAAACAAACTAAAAGCTGTCAAGCTTCTTTCATTTATAGCAACATCAATTGTTCCTTTTTCATTATCTACTTGATAAGCTAACCATGCTTGGGATGCAAGCACTCTAAAAGCTACATTGAGATAGCCCTTATTTATTTTAGGAAAGTGTAAACACGTTTCATCAAGTGTAGTTTCTTTTACACGAGATAAATATTCAAGGATACCCTTGCTGTGCAAAGCATAAGCAATAGGGATACTAACGATTCCATCTAGATGACGGAAAAGGTCAGCTCGTAAAATTCTTTTTTGTTCTTTAGAAAGCATGGTAAGATTTTATACGTGCTGTTAATGAAATTGATACTTTAAAATCGGTTCAAAATAGTATATTTACTCACCTTTCAGAGTAAACACATCCATTTTTATAGTTTTTTAAAAACTTGCAATAGAACAATCTTATTGCGGCTTTTGCCATTTAAATTATGTTGTAAGTGGAAAAAATTGGGAAGGAAAATAATCATTCAACTAAAGTGAGCCTTATAAATTAAGACCTGATGCAACGAATTGCTACTCTAAAGGATTTAATGAGTAAGAAAGTAATTAAAGATAAGTTAGGATGTGAAATTTTCTCCATAAAAAAAGCCACCATCCTTAAAGGACAGCGGCTGATTGTTATGTAGACCCATAAGGACTCGTTTCTTATACTACACAGTATTGGTATTCATTGTTTTATGTGTGTAAATATAAACATTGTACAAAAAAAAGGACATAAAATAACCACATGCATAAAATTTATTATTAAT
>CALDYJ010000107.1 GCA_937941095.1 uncultured Saprospiraceae bacterium | reverse complement strand
TGCCTCTACAAAGTTCGCCATCGTGGTAATAATGAATAGAAATATGATTTGCAACATTTATGCTGTTATTGCGCACGAGTTTTGTATCCTTCCAATGGTTTTTTGAAAAGGACTCTCTAGTTTGAGGGTCATAAACTACTGCTTCTCTATTTTGAACTAAATCATTAATCAATTTATTTGCATCTTTTAAAGCCTTATTGATGTTTGCTTTAGCAAAGTAAAAATCGAGAATAACACAAGTATTAGAACTTTGCATCTTTTTCTTTTCCTCTTCTGAAAGGCTTTTTCCAAAGTATTTTAAATACTCTAGATCTGGTGCAGGAAAATCTTTTCTAGCATTATCGATAACGGTAAGCAAAACACCCGGCTCTTGTGATTCGGCTAAACTTTCGAAAGTCTTAAATGAATTTAGAGCTGGATTAATCTTTTTTACTTCTGCATTCAATTTATTGAAAGTCAAGTTTTCATCGTCCAACAGATAAAAAACGTAGCCTAATAAAATAGAATCTTTGCTGACCATCTCTGCACCTGCCTCTATCCCATCACCGACGCAAGTAGTTTTCCTTAGCTCATTAACCTCTTCCCCATATTGATTGGTGTAACCTTTCTTAAGTGCTGTATTTAGATCATCGCAAGCTTTTGCTTGTTCGCCTTCTTCGATATAAATTAATGCTCTTATTTTATAGGCATAAGAATTACTTGATTTCAATTTTATAGACTTATTAATGTCTTCCATCCCACCTTTCAAATCACCAAGCTTGTAACGGCTAAAGCTTCTATTGCTGTAGCAAAGAGCTTCAGTAGGACCTAATTCGACCGCTTTATCCAGATACTTTAAAGCACTTTTGTGGTCTTCCATGAGCTGATACTTAAACCCCAAATTAACATAGGCAGGAATGTAATCATCCTGGATGACAATGATTCTTTCTAAATACTTTAGCGTTTCATCTGGCTTTCCTACCTCATCGCAACAGGTAGCTAAATTATTGAGGATGTCTACATTATCAGGATCCAAAGATAAAGCCTCTATCAATTTATCATAAGCGGATTGAAAATCTCTTATCTTAAAAAGAGTTCCAGATAAATTGGAAAGCATATTTGCTTTTAACTTTTGATCTTCGGCTTTGGTGATGCCAATACTGAAATCAGTTATGGCATTTTGGAAATTTCTGAGTTGTTCATTTAAAATTCCTTTGGCATTATAGAGGTAAGCTGTGTCAGGCATTAATTCAATAGCTTGAGTCAAGACATCCAAAGCTTCTAAATAATTTCCACCATTGAGGTAACAAATCGATTTTGACTCATAAAACCTTGCTTGCTTTGAGTCTTCTGCAATCAATTCATCCAGCATCTTAATTGCTTCATTAATCTTGCCTTCATTAGCCGTATTTATCGCTTCGATAAATTTATCTTGTCCAAATAGATTTGAACAAAGTCCTAAAAGAACGGAAATTAGAAAGAAGTTTTTCATATTTATATTTTTGGAAAGCCTTTATTTATTATCATTCATCAAATGTTCGTCCAAAGTTTCAGCAGACTTCTTTTTATTCATTAGACTACCTATAAAAGCAATAATTACCGAAAACATGCTGAAGAAAATAGCATAGATGACTAAAAAACCGATCACTCTTGGCAGATTGAGTGCTATGTTTTCCGCGATGTTTGGGAGGTCTCCCAGGTTAAAAAGGATCAAGGATAATGGAAAAAATATAACTAATGATGTCAAACCAATCTTCAATCCTTTAGAAAATAAATTTTTGAAGCTTCTCGATTGTTTTCCAACGCATTTATAAATGGCAAAACCAAAGGCAAGTACAATGAACACATCTAAGAAAACTCTTAAGCTAGCATTGGGATTACCATTAAAAACATTTTGCAGAAAGTAATTGGCAAGTAAAATAACACTTAAGAGTCCGATGTAAAGATTTTCGTTTTTAGTCATAGCTTTATTTTGTCAACTTATCATGTAGGTATTTAAAAACAATACCGGTGTACTGAAAGTTTCTTTTTTCTATAATTCTAGCGATTTCTTTTTCTTGACTTCCTGCTTCATAGTAACCCTGGTCATCATTTGCTAATGCAGCGAGTAGCTTTCCTGCTCTGATTTGAAATTGATTAACAAATTCCTCATCCGCAATGAAAACCTCATCAATGGTTTGCTTAAAAGCTTCAAATTTTTTTGTTGTTTGGAAAGTAATGACAAATTCCTTCAGAGGGAGACTTTCGTCTATTTCAATTAAATGCTTTTCCCTTAGTACCTGTTCTATGCTTTGCCCTTTGCTGTTTTTTGTGGTTAGTAGATTGATCATCATGTAACGCCAATCTTCCGCTTGATCGTAATCACTTCCAGATTCAATGTGATTTTTATGCCATTCGAAAGTTGGAGCATTCGCAAAAGACATTCTGAATAAATCTACATTTGTAAAATGATTTAAGGTCAATTCATAATTATAAATAGAATCCGTATACACGTCGCAATCACTTCCTGAAAGAGTCTTTAATTGATGGGTATAAAACTCGAGCGAATTAACTTCTTTTTGAAAATTTTGATAAAGCGCTGATTCTTCAAATAAATAACCAATTTCTTCTATCGTATCTTTTGTCGTATTACATGCATATAAGAATACCGTCGACCTACCTTTTTTTAAGGTTGTCATCAAACAGACGTCATCAATTTCTTTAGTTTTTTCAAATTCAAATGCTTCAAAATATTCTAAAGAATGAGCAGTAGGTTCAGCTAATAGTTGTTCAATGTCTATTAAAGATTGAGCCACACAAAGTGAAGGCAGCAAACAAAGGCAAAAAAATATTAATTGAATGATTTTCAACATTTTAAGTATGCTTACATCATCAAGTTAATACTTGTCTTAAACTATAACAAATCTAAAGGAGGGCTTAAATGTTCTTTTTAATAAGCCACATGATGGCGAGGTACTTTGCTATAGTGATAAATTTGCCTAAGAACATAGATAACTTTGGGCCAATTTTCAAGGTTTTACCATCCATATTCATTAATTGATTGGAAAATCCATACAAAATCAAAGTATTCACTGCTGCACTGGCAATCATTAAGAAGATTGCTGCGATCAAAAGATTTTGGAGGAGATTTGTTTGATTTACTTGTACTCGTTTTATCAGTAAACTGATTAAGTAAACAAATAGACAAGTTTTAAAGAAATAATCAATTAAATGATGGCTTGGGAGACCTGTTGCGTAAGGAATTAAAAAGGTAAAAGAAAAAATCAATTGGACCAATTCACTGATGGCTAAATATCCAAAAATGCCAATTCCTAAAGTCTCAATCCCTCCCAGTCTAGTCTCATCTATCAAAGCACTATCTAAACTCGATTCTTTCATAATTTTATGTTTGTTTACTGATTAATCTCATTGAATCACAAATATGTTGCATTTGACTTAAAAAGAGCTTGATATTTGGGGCAAAAGGCTAAATTTGATCCTAATTATGGCAAAAAGTACCTGTTTAATAGAGCTTCATTTCTTACCGAGCATAGCTTATATGAAAGCAATAAATTCATATGATGCAGTTTATTTGGAAGCTCATGAAAACTACAATAAGGGTACGTTTAGAAATAAATGTGAAATCGTGAGTGCCACTGGCAAGCTACTTTTATCCATTCCACTTTCAAAAGGAAAGCATCAAAAAATGCCTATACAAAAAGTCGAAATCAACTACGATTTTCCATGGCAAAGGAACCATTGGCAAAGTATAAAAACTGCCTATGGAAAGTCTCCTTTTTGGGAATTTTATTTTGATGAAATTAAAGAGCTTTATTTTGCAAAGGAGCAATACCTCTTTGAATTTAATCTAAAGCTTTTAAAAAAAATGAATGAGTTTTTTCAAATAAAAACAGACCTCCAATTATCGAAGCAATACGATAAATCATCAGCTAAAACGATCAACGATTTAAGAAACACGATAAGCCCAAAAAGAACATCTTCAAATTTGAGCCATCAACCTTATACTCAAGTTTTTCAAGACAGGCTCCCTTTTCAAGCAAATGCCTCTTGTTTGGATGTTTTATTTTGCTTAGGTCCTGAGGCTCCAAGTATATTTTCGTGACCCAAATTACTTATCTTTCCGTCTAAATCGATATACACTAGATATATGAGCTTAATAGTAGGTAACAAAGTCAACGTTTATAGGAATCAACTGGATGAAATCGTAAAAGAGCTTTACGAAATAACTGGTGTGATCGGCCACAAAGAATTAGAGAAAACTGTTGGTGACTTAAGGACAAGAATCAAAGAACCTTTTATGTTTGTCATCGTCGGCGAAGTTAAATCTGGAAAAAGTAGCTTTGTAAATGCCTTATTAGATCCTACTAAAGAAATCTGTAAGGTGGCTCCTCAGCCTATGACGGATACCATACAACAGATTGTATATGGAGAAGAAGAAAAGATTGAGATTTTAAACCCAATGCTTAAGCGGATTTATCAACCTGTAGATATACTAAAAGAAATTGCCATCGTAGATACCCCAGGAACAAATGCGATAGTTGAAAATCACCAAGAAATTACCGAAAACTTTATTCCGGCAGCTGACTTGATAGTATTCGTCTTTGAATCAAAAAATCCTTACAGGCAATCTGCATGGAATTTCTTTGATTTTATTCATAAAGAATGGCACAGGAAAATAATCTTTGTATTACAGCAAAAAGACCTGATGCCTGATGCTGATCTCCAAGTCAACATCAACGGAGTAAAAGAATTTGCCATCAAAAAAGGAATCACGGAGCCTAAAATATTTGATGTATCTGCTTTGCAAGAAATACAAGGCAAAACCGAAGAAAGTGGATTCATCCCAATTCGAAATTACATCAGCGAAAACATAACAGGTGGCAAAGCCCCAGTGCTTAAGCTAGAAAACATCGTCAATACATCAAGAAACATTAATACCAGAATATATAATGGTGTTCAGGATCGACTTAAGCAACTCCAAGCCGATAAACATTTTAGAGAAGACATAAAGGAATCACTGGATGTTCAAGAAAAAAAATCTGCAAGCCAAGTAGATCTATTGGTCGAAAACATCGTTGCTTCTTATGATAAAATTACAAGAAAGAAAGAACAAGAACTTAGCGAAGGTTTAAACTTTACAACCTTGATAAAAAGAAGTTTTGGTTCCATGTTTTCAAAGAAAAAATCGGCCAAAGATTGGTTGGTTGATTTTTCAAAAAACTTAGAACTGGAATTAAACGCTACACTTAAAGACAAACTTAATAATGGGGTCGTAGACATTGCGGACAGCATTCAACAAATGGCAAAAATGATCGACCTCAAAATAAGAAATTCAAATACTGTTTTGAAAGATGATCATGAGCTCTTCTCCGAAATTGCGGAGAAACGAATGAATGTACTCAGAGAACTGCATGAGACGTTTAAAGAATTCATGAACAGAACAGAAAATTTTACAGAAGAAGAGTTGTTTCCCGACAAAGGAGGCATTTCCTCTAACATAGCTACCGGAGGCGGTATTGCTGTCATGGGATTTATTCTTACCACGGTAACTAATATAAGTGTCGTTGATGTAACCGGTGGTATTTTGACAGCAGTAGGTTTGGTCTTTGCTGGAGGATCCATCTCTTTTCAAAAAAGAAAAGTTCTAAAAGGTTATCGCACTGAAATCGAAAAAGGAAGGGTTCGTTTGACAGAAGAAATCAGCGAAAAATTAAAAAATTACATCCGCAACATTAAAGTAAAAATCGATTCCAACTTTACAAAATTTGATCACTTAATCGAAACAGAAGAGTCTCAAATTAATCATCTTTTAGATCGATATGAAAACATTGAAAATCAATTAGGCAATATTGAAAAAGATCTGGAAAGCATAAAACTTTAGTATCTTAGTTTTTATTTATTGCATTTATTTTTATGATCTCAAAAAACCTCCATTTATTTTTAGCGACCCTCTTGCTAAGCGCTTTTTCAAGCAGCATAAAGCTTGAAGCGCAGACAATAAATGAAAGTAATCTTCCTATACTTGTCATTAATACTTTTGACTCTGCAATCTTCGATGAACCTAAAATTACTGCTCAGCTTGGCATAATTTATAATGGTGAAGGCCAAATGAATAACATAAATGATCCCTTTAATGATTATGATGGATTAATTGGTATTGAATTGCGTGGTCAATCTTCCATGAGTTTTCCAAAGAAAGGTTATGGCATTGAATTAAGGGACGAGCAGGGCTTAAATTTAAATGCAAGCATTTTAGGCTTTCCTGAAGAAAATGATTTTGTTTTACATGGTCCGTACAGTGATAAATCTCTAATTCGAAATGCACTCACCTATACCCTAGCTGCTGAAATTATGGATTATGCCCCTAAAACTAAAATGGTTGAGGTCATCCTTAATGATTTATACATCGGTGTGTATTTACTGACAGAAAAAATAAAAAGAGACAAAAACAGAATAGACATCAGTAAGTTAAACCCCGATGAAATAAGTGATGACTACTTAACAGGGGGGTATATTTTTAAGATGGATAAAACAGATACCGGAGATATTCCTTACGATTCGAAATTTAATTACAGTAGCGAAAATAGAAGACCTACCTATGTTTTAACTTACCCTAAAAACCCAAGCCAGCCACAACTTGATTATTGGAAAGAGCTGATAAATGATTTTGAAAGTTCTTTTTTAAGCGAGAACATCCAAGATCCAATTAATGGATATGATCAGCGAATTGGCCTTAGTAGTTTCGTAAATTTATTTTTGATCAATGAGATTAGTAAAAATGTCGATGGCTACAGATTAAGTACTTATTTTTATAAAGATCGAGATTCTATAGATCATAAAGTAAAAGTAGGTCCAGTTTGGGATTACAATTTAGCCTTTGGTAATGCAGATTATTGCAATGGAAGTCTTACTGCTGGTTGGGCGATAAATTTCAACAATGTTTGTCCTAATGATTTTTGGTTAATACCTTTTTATTGGGACAAGCTGTTTAAAAATACGGATTACAGATTTGAATTACGAAAAAAGTGGGAAAATTTGAGGCAAGACCTATGGACTGATGAAGCTCTGGCACAAAAAGTTGATTCCTTAGCTTCTTTGCTTCAGCTTGCACAAAAAAGAAACTTCCAAAAATGGCCTGTCTTGGATGAATATGTATGGCCAAATGACTTTGTTGGGGGTTCATACGCTAATGAAATTGAATACCTAAAAGGATGGATGCTTGATCGAGTCAGGTGGATGGATGAGCAATTACTTAATTTTCCAGCATTCAAGGAGGCTGATTCCCCTGGAGCGTATTTCAAATGCTACCCTAATCCTTACACTGAAAATATTAATTTTGAATTTTATTTTGAAAAGACTGAGTATGTAAAATTTAGCATTTATAATGCTCAAGGTAAGCTGATGAAGTATCAGGAATTTCGGTCCTATAAAAACAATACAAAAACTATTAGGCTAGGCGATCAAATTGCTCCAGGTATCTACTTCTATAAGTTCATGATTGCAAATGGTGAGGATGTCTCAGGCACCTTTATAAAGAAATGATCAATTTAATAAATCCGCAAATTTCTGTTTAAACTTGGCAACTTTAGGACCAACAACATAGGTGCAATAGGGATTATTATTCCCTGTTCTTTTATAATAGTTTTGATGGTAATCGTCGGCAGCATAATAATTGATCAAGGGTCCAATTTCAGTTACGATCTTGTTGGGCCAAACGGCAGCTTCTTCAATAGCTTTCAAGCCCGATTCCGCTGCTTGCATTTCAGCTTCATCTTGATAATAGATGACCGATCGATACTGAGGCCCCTTATCGTTTCCTTGTTGGTTTGGCGTAGTCGGATCATGCGTTAAGAAAAATATTTCTAGCAATTTTGCATAGCTGATGATGGAGCTATCATAGCTTATTTTTATGACCTCAGCATGACCAGTAGTTTTTGTACAAACTTGTTCGTAAGTAGGATGTTCAACATGCCCACCAGAATAACCAGATTCAACTTTTTCCACACCTTTTAAATCTTGAAAGATTGCCTCTGTGCACCAAAAACAACCGCCTCCAAAAATGGCTTCCTTAAGATTACTTTGTTGATTCATGATATTTTACTGCTTTAAATTTGCCTTCTTGTATGCTCGTGTTTCCATGCAATATAAACTTTCCTTTAGCACAGAGATCAGCTCTAAAGCTTCCAGAAATAGTTTTATTCACCTTGTCGACTTTTTCAATAATGATGTTCCCTTTTTTAGTCTTGCAGGCTTCCGATTGAAAAACGGCCAAACCCGTTTCTCTTTTTTCATTGTAAATCATCGAGACTCCATTGCCAAAAGGAAAGGTACCTACTAGATTTTCTTTTGTTGTGTTTATCTGCAAAAGGACGCCTTCATTTCCGATCGCTCCAGTGATGTATATTTTATTATTATCTCCGTCATTCACCCAGCTGGACTGAATGTTTTTTGCAAAACGATTCTGCCCATCTATCACCCAAGCAATTTGATTATCGCTTAATATCAAATTGGAATCATTGACTTCTGAAGAACAATTGAACAGTAGCAAAACAATAGCTAGTAAGAAAAAGTTTTTTAACATTAAATCGATCATGTTGATTATTTACACCAAAGATAACTCAGATGTATAAGATCGTTTGTTTTTTTGCATCTTTTTAAGGAAGAGATTTAAGGCCTCTAATTTTTTTGCATCAAGATGGTAATCTATGTAGTCGTTGAAATATTTCTTTAAGTCAAAATCACCTTCTACATTTTGTAATGAGGTGATTAAGGCATCTATTTCAGCAATGCCTTTTTCAAAAGCTTTGTTTAATTTTTTTGTGAATGTTTCTGGCAAATTCTTTTTACTCACCCAAACGGCAAATACAAAAGGTAAACCTGTATGGCTTTTCCATGCCTCTCCAAGATCATATTTGTATTTATATTTTTTGTCCATGCGAATGGTCTTATCACCGATAGCCATCACCCCTGCCCCAGACTCATAGTTGCCTTCAATTGATTCCCCAGTATGAACAAAAGGGACGTCTTTTTTCCAATATTCACGTAAGAGTATTTTTGACAATTCAATGGAAGTTCTAGAATGAAAATCGGTATAAATTGTTTTGACCTCTTCGATAGGTTTGTCTGAATAAATGCAAACGGTTTGCACTGCCCCATCGCATCCAATGCAGTAATCGCTGACTATGGAATAATTTACTAAGCTTGGTAAAACAGCCACAGGCACCAAAGCAAAATCTACTTCATCGTTTAGAAGTCTCTGCCCACAACTCGATGGGTAATCGATACAAAGATCGATTTCTTCTTGAAGATTTATCAAGTTTAAGCCATGCAACAAAGGCTTGGTATTTAAATAACTAACTGCAGCGATCTTGTACTTTTTCATCAAAATTAATTTTCTAAATGACTAATGTCATTTGCCAAAACCATGTTAAAATTACCGTCGATTAAGTCAAATTTATAGAGGCCAGTATTGTGGTGATCGTAAGCATTCATATGCATTATTTCACGTCCGTTCATCATGCAAACAAGGCATCTCATTGCTCTACCATGACTGACTACTAATACTTTATTTTGAGGGATTTGTTTGATTTTATTAATGGCTTTTCCTAAGCGACTTTGCATTTCTTCTGCGGATTCTCCACCTTCTAATCTAGCGCTGTAATCTCCATTTTTCCAAGAATCATTTAGCCTTTTGTATTCTAAATGCATTTCTTTATTTGCGGGTTTACCTTCAAAGATGCCCCAGCTTACTTCGTTTAAATCAGCTTCTTTGAGAAATGGAATGCCGCTATTAATAAAAGGCAAAGCCGTTTCATAAGTTCGTTTTAGGTCGCTCACCAAAATCATTTTAAACGCTTCCTGCTCATATTTTTGATGGAACATTTTTGCCTGAGCAATTCCATTTTCATTCAATGAAGAATCAACACCAGAACCTTGGACAATCTTGTCCCTATTATAAGCTGTTTCGCCATGTCGGATGATGTAAATTTCTTTCTTGATCAAAGCTTAATTATTTATTACAGGAAGCGAAGTATATCCTTTATAGATTTTATCTTCTTCGAATTCCGTTTCAGAAAAATCATTAATGACCTTATACAAGGTGTCTCTTTCGATTGGCTTTCGGTTGACCGTTTTAATTAAATTAACCAATTCGTAAGTACTCAAAGATGGATTCTGTTCTTCCGATCCTGCCATGGTATAGATCTTAGTAGTATCATCTATCGTACCATCAATGTCATCAACGCCAAAAGCGAGTGACATTTGTGCAGTAGTCCTTCCTATCATTGGCCAGTAAGCTTTGATGTGATCAAAATTGTCTAGATAAATTCTGCTGATGGCATAATTTCTTAAATCTTCCAACACATTTGATTCCTCTAAGTGCGAAAGTTGATTGCCTTTGTTTCTAAACTTAAGTGGAATAAAAGTTTGGAAGCCACCCGTTTTATCTTGAAGCTGTCTTAATTGTTCAAGATGATCAATTCGATGTTCGTACTTTTCGATGTGACCATAAAGCATCGTTGCATTACTTCGATGCCCCAACTCGTGCCAGATCTCATGTATTCTCAACCACTGATCACCGCTGCATTTTCCACCGGCGATTTGATCTCTAATTTCTGGATGAAAAATTTCAGCTCCTCCACCAGGCATTGAATCAAGGCCAGCTTCCTTCATCAATTTCATCCCTTCTTCGTAAGTCACTTTGCCTTTCTTAAAAATGTAATGGTACTCAACCGGTGTGAGTGCTTTTATGTGTAAATCAGGTCGATGTTCTTTGATGGCTTTAAACAGGTCTGCGTAAAACTTGATGTCGTATTGCGGTAAAACTCCTCCGACTATGTGCACTTCAGTAACAGGTTTGCCGTCGTAAGATTTTATGATGTCCATGATGTCATCGTGCGTATATTCCCAGCCTTCGTCTCTTTTCTTGATCAATCTTGAATAGGAACAAAATGTACAAGTATACAAACAGACATTAGTCGGCTCGACGTGAAAATTTCTATTGAAATAAGTTTTGTCTCCGTGTTTCTTTTCTCTGATTAAATTGGCTAAGATTCCAAGTTCGCTCAATTCAGCTTCTTTAAAAAGGTATAAACCTTCTTCAGGGCTGATTCGATTACCAGCGATTACTTTTGAAGCGATTTCCTTCATTTGCGAAGTGAATGTTTCTGTAAGTACGGACATCATTTACTATTGGTTTAAACAAAAATACATTTTATTTTCAAAACTTTCAATATTAATTGAAAGTTTATTTTTTCAATTTTTTGATCAAATCGAGGCTTTTTCGAGCATTTTCTTCATTATTGAAGCCTTTTGATAAGATTTTCTCTCTTTTTTGAATAATTTCTTGTGTGATCTCTTTTGCCTTCAATGCTTTTAAGTTTGCTATCATGGCTTTAGCATCATTGGCAATGTGACACAATTGATCCAACTCCAATTGATCAGCTATCATGTCCTTGTTTACGAGACAATGCCTTCCTTTGAATAATGCATGGAGCAATTTAAGCTTTAAGCCATTGTTTTGAAAACTCCACAATATATTAGTATGGGCATTGGCGATAAGCTCCCCCATTTGTGAGCCACTTGGATTTTCAATCAACTCTATATGAGCTGATTGCTTTATTTTTTCTTTTAAAAAGTCACTGGCGTCTAGGCCTGCTACTTTAAATGGGTACTTGTACTTTGAGAAAACCTCATCGATTAAAAACACAACTGCTTTTTCATTATCAGGAACGCTGAGTTTGCCATGAAACAAAGCATAATCTCCTTTACCTTCCTGTGATTTTACTTTGCCGTAAGGTTGAAAGACTGGAATGTAAGCTACATTGTCATAGATCTCATCGTAATATTTTTTGTCCAAAGGTGATAAGCATTGGATCAAATCAACGGCATCAGCTATTTTTGCTTCATATTTTTTAAGCTTTTTACTTTCCCAATGGAAAAACAAGCGATGCCAATTGTCTACATCCAATTGCTTCAAGCTTTCATAGTATTTCCATTCGATGTTGTGCATCCGCACAATCTTTACTCGATCTTGAAGTGCCGGATTATTAATGTGGCCTGTAGTATGAATGCCTTCAAAAAAGATTGGTGCATCATCCTTCAGTAAATTCTCAAGCAGTTCTTTTGGCATTCTAGTGTTTACAATAAAAGGCTTGCTTGACAATAATTTGTTCTTTCTTTTCTTTCGCTTATAGAAATAAACCGCCTCGCACAATTCATCAAGCTTTTCTGTCTTTGGATTATTGTCATAATGAAAGCAATGTAGGGTAACTTTAACTCCAAGTGCTTGAAGGGCTTTCAGATGATAATAAACGACGATGATGCCTCCATAGTTAGGAGGATAAGGCACATCAAAGGAAATCAAATGCAAATTCATTCGGTCGCTAATTGATAAGGATGCATAAGTAACAAAAATTAATTGGATTTGGTTGATTAATTAAAAGAGGAATCGTGAAAGCAAAAGAATTAACCTTTCCAAAGTCAATATCCTTCATTCAATTGGTAGAAAGTTGAGATGCAATGGTCTCAATATTAAAATTAGAAAATAAATGACTAAATTTACACCTTCGAGTTTTTTCTAATCTTTTAACAACTATGAATCAGACAATTATGAAGAAATTATGGTATTTCTCCTTCTTTGTTTGTCTTTTCTTTCTAGCAGAAGACCTTCAATCTCAGGAGACTGGCTTAGCCAACTTATTTAATAGCGAATTTCAAGGCAGCTTTACCGCAAGTGATGAAGCATACGATAAGAGCTTGATGACAGCAGCACATAAATCCTATGAATTTGGAACCATTTTAAACGTAACCAATCTTGATAATGGCAAGAAAGTGAAAGTTAGGGTTATAGACAGAGGGCCGTTTGTAGCCGGTTATGTGGTGACTTTATCAGAAGCTGCAGCTTCAGCTTTAAGCATCAGCGGTGAAAAATCAAGGGTGACCATTTCCATCAGTAGAAATCAGCATCTAGGTGGTGAACCAGATGAGGTAGTGATTACAAATATTGAGACAGGGGAAATTGCTCCTGCTAAAAAAGTCATTAGCAAAAAGCCTATAAATACTGTAGTTCAGGCTCCAGCAAGTCAGCCTACAGTTGTCAAAGAAACTAAGGTCTATAGAGAACCAATCCAGGAGGTCACCACCACTTCTCAGGAATTTGTCAGCAAAGGAAAAGAAGCTTATGAAGATTTAAACAATAGAAATTACAGTCAATACGACTTGTACAGCATCACCCTTAAAAAGCCAAAGAAGGCGGGATACGGATTGCAAGTAGGGACATTTTCTAGTTATGAAAATGCGATCAAGGAAATTGCGAAGATGCAAGGTTTTGGATTCGATAATGTCTTGATGAGCATGGAAAAATCAAAAGACGGAAAGTCAACGGCTTATAAGATCATCTTAGGCCCATTTTATAGTAAGAAGGCCAGTAGCGAATTTAATGCTAAGCTTTTGAAATCCAAAGGAATAGCTAGTTTTACCATTGATCTAGGAACGATCGTTTATTAAAAAACAGAAGGACAAGTACTAATGAAATTACTTGTCC
>CALDYJ010000106.1 GCA_937941095.1 uncultured Saprospiraceae bacterium | reverse complement strand
TCCATAACCTTTAGCTCATTTCTGAGTATAAAAGATTAATTCTTTAACTTCGGAGTCTATAAGAACAATGCAATGAAAAATAACATCAAACTATACCTAAAAAAGACCTTCCTTGAGCCAATGTTTCACAACCTGCACAAGGTTAAGAAAATGCATAAGCTACAAGCTTCAAAAAATGATTGGCAAGAAAAGGCGCAGAAAGGTGAGTTTGCTTTTCATAGAACCAACGAATGGAGAAACTCTCCACGTTTTATGGAAGACACCATTCTCTTATTTGAAAGCATGGGCTTTGATCGTGATGAATATAAAGGTAAGGTAGTGATGGACATCGGAGCAGGTAGCAAATTGAGAGGTAAGTTCTTTAGAGAGGCAAAGCTAGTAGCCATAGAACCTATGGCTGATGACTGTGTCAGAGAAATTCCATGGACAGATCTAAAAGATGCTTATAAATTATACTCTTTGCCTGCAGAAGAAAGAATTGAAGAAATGCAAGATCATGCTGACCTTATATTTAGCATTAATGTATTAGATCACTGTTACGATTTTGAAAAAATAGTAGAAAATATTCACGCCTACCTCAAACCCGGAGGCTTAGCTTTTTTATCTTTTGATGAACACTTCGTCACCGACAGCATGCACCCTTTAATTTTGACAGACGACATCTGCATTGGAGTCTTTGAAAAGTATGGATTTAAGATTAAGAAAAAATCTAAAGGCTTTCATGGAGCATACAAAGCAAAGAAAAAGATCACCACTTATGGGCACGGCATTTTTTGTTTAAATTACTGGTTGACTAAATAAAATCACCTGTAGAATTTTCTTCAATTGTAAAAAAAATGATAAGCGTTGCCATATCTATTATGAGCGCTAGGTATCTATCGATAGCTGTTTTTCTTGAAAAATTTCTTTCAAATTAAATGTGTTAGGTTCTTGATTTTGACTAACTATTAGAAGTTAATCGTAAAATCAAATTCAAAAAATGAAAAATTTATACCTTCTAATAGGCTTGATCTTGACTTTTAGCCCGCTACTTTTGCATGCCCAATGGACTGAGCAAAATGAAATTACGCCTAGGCATTTATTAGCGGCGGGTTCAACTGAAAACATAGTATTTTTTGTCGGAGGTAACCAAGGGGGCTTTTTACCTAATAATGAAATGGACATATATTATGTCGACGAAGATAGATGGGAGAAAATAGAATTATCGAACAGAAGAGCTGGAATGTCTGTTTCTGTTTGGGAAAATGTTGCTTACATTTCTGGTGGAGTGTCTTTTAGTAATGCCATGGAATCAAATGCTGTTGACATTGTTAATCTAAGTACTCTTGAAGTTTCCCAAGAGCAATTATCCCTTCCTCGTGTTTTTCATTCTTCTTTAGCTTACGACAACAAAATTTATTTCGCAGGAGGTGGCGACTTCGAAGGTGGAAAGCTTGAAAATATTTCTGATTTAGTAGAAGTCTTTGATGTTTCAAATGCAAGCTGGTCTACCATGAATTTGTCTGAACCACGATTATGGATGGGTGCTGCCGCTGGCGATGGTAAATTGTATTTTATTGGCGGAGCAAACGATGAAAATATAGCAAGTGATGTTATAGATATATATGATGTTGCTTCTGAAACCTGGACTACAGAAAAATTATCTATTCCTAGAATTGATCCAGCTGTGTTTAGTTATAAAGGAAAATTGTATGTTGCTGTGGGGCTAAATGAATCAAACAGTCATTTTGCTTCGGTCGAAATATTTGATGCTGCTACCGGAGAGTGGACCATTGAAAACTTAGTTACTCCTAGGGCAGGAATAGAAATTGTTACGGCTTGCGATAAAATTTATTTTGTTGGGGGAGGAAGAATAAACTGGAGTAGTTTAATGATTACCGATGCAACAACTACTGTTGATGTATACGATACCATTACAGATGAATGGTCTACTAATAATTTGCCTTCAGGCAATTATGGTTCAGGAGTAGCCGCAGCAGATAATAAGATTTTCGTCGCAGGAGGTTTTAGCCCTTCCTCATTTTTTAACAATCAAGTGAGGCAATTAATTTGTGAGGAGTCGCCTAATAATATAAATGACCCAACTCAAGCCGAAGCTACAGTTGGTCCGAATCCTGTTATGCAGGGAGACCATGTGTTTGTAAAAGGTTCTAATTTGCAAGGTTTTGAATTATTCGATGCAATCGGAAGTTTAATAAGAAAAAACAAACAATCATCTTCGACTGACTTTTCTTTTCATGCTGATCTTACGAAAGGCATCTACTTTTGCAAAGTTATGTTTGAAAATAATTTTACGAAAACATATAAGATTATAGTACAATAAAGGTTTACAGAATTTCGCTCATCCGTGAGATGCTAAATATCACCGTATTCTGTGTTTTCTGGTTTTGCATTTGATTCTACTTTTACCATAGAAACAAAAACAAAATCCAGATGAAATTAAAAATTTACACAATCCTTATCTGTTTGCTAACAGTAAATGTATTGCAAGCCCAATGGGGAGAATTTGGCTTCGAAGATTGTAACAATCCTTGGGTTCTTTGCAATTCCGATACAGAAACGGAAACAGAGTCTGACGATACCAAGGATAAAGAGAAAAAAGAAAACGAAGAACAAGAAGAGGAAAAAGAAGGAGACAAATACGATGATTGGTTTAAAAAAATAGAAGTGATTAGGGATCCTTGGGCAAATGATCCTCCACCAAACGAACCTCCTCCTACTAATGATCCGCCTACAGAAAATCCACCGACAGAAACTCCTCCAGGTCGAAGCCCACCAAATCCAACGCCTCCTAGCGAACTGAAACCTTGGTCTGATTGCGGACCAAGCGAAAAGAATTATATCATTGCAAAGAAACAATTGAATAAGAGAATCATACTTTGGGATTATAGCGACAAAATTAAATGGAGACGTAATTGGCAAAAAACTAAAATTGGTACCAAAAAGAGAGTAAGCTTAGCCAATGGCAATAAATATACTTTCATTCTCCAAGCAAGGAAAGATCATAAATTATCAACAAAAAGAATTTACGAAATTACCTATAAAGTAGTTTGGAAAAACAAAAAAGGTAGGCTAGTATCCAGCCCTCTTTTTCTCCGAATATTTCCTGATAAGATTATAGCTTATACTAGAGGTAAGTAAATGGTGATAACTAAAAAAAACTTGGATAAAGGATGTATTTATAAAACTCCTTTTGGAATTATCTTCCTTGTCCAAGTTTTGATTCTTTTTCCTTTAGGCACTAAACTGTCAGGATTAAAGTCTAAAGTGGTCTCCCATGAATTGTCGCTTTGAAACTCTGTCTCCATTCCTTTCGAAACGGAAGCTGCAATTTCTTTTGAATCAATAATGCTTAAACACTCGGTGTTTAAATGGGCACTTCTAGGATCTAAATTAAAAGTCCCTATGACTGTTATCTTATTGTCAACAACCATCGACTTAGCATGCAAGCCAAAAATCGGACTGAAGTCTAATTTTGATTGTAAATCTTTAGCCATTATTTGTTTTCGAATCGCTGCATCTGGTTTGTATTCAAATATTCTAACACCAGCTTCCAATAATTTTTTTCGATCTTTTTGATAGCCACTAAAGGCTTCCACATTGTCTGTAGAAGCAAGACTGTTGGTTAAGATTCTGATTTTCACTCCTCGCTCAAAGGCAGCCTTGAATACATCTCTACTCAGTTCTGTACTTACTAAATAAGGAGTCTGAATGTCTATGCTAGATTCAGCTTCTTGAACTAATTTAATTAACGCATCTGTACTTAAGCCTCCACCTTTAAGCCCTTTTGTGTGATCGTTTTTACCAGGCTTATCTGATATGTATCTAATACTGTCTACCCAAACAAACAAATCTGAGTCTTGGATTCGTTGAAAAGAATTTGGAAGCTCTTCGATTCTTGTTCTAATTTGTGGCCAGAAATTTTCAGGATTACAAGCGTAGTTGTGTAGCTTTTCAAATCGATCAATATTTATGTTTGCAGTTTTTTTAGCTTCTACAAGCTTTGTTACCGCTAAACTAAGATCGCTTCCCCAATAATCATCAAATGAAATTTTCACATCCTTACTAGCAGGCCCAATAAAGAGAACATCTCTGTCTCTAAAATTATAGGCATGATCAAAGTCAAAATATTCATCCGCTATGTTTCTGCCTCCAGTTATAACCACTTGATCATCTACGATAAAGGTTTTATTGTGCATTCTTTGGTTGGCAGATCTAAAGTCTGTGAGAATTTTTTTAGCCTTACCAAAAATGTTCTTCCCTAAATTTACACCAGGATTGTAAATCTTCAACTCAATGTTTGGATGCGCATCTAAGGTTAACAGATCGTTTA
Organism: uncultured Saprospiraceae bacterium; assembly: GCA_937941095.1. Classification (GTDB taxonomy): domain Bacteria; phylum Bacteroidota; class Bacteroidia; order Chitinophagales; family Saprospiraceae; genus JALZVN01. The sequence continues at coordinate 5,209 of CALDYJ010000106.1, read as the reverse complement.
TGCTTGCATCTACAAGTATGTCGTCAATCAACAATCTAACTTTAACACCACGATCGGCTGCGCGAACTAAATAATCGCAGGCTATTAATCCAACATTGTCAGTAGAGAAAATAAAATACTGGATGTCAATGCTTTTTTCTGCATTGGCGCTAAGCCAAGCTCTGGACATCATTGCTTCGCCACCTTCTTCTAAAACATATACACCTGTTTTTCCTTCTTTAAGCGGTTTTAGTTTTGCAAGTTCTTGACTGAGTTTTCCTTTCTCTGTAAAATGTAATTTATCACAGAAGTTATTCTCTTCAGGTGGAATAGCCTTTTCACTATTATCTTTCTTGCAAGAAAATATAAAAGAAAGCAAAATGATTTGACAAAGTAAGTGAAATTTGTGCCTGCGCAAAGTTTAATTTTTAAACACTAATTCGTTATTCTCATTCAAAGTACAAAAAGCCTGACTATTATTAATAGCCAGGCTTTTTAATTGTAAATGAATTATTCTTATTCAACAAGGTGGCGTGCTATGTCCCCTGTGACTAAATCCTCGTTTTTAGGATCTGGACCGTATTGGTTTTCTCCTTTTTCTCCTTCTGTGAAAGCAAGAATGATGTTGTAAATTGGAATCAACATGTACCAACCACTTTTGCCTACATCATGCATTCTTCGTACCGCAACAGCTATGCCCGGGATTAAGACAGCCAAGCTATAAATCAAATTCAACATGCCAAATCCTCCGTCAGACATTGACGTGATTAATCCATCGATAAATACGAAGGCCATTCCAATAATAAAATTGAAAAGCGCAAAATACCAATACTCGCTTCTTCTCGCTCTGCCATTAAAATCGGCATATTGCCGAAGTACTTTTAAATACCACTTCATAAGGTTTACATTTAGTGAAATAATGTGAGGGGAAGATTGTTGCTTCTTAGCTGCAAAAAGATTGCCAAGTCATTTTTCTTTCCTTAAGCTCAAAGCAACAAAGCGATCCGAGCCCGTCGCGTTTATAAACACAGCCATTGTCTATGTCGAAATATTTGTTGTTGGAAAGGTTTGCAAATTGCTCTTCTATGACTGATTTTGTCAATGGTGTGTGGCCATGAATTATGACTCGTTCTCCCAACCATTTGTAATTAATGCTTTCATAATAGCCTCTTGCCCACATCATAGCGTAGTTGTCTTCAAGTGGGTTTTCTATCTCAAAATTTAATCCTGCATGTACTAATATGTATTCATCAACTTCAAATGAATAGGCTAAGCTGTCGAACCATTGCAAATATTTTTCATCAATGAGATCAACTGATTGCACAGAAAAACTCCTTAACGTTTGTTTTCCACCCCAGTACAACCATGCAGCTTCATCATCTTTATTCCCAATAGATTTCAATAGCTGTGATTCATGATTGCCTTTGAGACAGTTGACAGCATAGCCTTCTTTTTGCAGCTGCCATATGTAATCAATGACTCCTTTTGAGTCAGGACCTCTATCTATGTAATCTCCAAGGAGATAAAGTTCATCATTAAGGCTGAATTCTATTTTTTCTAATAAAGATTTGAATGTTTTAAGACAGCCATGTATGTCTGTAATGCAATATTTTTTCATGTCCAATGCCTAATGATAAGGAGCTTTTAGCTTATTAACAATTTTTTACGCGGTATTTATTCAGCACTTTGGCAGCCCTTTTACGACTAGGGCGTTCTAGCCTCGTGCTTTTTTCTGAATGCACTGGCTTTGGTGAGCGCATTCAGGATTAATGTCATGAATTAATTAAAGGGAATTATCCCAATTATTTAATCAAACACATTTTTAATGAAAAATTTATTTTTTATCGCATTTATTTTTATTGCATTTACTGCAAATGTTAATGCTCAATTTGGTGTAAAAGCGGGAATAAATCTGGCAACATTACAACAAGAAGGACAAGCAACAACTTTTGAAAACATCGAAGGAGGATCCATTTTCGGAATTCAATTTGGAGCTATGTACAGAGTATCCATTACTGATCAATTAAAATTCCAACCTGAACTTCTTTACATTCAAAAAGGTGGGACTCAAAATTATGAAGAGCCAGCTATTGATCAAAAAACTGAAGTAGAAACCTATTACAATTATTTAGAATTACCATTAATGGTCCAATATTATTTTGGAGAAGAAGCAACTGGCTTTTTTGCTGAAGGTGGATTGTTTTTAGGAATGGCTATGTCAGGTAGAAACGACATTACCACCGTTTTAGCCGGCGAAACTTTTACAGGTGAAAATAAATTCGATTTTAATGATGAAGACAATCAAAAAAGATTGGATTACGGTGTTTCATTTGGATTGGGCTATGCTTTAAATAGCTTAAGCTTTAACCTAAGATATAATTTAGGCATCAATAACTTGCTTGACGCAGATGCCATTAATACAAATGACGAAGACCCAAAGGTTTCTACTAGAGGCTTAAGTGCAACAATAGGATATTATTTCTAATCAAATTTTGAAATACTAATTAAAAAAGGTCTTAGCTCAATCTGAACTAAGACCTTTTTATCTAAATAAATCAGATCGAAAAATAAGCACATCATCACATTAACAAATTACCAAATCATCAATGTCCTCCATCCGATTCGTCTCTCTTATAATCTCCAATTAATTTATTAGCAACAGGACCAATGCTCATTCCTTGGATGATTATGCTAAAGATGACGACTATATAAGTGATGATCAAAAATGGATCCCTATCCATAGTTTGTGTTAGCGTCAATGCTAAGGCAATAGAAATACCTCCTCGTAATCCGCCCCAAGTCATGATGGCATTTGTGTTAGGAACGAAATCTAATTTCTTTTCGTAAAAGTAAATAGGAATACTTAGTGCAATATACCTAGCTACAAGTATTATGGGTATAGCAATTAAACCAGAAATAACATATGACCTTTCAAAAGGCAGAACTAAAATTTCTAATCCAATAAGCACAAACAAGATTCCATTTAATAAAGCGTCCCAGGTCTCCCAAAATTTATCTACGTATAACTCTGTAATGTCTGACATAGAAGAATCACGAACGGTATCATGCCCAACGATTAAACCTGCAACAACCACTGCTAAAGGGCCAGAAAAATGTAAATATTGCGCTAAGCCATAACCGCCCATGACTATAGCAATTGTGATTAATACTTCAGTACTATAATCGTCAATACTTTTCATTAAGGTATAGGCGATGTAACCTAAGGCGAGACCTAATACTACACCACCTAAAACTTCTTCTAAAAATAACATACCAATCTCTCTTGCCGTTACATGTTCTATCCCAGCCTCAGCAATAGCGAATATGGTTAAAAAAACGACTACTCCAATCCCATCATTAAACAAGGACTCGCCTACAATTTTTGTTTCTAATTTTTTAGGGACACCTACTTTTTTTAATATCCCTAAGACCGCAATAGGATCAGTAGGAGAGATCAGTGATCCAAATAGTAAACAATGAATGAAGGAAATGTTTAATCCAAGCAATGGTAATAGATAATACATGGCTGATCCAATAAGGAAAGTAGATACCAAAACACCAAATGTTGCAAAGGCTAAGATAGGCCCACGTTGGACTTTTAATTGGTCAAAGTTAGTATGTAGTGCCCCCGCAAATAATAAGAAACTTAAAAGTATTTCTAAAAGTACTTTTGAAAAATCTATGCCTTCAATTAATGTTTTTAATGGATTTGTAAGCGAGGCATCTAACCATCCAATCAAAGTTAGGACCATGCTCATAACTATAGTAATGACCATGGCTCCAATGGTGTATGGAAGCTTTACGTACCTCACATTGATGTAAGCAAAACTTGCTGATACAACCACAAGGATGGTGATAATGCTAAATAAATCCATAATCTAATTAATTTGTAGCGGCTAATGTACCGATCATTCCTTGGAAAGCCATATCTTTTGACTAGTCTAAACAACTAATCTTTCTTTTATGAATTTTCGCCTTTTTCTATTTTTGATTTTTTGTTCATGTACTGCTAAACAAAAGCTTGTAGTAAACGAACCTTTTGTTGAAAGTACAATGACCATTCAAAAACTCATTGTTGATTTTGAAGCGATCAACAAAAGTATAAGTGAAAGTCTTTGGCCAAGAAATGATCAATCTTTTTTAGAAGAAAAAAGATTGAAGTTGCAATCAGTTCAAGAAGGACTACTGAATCTAAAAGAAGACAGCTTGAATAAGGATGATAAAATCAATAAGGATCTACTATCCTTAATACTGGATGACCAGTTGTTCCACTTGGACTTTCAATCTCATCTTTTTCCATTAAACTCAGAAGGTGGCTTCTTAACAGATATTTTATATGATGTACGAGGAACAAAGTTAGCTACTGTAGAAGACCAAGAAAGGTATATGGCCAAATTGGCTCAGCTGCCGTACTATTTTAATGAAAGAAAATCTCAAATGCAATTGGGACAGTCGCTAAATAAATCTTCTCCAAAACTGGTGGTAGAAAATTGCATCAAAGTGATAGACCAATTTTTAAAAACAAAAGCCGAGTATAGTTTTTATGTCCATGTCATGAATAGAGATCATAAGGCCTATGATGAAGTCCTAGCTCTAGTAAAAAATGAAGTCTATCCTGCTTATGAAGACTTTAAAACTTTTCTTCAAGAAGACTACCTTTTGAAAGCACCAGAAAAAGTAGGAATTTCAAACATAGCTGAAGGGAAAAAATTCTATGAACAAAGAGTTTCTTATTTTACTACAGATGAAATTAGCCCAGAGGCCGTGTTCGAAATTGGAAAAAAAGAGGTGAGTAGAATAAGAAGAGAGATGGAGCAGATTATTGCAGATTTAAATTTTGACGGAGACTATGCTGCATTTTTAGACTTCCTGCGAACAGATGAGCAGTTTTATGCCAAAACCAAGCAGGAATTGTTAGAGAGGGCAGCCTGGATTACAAAAGAGATGGAGGGGATGTTGCCAAAGTATTTTGGCTTACTTCCACGCATGCCTTTGACAGTCACACCGGTTCCAGCGGCCTTAGCTCCCAATTATACAGGTGGACGTTATTCTCCCGGTTCGTATAAAACCTATCGAGCAGGTCAGTATTGGGTCAATACTTTTGACTTACCCTCAAGACCATTTTATACTTTACCTGCTTTGTCTTTACATGAAGGTGTACCTGGGCATCATTTGCAAATAATGCTGGCCGCAGAAAAAGAAAACGTTCCTGCGTTTAGGAATCAAATTT
>CALDYJ010000105.1 GCA_937941095.1 uncultured Saprospiraceae bacterium | reverse complement strand
TAAAAATGAGACCTAAGGCAAGCAAAGGGAGTAGAAATACTAATTTTTTCATGAATTTTGATTGTTTTGATGTAGAATTAAACCTTTTCTTTATATCTGCAATAATAACAAATAGCTACTCGTTCTGTTTCAAATTGTGTTAAAAAAAACTTAATTGACCATTGAAATCCTCTATAAAGGGCCTTTTAAAAAGATTTTTTCCTTTTCAGGGTTACTTTAGAGTACAATAACCGTTATAATGTATGCAACTACAGATAATAAATTTGCTAATATTTTATTTTGGCATTAATTTAGAAACTGATATTTTGTAACATAAATCTTATGATTATGAAAAGTTTATTTTTTGGCTTCTTTGCTTCACTTAGTTTAATGGGTGCTCAAGTTGATTCTTCATCTACACTTAGCAAAGCTATTGAAAGCGGAGACGTTTCAACTATTTCTTCATTTATGGATGAAACAGTTGAAATTTGCCTATTAGACATTGATGACTTTTTAAATAAAGACGAGGCTACCAAAGCTGTAAACAACTTTTACACTAAGTATTCTCCGAAATCTTTTAAAATTGTACATCAAGGTGTTTCCAAAGGAAAAGGTTCTCAATATTTTATTGGAGATCTAAAAACCAACGATGATACCTTTAGAGTATTTATTGCATTGGACAGTTCTGGAAACAAAGATTTGATTCAACAACTTCGATTTGAAATAGAATAATAAAATCGATGAAAACATCAACCCTAGGCGTTCTTGATTGATTCAAGGACGCCTTTTTTCTTTAAAACACCTAAACCAAATAAAGCAAAATCATATTTTACCGGATCTTCTGGGCAAAACTCCCTAAGTCGCTCTGTTAATTCTAATACCGTTTTCCAATCGTTTTGTTTTCTTTCTATCAAGCCCAATGCCCTTCCAACTCGTTCCACATGAACATCTAGAGGTATTAATAACTGGGAAGTTTTTATGTTTTTCCAGATTCCAAAGTCTACCTTATTCTTATCTTTTCTCACCATCCATCTTAAAAACATATTTATCCTTTTACATTTACTGTTTCTTGTGGGAGTTGAGACGTGCTTCCTTGTGCGCTGAGGTGCATAATCTAGTGAAAAAAAGGTATCATGGAATTGTTTAATTCCATTTTCAACGTTAACATCATCTTCATGCATACCTGAAGTAAATGCAGTCTCAAGACTTTTATGTTTTTTGTAATATGCTTGAAAAAAGGATAAAAAGTATAAAGTATCTGTGTATTGAAAAGTCCTATGCTTAAAATCTGCAAAGATCTTACGATCTTTTTCTTCATGGTTTAGTATGAAGTCATAAGGGGCATTATCCATCAATTTCACCAGTTCATTGGCTTTATTGATGATGGTGATTCTTTGGCCCCAAGACAACATCGCTACCCAGAAGCCCATAATTTCCTTATCCTGCTTTTTTCTAAATTTCTTCGGTATTGAAATTGGATCATCTTTAATAAATGATGTTTTATTGTAGGTCTCTACTAAATTATCTAAGTATGTCATCAATTCTTCAGAAGTTCTTTTCATTTTGACAAATTATAGGCAAAGTTTAAAGTAAAAAAACAAATTTGTGTCAATAAGATTAAGTTTATAGAAATTAATGGAAATAACAGTTTATTTCCTATCTTTCGATTCTTAATTATGACAGCTACTCTTACATATACTTTCTTATTGGCTTGTGTTTGGTTATTGCGTAAAGCAGATATGGTTGCCGATAATAAATAAGGATTGATTCCCAATGATTTTTAAGTATCTTCTACTTGGAACAGTAATTTACGGTATTTACAGATTTTCCATGAAAGGAAGCCTCAAAAAAGGCGATTCTGATACTACTATTCAAGAGAAAAACAATGAGGAAGACGACTACATAGATTATGAAGAAATCGAATAAGCTTTCTAAACCTATAGACCAAAACATTGGTGATTGGGTAATCTTAAAAAATAATCAATTTATCGTATTCAATAAGCCCCCGACAATTGCCGTTCAAAGCGATAAGACCAAGGACAAATGCCTAAAAGACCTTGCAGAAATTTACACTAAACAAAAACTATTTTTATGCAATAGAATTGATCGCCCAGCGAGTGGATTGGTCATTTATGCTAAGAATAAAAAAGCAGCAGCCTTTATCAGTAATCAATTCCAATCAAAAGAAATTCAAAAAACTTACTTAGCCGTTGTTAAAGCACCAATTGAAAAAAAGAATGCTCATCTAATTGATCAGCTTGAGAAAAACGAAAAACTTAATAAATCATTTATAGTAAAGGAAGCTACGAAGCATTCTAAACTTGCTGAATTAAAATATAATCTACTAGATACAAGTGATAATTATTCTTTGCTAGAGATTGATCTGATTACTGGTAGACATCATCAAATTAGGGCACAGTTAGCAAATATCGGCCAAGCAATAAAAGGAGATGTCAAATATGGCTTTAGAAGATCTAATAAAGACAGGTCCATCCATTTACATGCTTGGAAGATGAGTTTCAAGCATCCAATTTCAAAGGAAATGATAAATTTAAAAGCCCCTTTTCCCAAAGAAGGCTTATGGGATTTTTTTTTGGAAAAATTAAACTAGACCTATTTACTTGAATTAATGTTTTCTATCAATTCTTCTGTAGAAGAATAATCCTCGTTAGAGGCTTTAGCCAAAGCAATGGCTTTTTTCGCGATTTTCAAGGCTTTGCCTTTTTTTCCAAGCTTATAAGTTAGTGCAGCCATGGTATCCATGTTGTAATGCGCTTTTTCCATTTTGATGGACTGCTTAATGTATTTACAAGCTTGCTTCAATTGTTCTTTATCGTTTACTACCTTGTAGAAGGTCCAAGCAACTTCATTTAGCTCACCAGGGTCATTACTTTTATACTTTGAATAATGTTCTATTGCAGCATTCGCATACGCAGCTCGATCTCCTTTCTGCCTGTGATGTGTCATCTTATATTGGGAAAATCTTTTTTCATAATCATTAGGATAGGCAATCTTAAATAAGTCTCCTACCTTATCAAGTTTGATGTTTGGATCATTTTGAATTTTACCAAAAACTAAATTTTGAATCTGATTAGAAACTTTACTTTCGCCAAATTTATCTACAAATAGTTTTTTGTTTTTTGTAATGTATTTAAATGACTCATCATCTACACGCTCAGTCATCGAAAAGATGATGTCTAAATTTTCTGGTTTTGACCAATCTTTTTGAGTCGCTAAATATTTTTTCAAGACTGGTAAATGAGAACCGTCTCTTGCATTAAATTTTGTAAACAAATACGATTTCAAAAAATCTGGATCATTGTCTCCAGCTTCAAATCTCTTGTTCTGCGCTGATAGATTTAGGTTTGGATTATTTGCCGTTTCTGCTTCCGCCATTAATTCTTTGACCGATAAATATCCTGCTTTCCTATGCACTAAGGTACCATTAGAATCTATGAAAAGAAAAGTTGGAAAGACACCTACCTCATATTCTTTCTTGAGTACCAATCCATCTCCTTTCTCCATGTCCAACTTCAAATTGATAAAATTCTCGTTGAAATAAGTTCCTAACTTTTTACTTGGGAAAATTCTAGCATCCATTTGCTTGCAAGGAGCACACCATGTAGTGTAGGCATCAATAAAAATAAGTTTATTTTCTTTTTCGGCTTGGCTTAATGCTTCTGCCCATTCCAAAGATTCAAAAGCTATGCCTTGGGCAGTAAGTGAGCAAAAAGTAAAACCAAAACATATTATTAGGAAGAAATTTTTCATAAACAATTTGGATTTAAAATTTAGCCATCTTAGCTGCTTGAAATACTACCCTTGCTTTACTTTTTGAATGAATTGTTCAATTGATCTTTGCATCCCTTTATCATCTCCTACGAGGTTTAATGCTTTTTGGGCAGCCTTTACAGCCTCATCTTTTTTACCATTATTCTGAAGAATAGATGCATATGTCATTAAGTATTTGTAATTTTTTTCCTCCGCGGCTGCGGCTTTTTTTGCATATTTTTCTGCATCTTTCATGGCTTCATTGTCATGAGAAAAGCTTTGTACAATTGAATTAGCTAAAGCATTTAATTCTTTAGCATCAGATCCAATTTGTTTCTTTACGTAATCTTTACAACACTTTCTGTATTGTTCTGAATTTCCTAAAGACTTATGAAAGTCAAGATTACTCATTAGAATGAATTCTTTTTCTTTTTCAGGCAAATTATTAGCAAGTTTTGCTTGCGCTTCGCCCAACAACATATCTGATTCAAATTCTATCGCTTTACTTAAAGTTCTTTGGCATGCCTTTTCTATTCGATCTTTCACTTCTTGAACTCCAACTAAAGTTTCAATGTTCTTTCTGTTTTTGATTAGCAAGTCAAACACTTTAGAATCTGCTTCATAAGCAGCTTCATAAATAAATTTTTGATTGAATTCAGAATCTAAATTCTTTTGAGTTTTTAAATACTCATTAGCTACTTTGACACAACTCTTATTTGACTTATTCAAAGCTCTAACATAATCGTATACTAGTTGTGGTTCTCTATTTCCTTCTTCATAGGCCTTTGCAAAATCTTGGCTATAATCAACTTTACCTAAAACAAATTTTGCCATTTGAACCAAAGGATCTGCTTGCTGACCACCTTTGACTTTATGCAAAACCTCTCCAGTGGCATCTATAAAATACAAGGTAGGATAGGCAGATACCGGATATTTAGATCCGAACTTTCTACCTTCTTTGGTTTCCATATCTAATTTTACATTAATGTAACTGCCATTAAACATTTCTCCAACATGAGCTTGTGTGAATACATTTTTAGCCATTCGTTTGCATGGTCCACACCAAGTGGTGTAACAATCAACAAAGATGGGTTTTTCTTCTTCTTTAGCTTTAGCTAAAGCTTCATCCCAAGTTCCATGAAAAAATTCGATCCCCTGAGCGTTTATTTCGCTTGCTAGGAAAAAAGTAAGTAATAGGAAAGTTATAATACGCATGATATCATTTTTACTTATGCAAGATACTATTTATTAAAACTGCTGACCTAAAAAATGAAAAGCAGATATTTGCTTTGAAGCCATCAGAATAACTAATTATTTAACGGCAAAAAACATTCCTTATGACCTTGCTTTTCACTAATAAGCTTATTATTCTAGTTAAAATGCTGTTAAATGCAGCATTTCTTATTAAACAATAAGCTTACTGGCTCGTCATAGACGCAAATCTACAGATTGAAAATGAAAGAACTACAGCAATTAAAACACCTTTATTGGAGAGCTGGTTTTGGCTTTTCCATCAAAGAATTTAAAGCTTTACAAAAATTCAATATATATGAAACAGTCGATCTTCTTATTAACAACGCTAAGCAGTACCAGGTACTCGAATCTGAAACCACCATCTCTAACCTATCCATGGCTGAAATTAAGGCCATCAAAAAGGACAAATCGAAGCTCAAGGAGCTAAGAAAAAAATCCAAACGATTAGTCCGAAAACTCAATACAGATTGGGTATTAAGAATGGCAAATCCAAATAGAAGTGCTTTACTCGAAAGGATGTCCTTATTCTGGCATAACCACTTTGCTTGCGAAAGCAAAACTTCACATTTGGCTTTAAATCAACTAAATACCATAAGACAAAATTGCTTAGGCAATTTTAGATCATTTGTAAAAGCCATAGCAAGAGATCCCTCAATGATTAGGTATTTAAATAATCAGCAAAATGTAAAAGGCAAACCTAATGAAAACTTTGCAAGAGAATTGATGGAACTTTTCACGATCGGTAGAGGGTTCTATACAGAGCAAGATGTAAAAGAAGCTGCTAGAGCCTTTACAGGTTGGTCTAGCACTGTTAAAGGAACATTTATTTTTAGAAAAAACCAACACGACTTTGGTACTAAAACATTCATGGGAAAAACAGGTCGATTTGATGGAGATGACATTATAGATATCATTTTAAACCGAAAAGAAACCGCAACTTTTATAAGTAGAAAAATCTATAAATATTTTGTTAATGAAGAAGTCATAACTTCAGAGCTAAACGAAATGGCGGATATCTTATATGCTGCTGATTACGACCTTGAAAAATTAATGACTCATGTGTTCAAAAGCGATTGGTTTTATGCTAAACGAAACATTGGAACTAAAATCAAATCACCAATAGAATTCATGGCAGGACTCATAAGGAGTTTAGAAATCACTTTTAACAATAAAATGGGGATTCTATTTATGGAAAGAGCCTTAGGGCAAACTTTATTTCATCCTCCAAATGTAGCAGGATGGCCTGGTGGAAAAGCTTGGATCGACAATAGCACACTAATGCTAAGATTAAATCTAGTAAATTTGCTCTATCAAAATACTGTGATCAAATATGAATTGGAGGATGAAGCTGAAAGACAATCGTTTAAAGGGTTTAAAAAGTTTAATGGAATAGTGGAACTTAGTCGTATTGTAGATACTTATAATGACCAAAACAAGCAAGAAATCACTAAAGGCTTAATGGATTTTTTCTTGCTGACTAATACAAGCAACAAAGAAAAACCGCTTGAAAGCTCTGTCCTAACAAAGGACAATCAAAGTATAATAAAGGAAATGACTTTTAAAATATTAAGCCTTCCTGAATACCAATTGTGTTAAATTAGCAATCATGAAAAGAAGAACATTTTTATTAAAATCAGCATTGGCTTCAGGTTCACTCTATGCACCTGCATTTCTTAAATCATTCAAAACTAAACTTGAATCTTCTAGAAGTGGAAAAAATTTAATCGTTATTCAACTTTCTGGTGGCAATGATGGACTTAATACAATCATTCCTTTTAGGGATGATCTATATTATAAAATGAGACCATTTATTGGGTTAAAAAAAGATAAACTAATCGATCTCAATGGCAACCTCGGCTTCAACAAGGGCCTCCAAGCTATAAAAGAGATCTATGATCAAGGTGAAATGGCCATCATTAATAATGTAGGCTATCCAAATCCTGACAGGTCACATTTTAGGTCCATGGACATTTGGCAAACTGGAAGCGCCTCCAATGAGTACTTAAGCACAGGATGGATAGGAAGATACTTGGATAATGATTGTCATGGTTGTGAAAGCAATACACATGCTTTGGAAATCGATAACAATTTAAGCTTGGCAATGAAAGGCATTGAAGAATCTGGATTTGCTGTTTCAAACCCAACACAGCTGAAAAAAAATACTAATAACGAATTTTTAAAGGCAGTTGCTAAAATGGATCATGACCATGAACATGAGAATGTGGCTTACTTATACAAAACATTGATCGATACGCAAGAATCAGCAGACTATTTACATCGAAAAGTTAAGAATCATAAAAGCAGTAGTTCTTTTCCGAATACTAAATTTGGTAAAAAATTAAAAACAGTTTCTGAACTAATGACATCAGATACCGATACCAAAATATATTACGTCAGCTTATCTGGCTTTGACACTCATGCTTTTCAAATGGGAAAACAAGAAAGATTGCTGCAGCAATATGCAGAGGCTGTAAAAGCTTTAGTAAGTGACCTTAAGAAAAATAATTTATTTGATGATACCTTAATCATGACTTTTTCTGAGTTCGGTAGGAGAGTAAAACAAAATGCAAGCAAAGGAACAGATCATGGAACCGCTAACGTGCTCTTTTTAATGGGAGGTGGATTAAAGAAAAAAGGCATCTTAAACAAAGGGCCTAATTTAAGTAAGCTAGTAGATGGGGATTTGCAATACACAGTTGATTTTAGATCCATTTATGCGACCATTTTAGACAAATGGTTAGGCACCAATCATTCACAAATATTAGGTCATAAGTTTCAAGGTCTTGATTTTGTTTAAATCAAAGTTTATGGCATTTCTTTGCCAACCATTCTTTTTCATCTGCATTAAGTGCAGGAGATAATTCTTTAAAAACCTTAGCATGGTAATCATTTAACCATCCAAGTTCGGCTTTCGTGAGCATTGGAAAATCTATTAAGTCAGTAGAGATTGGAAAAAGAGTAATGGTTTCGAATTTTAAAAAATCTCCGTATTCGCTTTTTTGGTCTTCAACGACAAGCACTAAATTTTCTATCCTGATTCCATATTCATTCGTTTTATAAAAGCCAGGTTCATTGGAAGTGATCATTCCTGGCTCAAGGACGGTCGTTGCTTTTCCTTTAGCAGAAGAACTTATGGATTGAGGGCCTTCATGAACATTTAAAAAATAACCAACACCATGCCCTGTACCGTGACCATAATTTAAACCTAATTGCCATAAGAACTGTCGGGCAAGAACTTCTATTTGATAACCTTTGGTTCCTCTTGGAAACCGAATTTGTGCTAACGCTATGTGGCCTTTAAGAACAGCAGTGTAATTTCTTTTTTGTTCTTCATTCGGCTGACCAAAAAATGTAGTCCTTGTAATGTCTGTCGTCCCAAAACGATACTGACCTCCAGAATCGATCAACAACATACCATCTCCATTCAAGGTAGCACAACTTTTTTCATCGGCTCTATAGTGGACAATTGCTCCATTACCTCGAAAACCTACTATCGCAGGGAAGCTTTCTCCATAGTAGGTATCTTCTTTAGATCTGTATGATGCTAATTCTTCTCCTATTTGATATTCACTTATCTTACTATTTTCTTTAGAACTTTCTAACCATCTATAGAGTTTGGTTAAGGCTACGCCATCTTGGATCATAGCTTGTCTTGTGTTTATAATTTCAGTTTCGTTTTTTTGGCCTTTCATCTGGTTTGCAATCGAACTGGTTTCTACAATCAATGATTTATCTTTTATTTGATTGTAAAGCTCTATTGAAGTTGTTTTAGGATCTATTTGAATGCTTTGCTTAAGAGTAGATAAAATGGCGCTTAAATCTTTATAGGGTAATAAGATGATTTCTTCTGATTCAAGCTTAGTTTTCAAGGTGGAATTTATCTTCTCAATGTCTACAAAAAGGTACTTTTCCTTTAGCCCGATCAAGCAATAAGCTAAAAAAACGGGGTTATAATCAACATCTGAGCCTCTTAAATTAAATATCCAGGCTATATCATCTAGGGTAGTGCCCAAAAACCAAGCATTTTGATCTTCCGAAAGCTTGTCACAAATACCTCTTATTTTGCTTTTCCTACTTTCTCCTACATATTTTACATTTAAGTCAAATATCTCTTCTTTAGGAAGCTTTGGCCTATTCTTCCAAATCCCATCGAGAAAATTTTTCAACAATTTTATCTTTATTCCTTTTGCTTTGAGTTTTTTATCTAGGAATCTAAACATTGATACAGAATATAGGTCTGACTCTATCCCTATGGTCTGCCC
>CALDYJ010000104.1 GCA_937941095.1 uncultured Saprospiraceae bacterium | reverse complement strand
ATTGAACTTTCAATTGATGATCGAAGGCCTTCTTCTCCATAGTTATAAATGGTTTTAGTTTTCTTTTATTTGTCTTTCTACAAATGAATAATTAAAATGATTTTATTCTGCCAATTTTTAATGCAGTAGTAATTACTTTCTTATTATCTTAGGTATCTATTAGCTTAAGGGATTCTGAATATATGATTTCAGTTAAATCAACTAAAAAAGTATAATGAAATCGCTCAGATTGATTTTTATTGCTCTGTTACTTTTAAGTTCTATTGAAGTAGAAGGTCAAAATCGATCTAATTATCAAGAATTTGTAGATGTACGGGATGGTAAGACTTATGAAACAATTGAACTAGGAAGCACAATATGGATGGCAGAAAACATGAAATTCAAAACAGAAAATTCTGAAGAGCATTATAACGAACTAAGCAAAACAAATTATGATGGCTATTATTACCCACTAGGAGAAATTGATAATGTATGTCCTGATGGGTATAGAATTCCAACAACTAAGGAATGGGAAACATACATAAAACTAATTCTGGAATTGAAGAATATCCCAGAAGATGAGATCAAATTTTCTAGGCTGACTAAAAAAGGAGATGAGTATGTAATAGGAGGCATTTCAGGAGAAAAGTTGCAAGCATTTAAAAACCCAAACCCTTTAAACATAAAAGATCAAGGGCATACTCAAAATGGAGAAATAACAGGACTTGGCTCTTTTAATATTTGGATTAAGCACGACGTCTCTTCTGACCCCAAGTACCATCTACATTTAGATGATGATGGATATTTGATTCACACTCATAAACACCATATTGTAGGAAAGAAGAAAAAACGACGAAAATTTTCTATAAGATGTGTGAGTGGAGAATTTATTGAAAATTAAGTTTTCAATATAGAATTAATAAAAGTTTTATAGGTTATCAGAAAGTTCGAAAATCAAAAACAATGTACACTGAATTAATAAAGATTTTTAGCCAATTCACAGAGCTCACGGAACAAGATCTTAGCCTATTAAAAGAAATATTTGTACCTAAAACTTTAAAGAAAAACGAATACTTCCTTGTGGAAGGACAAAAGAATGATAAAGCAGCATTCATTCGAAAAGGCTTAGTGAGGTATTATGTGATAAAGAATGAAGAATACTCCACTTTGGAGTTTTCGCAAGAGTTAGAGTTTGTTGCTGATTTTCCTTCTTTCGTTCAAAGAGGATTAAGTAAGCAATATATTCAAGCAATAGAAGATTGCGAATTACTAGTTACTAATTACCAAGGCATCCAAAGAATTTATAATGAAATTAGTAATGGCAATTTGATCGGGAGAATGGTGATGGAACACAGATTTGTAATTATGATGAATCAATTGTTGTCCATTTATATGCATAGTTCTGAGGAACGATACAATCACTTTATTGAGCATTATAAAAATATAGCACAAAGAATTCCGCAATACCTAATCGCTTCCTATATTGGTATAAAACCAGAATCTTTAAGTAGAATCAGAAATAGAATGGCCAAAAAAAACAAGGAGTAAAGAATTTCCCTCCTTTCTTATAATTGGCGATTTATGCTTATTTCAGAAAGTAGCTTCAAAAATTACTTGCTATTTCCATAGTATTTCAATTTTTTTTTAAATAGAGCTCAGTTAATAGATGCATAAAATTCAAATTGAAACAAGTAGAAATTATAAAATTGCTTGTACAGAATTTAAAGCTAATGCAAACTCAACAAAGACCCTAATTATTGCCTCTGCCACTGGCGTTTCACAAAGCTATTACAAATCGTTTGCAGAGTTTCTTTGTCGAAATAATATCAACGTTTACACATTTGACTATAGTGGAATAGGAGACTCGCTAATTGGCTTTATACGAGATGTGAAAACTTCTGCTGCTGAATGGGGGCAGGTAGATTTGGAAGCTGTTATTAAGTATTGTCTCACAAAACATCCTAGTAAATCAATTACTTTATTAGGGCATAGCATTGGTGGTCAATTAATAGGCTTAGCACCTTCGTCTATTCGTATTGAGAAAATAATCTTAGTTGCTGCACAAAGTGGTTATTGGAAATTTTGGAAAGGCTTCGGAAGAATCAAGATGTTAGCAAATTGGTATTTACTCTTTCCGCTTGCCACAAGAATATTTGGATACTTACCAAGTGAGAAATTAAGTGCCATGAAAAACCTTCCTAGAGGAGTAGCATTGGAATGGCGCAAATGGTGCACAAGTAAAAATTACCTGTTTGAACATGTTCCAAATTCTGGACTATACTATAGTCTTATAAAATCAAAAATGACATCCTATAGTGTATCAGATGATAATTATGCACCGAAGGAAGCAGTAGATTGGCTCACTAATAAGTATGAAAATGCCGATACCATTAGAATTCATCTTAAGCCAAATGAATTCGGTCAAAACAAAGTTGGTCATTTTGGTTTGTTTAAGAAGAAGTTAGCATCCAATTTTTGGGAGTCGCTTATCCAACAAATAAATTATTAAGATTTTCCATGCTAAGAGGTCTTTTTCTTTGAACATAGAGGAAAAAAAGATGTTTGATTTAAAATATGTTACCAATGATCACTTTACCACCAGGACAAAAAGAGTCAACAATATTCCCAAGATTTGGACTGCCTCAATATGCGAACAGGTTTCCTAAGGAATTGGATAAAATTCAATTTGAAATCGGAGGGGATTTAGAAGAATTTACAATAGATCAAGAACTAAATTCGCTGCCAAGAGTCAAACAGGTTTCTGATTTTCATTGTGTAACAACTTGGAGCAAACTGAACCTCAATTGGAGTGGTTACAGATTTAAGGATTTTTATACTCATTTAATCTTACCCAAAGTTAGGGGTGAAATGACATTTGTTGTTTTGAAAGCTCAAGATGGTTATAAAACCAGTTTGCCATTAAAAGATTTGATGCAAGAAAACGTCTTGCTAGCTGATCAGCTTGATGATCAAGCGCTCAATTTAGAACATGGAGCGCCAATCAGAATCATAGCTCCAGACCATTACGGCTACAAAAATCTAAAGCACATTAAACGCATAGAGTTTTATCGTGAGAAGAAAATCGTCAAACAAGGTTTTCTTAGCTTCATGGATCATCCTAGAGCTAGAGTTGCCTATGAGGAAAGAGCAAGTAGAGGACCCGGGATTTTTTTTAGATGGCTTTATAAATTTGGCATTAAAGGAACGATTAGAGATTTTGAAAAAGCAACTGCGGAATATAAAGCGAAAATGAAAATAGATAAAAATCTACTTAGTTAGATAAATTGTAAATTAAAGCTTGCAAATAATGGGTTAAATGAATAAACTCCCAGATATTTAATGTACAATGTAAACCTTATGAAGAAATTCTTTTTCTTATTTAGCATCATCGGCATTATTCAGTCTTGTACTCCCAAAGTAAGTAGTTCTTTGTCAAGTGTGAGATATGATCCCTTGGACAAAACGGAAGAAATTTATATTATCCCATTGAAAGAAAATGAATTTGAAGGATCTGATTATATAGGAGAGATAAAAATTGGTGATTCTGGCTTTTCGACAGATTGTGGCTACAATAAAGTAATGGAAGAGCTTAAAAAAATGGCAAGGATTGCAGGGGCAAATATTGTTCAGTTAACCTTTATTCGTCCACCTAATATGGGCAGTACATGTTATCGAATAAATGCTAAGATGTATCGAAGTTTTGATAACTTAGTTTTAGCTGAGGTAAAAAAAGAAATAGAATCAATTAGTGGTTCAAGATTGCCAGAAGGAGTAGATTATGCTATTGTACATTTTTATCGACCTAGAAGATATCAAGGATCTTTAGTTGGCTTTAAAATCAGAAATAAAGATACTGTGCTAGGAAGAGCACATAATGGAGCAAAATTCGAATTTAAGACATCCGAATATGGAATGCATACATTTTTCGGATCAACAGAATCTGAAGCCTCAATAAAAATAGATATCCAAAAGGGTCAAGAATACTTTGTAAGATGTGGCATCAAGATGGGAGTTGCTGTGGGCAAACCAGTAATGGAGCTTGTTGATAATAGTATTGGCATTGATGAAATGCTTAAAATGAAATCATGAAAATGTATTCAATCTAAACCAATCCTTCTAAATAGTTTTCGGCATTTTTTAGGTGTATCTGTTTCTTTTCTTCTGGCATCTTATCATACATTCGGACCAACATTCCAATTCTAGGATTGCTTAAAAAGAATTCGCGATGCACATGCATAAATCTCCAAAATAGACCATCCCAAATGGCTTGCCAAGGACCTTTTTTGTAATTACTCATTTTCATCAAGTAGTTGCTTCCACTAATGTATGGCTTAGTAGACATCATACCACCGTCCGCAAATTGGCTCATGCCATATACATTGGG
>CALDYJ010000103.1 GCA_937941095.1 uncultured Saprospiraceae bacterium | reverse complement strand
CAAGCATAAATAATGTTAAAAAGGAAGCTATAAATTTACTTTTTAATTTACCATCGTAATTCAATCCATTATTAAAAATAGATTGTTTTGCTTTAGAGAATATTGTGGAGATTTTACGCAAAAGGCCTTCATGAAAATTAGCTTCAAAAAAAATTAAGGTGCTAAGAATCATAATGAAAGGAAACATTCCTATTGGAAAAAGTAGCCAGGTCACTATATGGAAAAGTACCACTAAGATGAAGCCTAATATTCTGCTTCGCTTCCAAAGTAAAAAGAAAACAATAAATAGGTCGTAAAAAGCACCACCCCAACTGAATAAATAGTGCATCCATTTTTCACCCATCAATGGGCCTAATATGGGAAAGTCTAATTTGGAAGACAACCAAATAGATAAAGGTTGAGCATTGATCATCCAGTCATAGTTTAGTTTTGCTAAACCAGCATATATGTAAACGATTGCAAGAAGAAGTTTTAGTACATCAATGTTCCAAGCAGGTATGAACTGCGCGCGTTTCGATTTTTGCC
Source organism: uncultured Saprospiraceae bacterium (assembly GCA_937941095.1). Lineage (GTDB taxonomy): Bacteria > Bacteroidota > Bacteroidia > Chitinophagales > Saprospiraceae > JALZVN01. The sequence continues at coordinate 7,150 of CALDYJ010000103.1, read as the reverse complement.
TAAAGGCATCAACAGAATAGTAGACCTCTGCAGGTAAAAATATTAAAACAAAAGCCACCAAACTCACAAAATAATAATGATTCAAATAAGTAGTTTTGTCCATAAGTTCGATGTATCCAAAACTTAAAAAAAAAGTCAAAATCGAAACTCTGTATTTAAAACCAATACTAACTAAGAAAGCTGAAAAGCCACAGGTGATAAATAAAAGATAAGTAGCCCAGGCCGAAGGTACCTGAATGAAATCAAATGCATAATAATGAAAATGAAAATTTGGTGCTAGGTATAGTTCTTCGATCCATCCTTTATACCAAAATCGAATCATGCTAAAGGACATTATCAGTCCGAATAAAATACGAAAGACTGCCAATGGAGCAGCCTTTGATGTTTTATGGTAATAAGATTGTATGTTTTGTGTTAGAGCCATTAATCACCATCTGCATCTACATAATCGACTTGAATGTTAAGTACTTGCATCATTTCTACTTTCATTAAAATCACTGCTTTTTGTAACTCATCATAGACTTCCAGCATTTTTGAATTATCCAGTTCAACTTGCTCTTTAAAATTATCACTTAAAAAGGCAGCTTTGGTAGCGGCCTCATTAAACTGTGCGCTAATTTCATCTGCTAAAGGTTCTTGGTCCATTGCCTTCAGGTAGCTTGCTAAGCTAGGCCCTTCTGTGCTTGAATCATGGCTTTTTCCAAGGAAGAAATTTTGGATATTTGTCAGGGCTTCAAGAAAAAGTGTTTTTGAATATTCTTTTGCGAAAGGAGCTTCAACCGAATGGCTCAGGGTGTTTCCAGAAAATATTCCTGCAGGGATACCAATCTTACCAGCGCGAAAATGCTTTTCATAGTAAAAGAGAAAATCGTTAACCATTTTGTCGACTGAAGCAGTACCGGATGAGCCGTCATTGCTTGTGAATTCATTTCTAAATGAGTTTTTCCAATCCATTAAAACAAGATCAGAAAGTTCAAGAAGTCTTGAAATAAGACTTGTTAAATAGCTTAAGTAGGCTTCAGTTTTTAAAAGATTTAAAATTTGTTGATCATTATCAGCAATTCCATATAAAAGATAATCTAAAGCAGGAAATCCTTGTGCAACAAAATTTGAAGGTAGTGCTAAGTTGAAATTGTTTTCAGCAATGTTTTTATTTATTAGAGCAGTGTCCGTCGGAAAAATATTGGTAAAATTTCTTAATCCAATTTTTTCTGCTTCCCCAATTTCAAACATTGAAACTTTTTGCCAGCTTATTTGTGCTTGCAAACAACTATTACGCAAGCCTGAAAGGGTTTTTTCTTTTGGAGCTTGATTAATGAAATGGGCTAGTTCTTGATCTAATTCTTCTAAGGACTCCACATATGCTTCGTAGGCAGGAATAATGATTTCATCCGACCAAAAACTAAGCATTTCGTTTCTTGCGAAGTCATCCATGGACATGTCCGAGGAATTATCTTCGCTACAAGATGCTAAGCCTAAGCAGAAGAGTAAAGTGGCTATTATTTTAGTCAGATGAAATTTCATTTGGTTTAATTATTCTCCTGCTTGATTAATTGTAAAGTCAAACTTCTCTGCAATAGATGCAGAAAGTTGATCTAATGTTGTATTGTTTAGATCCCAGAAACCATTTCCTTCCATAAGTAGATTGATCATTGCATCAACTTCTGATTTAGAAAAGTAAGGGTTTGGGCCGGTAGATTCTCTTAGGAATCTAAGACTGTAGACGAAGCCAAATCCTTCAGATAAGTCATGAAAAGCTGCTCCAAAATTTTGATCAGCTAGTGCTAATTTTCCTTGCTGTAAATAATAGACAGCTCTTATAGCTATAAGCTTAGATATGTTTTCTTTAAGGATTTTTATCTGTTCATCTCTTAAGCCATATTCTTTTGCAACAATTGCAGCTCTTCCTAATTTAAAGGCATCAAAAATAATTTGAGCTATACCATTAAAGTCTTCATCTGCATCTACACGAGCTAAATATTTATTTAAAAAGTTATCATCACCTAAGCTTATTAAGGGATTACTTGTGTTGGCTGATGCACCAAATAGGTAGCCATATGCTTCATCCCATTTGTGTTCCATTGTTGTATAGGATTGATTTTCTTCAGTAATGCCTTCATCATTGTCCGATTTGTTTGTTCCAGCATCTAAGACAGCAGTACTTAAATAATTATTTAGAATTTGATCAACCATCAAAGCACCAATCAAAGATTTGTTTACCGCTTGATTGTATTCTAGTCCTTTTGCATTAACATAACGTGCAGAAGTGCCATCAGCAAGTTGGCCAGCTTTACCAGCTTCAGCTAATTCATTTTGATTGGGAAAAACTTCAGTGACTTGGGCACTTATCCAAGATTCGAAATCTGCTTTGATAGTAGCAGATTCACTAGTATTACTTGCAAAGAAGTCAGCTGAAGCCGCAACTTTTGATTTAACTGATTTTGTAGAAGCGTTTAATTCAGCATCACTATAAGGATTTGCATCATCCCCCGCAGCTGTTTGGTTAGCATACATTTCTAATAGGACGGAAGTGTTTTGGTCAAAATCTTTCATGGCATCAATTAGCTCAGTTGCCATGCCGATTCTAGTGCTTTGTCCGCTAAAGGCAACTGTAGAATTGCCATCTCTTTCGAATGTGTAATTTATGGGATTGTTTACTATAATTTCATTAGTATCATCATCATTTGAACATGATAACAGTGTGATGGAGAAAATAAGGGCTATTATAGGCTTTAAATTAGTCACAAAGGGTCTTATTTTTATTTAGATTAAATCTTAATAAGCACAAATTAAAGCAAAATTTCACTAGAATAAAAGCTTGCGGATGTTAAATCTTGATAAAAAAAACAATAGGTAATAATTGAACATTTGGTTCAAGAAAAGCCAATAATACAGTCAATTAATCTCTATCCTATTTTATTTGTTGTTGATTGACTCATTTCCAAAAAAAGCTTTTGGAAGGCAAGATGAAATCAATACTAACATTGGTGTATTTGAAAGGAAATAAGGTAAATAGCATCACTTAATAAATAAGATAGAGTAATTAAGAATTTAATACCGAATAGCTTTAAATTGAAAAAGAACTAATTTTTAATAGCAGTTTATAATTAAGAATACATGGAAAAGATCTTTTTTTTAATTTTCGCTTGTTTTTTGCTACTTATCTCTTGTTCGGAAAAACCAAGCCCTGATAATGAGTTTTCTCAAACTGAAAAAGCTTTACTTGATGTATTAGAAATAACTAAAACAAGTATCAATGACTATCCCATCATCTTAGCAAAAGATGAGCTTCGTAAAACAAAAGGAGAGCCTACTTCAATCAAAGAAGCTTGTGGAAAGTATATCTTCAAACATCATCAAGGCAATGTTGATTATCATTGCTGGAACTATGGTGAAAATCATGAAGTGGTTTATAATATTTTAGATGAGCAAGCTGTATTGAGTCAAATAAATTTTGAAAAAAGTAAACTAAAACTTGTTAGTCCTAAGATTACCTTGTCTGAAAATACAAGCTTTGAAGAGGTTAAAAGAGTTTTTCCAAAATCTTCAGCACTTAAAAATACAGGAGCACAAGATCCAAAGGTTCGTGGAGTTTATGATTGGATCTTTCTTAAGGATGATCTGCCAGTTGAAAACAGACCAAATCAAGGTTTGATAGAACTTAGGTTTAAAGATGGAAAATTGAAATACTTTGAGTACTATTTCCAAAGAGAATATTCTAGGGCTCAAATGGAAAAATATCTTGAGCAGAATAAAAAAGTAAAGAACAATTAAATGTGTCTTTTAAATTTCATTTTAAAGGAGTTCTTTTTTCATACAAATAGTCATTAAGATTAATAAACTATCTAAACACTTGAATGTTTGTTAAAATGTTCTTATGTTTGTATTATGAAAGGAACAAAGAGAAATTTTTCTTTAGAAAAACTTCAGAAAGTAGCAAAGGTTCTTAAGACAATTGCTCATCCAGTGAAATTAGAAATACTTGAATTATTAGAATCTGAGGAACCTTTGGATGTATCTACCATTTGTTCTAGCATAGGATCAGATTGTGAAATATCAATGATGTCTCATCATTTAGCGAAAATGAAAGATAATGGAATTCTTATCTCAGAAAAGATAGGTAAGCAAGTATTCTACAGTATAGCAGACAGGCATTTGCTCAAGATTTTTGATTGCATGGAAAAATGTGATTTTGAATAAGTTTTTTTTGACTCTATATATGAATAAATGAACAAGTGTTAGAAAGATAAAATATGGAAATAATTGGATACATTATGGCGTTGTTGATAGGTCTTTCCCTAGGCGTAATAGGAGGTGGAGGTTCTATTTTAGCCGTTCCTGTTCTTGCTTATATGTTTTCATTAGACGAAAAGATAGCTACAGCTTACTCACTATTTATTGTAGGTATTGTTGCTCTGATAGGGGGAATAGAACAACACAAAAGAAAAAACGTTGATTGGAGGACCTCTTTGATTTTTGGTCTCCCCGCCATTATGGGAGTGTGGATTACAAGACATTTTATAATCCCTGAGTTACCTAATGTTCTTTTTACCATAGGCGAGTTAGATTTTACACGCAGAATGGGGATGTTTGGACTTTTCTCTTTATTGATGCTTTGGGCAGCCTATGCGATGCTTTCGAAAGATAAACGAAAAGGGGGGACAGGGTTTGTTAAATATAACTATAAGCTTATTCTATTAGAAGGTTTATTAGTAGGAAGTATAACAGGTTTTGTAGGAGCAGGTGGAGGTTTCCTTATTATACCTGCTTTAGTGATATTGGCTAACTTGGAAATTAAAAAGGCGATAGGCACTTCTTTAGTGATAATTGCATTTAAATCACTACTTGGATTTTTTCTCGGCGATGCACTTACAATGGCAATTGATTGGAATTTTCTTTTGATTTTTTCCGGACTTGCAGCTATTGGAATATTTACAGGGATTTACATCGGAAGGTTTATTGATGGTAGAAAGCTTGAAAAAGGCTTTGGCTATTTCATTATTCTAATGGCCACTTGTGTTTTTACTATGGAATTTATTATTAAAATTTAAAAAGAATATGAGGATAGAACAAATTTATACAGGCTGTTTAGCACAAGGAGCATATTATATTTTTAGTAAAGGTGAAGCAGCTATAATTGATCCTCTCAGAGAAGTGGGCCCTTACCTAAAACGTGCTCAAAAAGATGGCGTACAAATTAAGTACATTTTTGAAACACATTTCCATGCAGATTTTGTGAGTGGTCATCTTAGTTTAGCTGAAAAAACAGGAGCCCCAATAATTTATGGCCCTGAAGCTAATCCAAGTTTCGATGCCTACATAGCAAAGGATGGTGAAGAATTTACGCTAGGAGAACTTACCATTCGTGTCTTGCATACACCAGGCCATACCATTGAAAGCAGTACATACTTGTTACTAGATAAGTTTGGTAAAGAAAAAGCTATTTTTACAGGAGATACATTATTTTTAGGTGATGTGGGACGTCCAGATTTAGCTCAAAAATCGGATGTTTTAAGTGTTGAAGCACTTGCAGCTCTTGCTTTTGAAAGTTTAAGGAATAAAATTATGCCTTTACCAGACGATGTCATAGTATACCCTGCACATGGAGCAGGATCTGCTTGCGGTAAGAATATGATGAAAGAAACGGTAGATAATTTGGGCAATCAAAAACAAATGAATTATGCTCTACGTGCAGACATGACTAAAGAAGAATTTATTCAAGAAGTAACAAGTGGACTATTACCTCCACCAGCTTATTTTCCGCTGAACGTCAAGTTGAATAAGGAAGGATATGAGCATTTTGACAAAGTGCTTGCTAAAGGTTTGAAAGCCCTGTCTCCAGAGGATTTTGAAAATTTTGTTAATCAAAAAAATGCCTTGATGTTGGATGTTAGGTCACCTGAAGCATATGCGCAAAGTCATATACCTAATAGTATCTTCATAGGCTTGGATGGAAACTTTGCTCCATGGGTAGGGGAACTAATAGTAGATATAAACCAAGCCATATTGTTGATTGCTCCTGAAGGGAGAGAAGAAGAAGCTGTGACTCGATTATCACGGGTTGGGTTTGATCAAACTTTCGGCTACTTAAAAGGAGGCATTAAAAAATGGATATCTGCGGGAAAACAAACAGAAGAGGTAAATTCTGTACCAGCAAGTGATTTAGAAAAAGTGTATGAAATAAATAAGAACAATATTTTTGATGTCAGAAGGAAAAATGAATATTTATCGGAACATCTTGAATCAGTTCAAAACATTCCTTTAAGCAACTTGAATGATCACTTAAAGCAATTTCCTAAAGATCAAACATTTTTTTTACACTGTGCAGGAGGCTATCGGTCTATGATTGCTAGTTCAATACTTAAATCAAGAGGCTACCACAATTTAATAGATGTTAGAGGTGGGTTTAATGCTTTAAGTTTAACAAAAATCCCCAAGACAGCATATGTTTGTCCAACAACTTTATAAATTAATAATCAATAATAGTAAAGATCTTTAACGACAAACTTTATTGATGAACTTTAGCAAAAATTAATAATTAATGATTGAGTTTTTAAGCCAGGCTTGGCCCTGGTATGTATCAGGCCCTTTAATTGCCACAGTTATGTTTTTACTCCTTTGGGCAGGAGGCAATTTTGGAGTTAGCTCCACTTTAAGAAGTGTCTGCGCTATGGGTGGTGCAGGAAAACATTGCAAGTATTTTGATTTTGATTGGAAAAGTCAGCGATGGAATTTAGTATTCATTTTAGGTGCTGTAATTGGTGGGTTTGTTGCATCAACTACTTTATATGATCCAGAACCTTTACGATTGAGTGAGGCAACTGTACAAGATTTACAAGTGCTTGACATTCCATTTAATGGTAGCATTATTCCTACTGAAATTTTTAGCTGGGATAGTTTTTTCACATTAAAAGGATTTTTTATTTTAGTTGTAGGAGGTTTCTTGGTTGGCTTCGGTGCAAGATGGGCAGGAGGATGTACATCAGGACATGCTATCAGTGGATTATCAGATCTCCAACTTCCTTCTCTCATTGCAGTTGTCGGTTTTTTTATAGGTGGCTTAGCCATGACTTATTTATTTTTCCCTTTAATTTTTTAAGAAGATGAAATACATCAAATATATAATCATAGGAATTTTATTTGGAATAGT
>CALDYJ010000102.1 GCA_937941095.1 uncultured Saprospiraceae bacterium | reverse complement strand
CTACCTTAGCTTTAAAATCATTTGAATGATTTCTTCTTGGTCTACGTGCCATAAAATACTCCATATATTGATGTTTATAACATCATTTGGGGAGCAAAATATCACTTATAAGTGTTGTTCAAATTTCCTGATCCACCTCTATAGCAAGAATAGACAAAAAAGGGAATATACAAATTATTCAAATTCATAAATGGCTATATGATGAATCTGGAAATTTCGTTGATGAAGACTTATATGAGGCACTCAACAATGGAGAAGTTGGAATATACTTAACTTTGCAGTATATGATCATTGATATTGAAAATTAATTATTTTATTTTTAGTCAGTTTGAGTTCTTACTCTCTAGAGCCTAATGGTTACTGCACATAAGACATTATTAAGTATTACCTATTGATGGACACATATTCTTTATAAGTCTTGATAAGTAAAAAAATTATGTAGGCTAAAAATAAAACCATTTAAAAAAAGAAATCTTTATCTATTTAAATATGAATATTTGATATTTTTAATTCAATCCCTATTGCTAGTGCTTAAATATTATGCCAATATGAAGTTGGAGATATTTCCGAATAGATATTTCCTATTTCAGGTTTAAGCGTTTTTTTTCGCTAAGTCCATTTCTGAATAAAAATAGGAAGTGGGCTTTTTTATTTTTAAATATTTCTGTATTATCAGTGTGTTGCTGTAGGTAACACTAAACCTTGTTGATCAGCGCAAATATCAAAAAGGGGAAGCTTGCCTACTAGGCAAGCTTTTTAAATTGATGATTTAAACACAATAATCCATTTTAAAGCTCATTAGAAAAATCAAACTTTCCTAGCTTTTATTCGTACTAATTTATTGAATCTAATCGTCTTTATAATTTTAAAAAAATCCTTAAACTAAAAATGGAAAATTTCTTGTTGCAACATTGTTATAATAGGACTACCTTAAGAAAAATACTTTATAAAAATGAGGAGCTGCTGAAATGCCACAGTATCTCATGTTTGCGGAAAATATTTATAACAAAATTAAAGATGAGGAATTGTTTTCACATGACTGTATTGAAAATATGAACTTACTTATGATATGTATACGCAGAGAAATTGAGGGAACAGAATTTAAATTAAAATATAATTTTATTGATTTTGTTGAATTGTTCAGTAGACCATTAGATGAATGTAAAGTAAAAATAGATGTGAGTTTGATTCCTCCTCATAATTCAGAAGGTGAGTATATTTTATGGTTAGCTGGATTTATCGAAAAAATTACAGAAGGTGGACCTAAACCACCTCCGCCTATAAAGAAATTTATTCCAGAGTATATGAGCTTGAAATATGAATTAGATTTTTTACCTTTAAATGAGGAAAAAATTCAAACCGAAGGTAAAGAAATTACGGATTACTTTAATTCAAAGCTTTATAAGGCAACTTTTAAGAAATAATAGTTAGTTGTCTCTATTTTTAGCCACCGCCTTAGGGCGGTTTTTTTATGGGTAAGAATAATGGATTCTACAGAATACTTTTGGCTTACTCGGAAAAAAGAACCTAAAACTAAACCTAAAAGCTGGCCACTGCCAAAGCCTACACAAAAATATCTAGAGGCAGAAGAAGAATTTACTGAAACTTTAGATAATCTGGAAATTAAATATGAAAAGAAATTTCAGTTTAAGTCTACTAAGCACTGGCGGTTTGACTTTCATTTAATTGAGTATCGAATACTAGTTGAAATTGCGGGTGGTCCATGGTCTGGCGGTCGTAAGGGCAAACTTAAAAATAAAGCTTGTAGTCTTGATCGTTACGATGTGGCTGAAGAGATGGGCTACACCGTAGTTCGCATAGAGACAGCTTCAAGATGCCGCATTGATGAGTCTGGACCTTTGCAGTTACGGACTGAATACGCTAGTGAATGGCTAAAAAATTTAAAGAGGCAAATATTTAATGGATCAGATCACACCATTTCCTCCAACTGATTTTATTGACCAAGCAGATGAAGAGGAAGCGATTCGCATAGTACCTGCGTCTGATTTAAAAAATTGGGTAGTTGCTAATTTTCTTACACTTGGTGGACCTTTACATAATCCAGATCATGACCATATCGCTGAGATGCTTCATGACAATGAGGGGTTTTTGGCTTCTGCATGGGCTTCTACTGCTTATACGAGAACTAAGCGCATGGTGCTCGGCCAATGTGAAAAGGTTATGTTTCAACAAGGCGGCTGGAAGAAAGCCCGTCAAGAGCAGCAAATGCGTGATTGGTTCGGTTTTGTTCCAATTTACTTAATCACTATCGATGCAAGCTTTTGTGAAAAGGCAAACGATAACGAGTTTTGTGCTTTGTTTGAACATGAGCTCTATCACATTGGTGTAGAGCGAGATTCGGACGGTGAGATTATTTACAGCGATCATACTGGCTTACCAAAGCACTATTTAGCTGGCCACGATGTGGAAGAGTTCATCGGTGTTGTTAAGCGCTGGGGAGCTAATGACAGTGTTAAGCGGCTTGTTGAAGTCGCTAAAAACCCGCCGTTTGTTTCTGATTTAGATATTTCTAAATGCTGTGGAAACTGTGTAATTACCTGAGCCTTTTGGCTCATTTTTTTTGCCATGTTTCCTTGACGTACCTTGACGGATAGAGAGAAATGGCGACATTAAACAAAAAGCAGAAACTCTTTATTGTACAATCGCTTGCTGTGTTTAACACCCCTCAAGAAACAGTAAGTCTCGTCAAGGAGGAATTTGACATTGATGTTTCGAGACAGCAGGTAGAGTCATATAACCCTACAAAGTTTGCTGGGAGAGACTTAAGTAAGGAACTCAAAGAAATTTTCGAAAATACACGGGAAGAGTATTTGAGTCAGCCACTAAATAAAATCAGTGGAGCAAATGACATTGTTCAGTTGAAGATTTTAAGTGATTTGCTTTGGACTAAAAAAACAATGTGACCATGACAATTAAGATCGTGGACCAAATACAAAAGATCATGAAAGGGTTTTATGAGAAGAAGGGGGAACAAAATAATAAAGGTGGTAATTCTGAAGCGAACCAAACTAAAGCTGAAGTAGAACTTGAGATTAAAAAACTTGAACTTCTGAAGTTACAACGTGAGGTAAATCCACCTGAAGAGGATTACAAGCTTGTGCTGAATCCTGATGAGGAGATACCAAATGAGCCAATGCTTTAATCCTCCAGAAGGTTCAGTTCAATTAACGCCTAAGCAAGCCAATATTTATTTGTGGGGCTGGCAAAAAGAAGCCCGATTACGTGATGCTGTTTGTGGCCGACGTTTCGGTAAAACATTCTTGGCCAAAGCGGAAATGCGAAGAGCCGCAAGCCTAGCGGCTAAATGGAATGTTTCGGTAGAGGATGAAATCTGGTATGCAGCGCCTACCTTTAAGCAAGCAAAACGGGTTTTCTGGAAGCGACTAAAACAAGCTATTCCAGCATCTTGGCGAGCTGGTAAGCCTGAAACGAGCCTGTAAATTATTTTGTGTAAGTTCCATTTTTTATAAATGATCTTTTAATCGATCATCGAACTGAATCGTAAACCAATTCATCGCTAAACGCCAATTTTGAATTGGCATTGTCCATTTTTTAGCAGCATTTGAAGTTGCTAAATAAATGACCTTTTTCACTGAATCATCAGAAGAGAAGATCTTTCTCTTTTTAGTTGAATGGCGAATCACGCTATTCAATGATTCAATTGCATTTGTTGTATAAATCGCATGACGTATTTCAGCAGGATAGCTAAAGATCGTTCGGATATTTTCCCAATTTGCCCGCCAGGATTTTCCAATTTTTGGATACTGATGATTCCATTGATCGCAGAAGATACCTAGGGAATTTAAAGCATTTTCTTCTGTACTTGCCTGATAGATCGCCTTCAATCCTGCTGTTACAGCTTTGTAGTCCTTCCAGCTCACAAATCTCAGGCTATTGCGTACAACATGTACGATACACAGCTGGATGTCAGTATGAGGGTAGACAGAGGCTATCGCATCAGGAAAGCCTTTTAGCCCGTCTACACAGGCAACAAGAATATCTTGCACTCCTCGATTTTTAAGCTCTGTCATGACTGACAGCCAGAATTTGGAACCTTCTGTTTGAGCAAGCCACCTGCCAAGAAGTTCTTTTTGGCCATCCAAGTTAATGCCTAATGCTAAATAAACTGATTTATTGATTACTGTTGAATGCTGACGAACCTTAACAACAATGCAATCTAAATAGACAACAGGATAAAGACTATCGAGTGTTCTATTTTGCCATTCTGTCACTTGTTCAATGACAGCATCCGTTACCTTACTAATAAGGGAGGCAGATACATCGGCATCGTACATTTCTTTAAAAAAAGCAACAATTTCTCTATTTGTCATTCCTTTCGCATATAGCGAAAGAATTTGATCATCCATGCTAGTAATGCGCGTTTGATGCTTCTTAATAATCTGTGGTTCAAAAGAGCCGTCACGATCACGAGGGATATCTAAAGCAAGCTGCCCATCTTGTGTTAGAACTGTTTTGGAGCTAAAACCATTACGTGCATTAGATCCTTTCTTAGGTTGATGCTTTTCATAGCCTAAATGTTCAGAAGGCTCAGTATTCAGAGCGGTTTCGATCATGAACTTTTTAAATATGGCTGTCATTTGGTTTAAATCTTCAGGAGTTTTTAAACCTTTAGCTAATTCAGCTGCCATACTTTTGATTGTAGCTTCATCCATGTGAAGTACCTCTTTTTATTATCCTCAGTAGGAT
>CALDYJ010000101.1 GCA_937941095.1 uncultured Saprospiraceae bacterium | reverse complement strand
ATCAATGAAGTCTCGATCTTTTTTGATTGAAAGCTTATTACGCTTAGAATATTTTGAAATGATAGATAGCAGATCTACACATTCATCTTGGCCAACGAATGTTACCATTTGTTTCCAGGAATCGAATCCAAAATTTTTCATGATGTGAACGAATGAAGAATAATCTATTCCTTCAAATAATCCTTCTGGTGCATGTTTAATTAAAACATCATAAACATCCTTTTTCCAACCAGGATACTTTGCAGATTCACAAAGTACTAAAGTGTCATTCAATTGCTCATCAAATCCTTCTTCTCCTGGTCGAATTGGCGGCTTTATGTTGTGGTGTTCTTTTGAGTCTTTCCACTCTACTTTCATTTCTGGATAACGTGAAATTTCGAATCCTGTAGGCATTTTTGATGGTACATTCATAAGGCAATATAATTTCTATAAGTTTTAGCAAACCAGTGTTGTTGATGTAATTGCACATCAGTGAAAGTTGAAGAACAACAAGAATAGTTCATATGGTTAATGCAATATTCTTTGCTAGAATTAATTCCTATTTCTGAAAGTTCTTCTTTATTAAAATAAACTATTTGGCCACGTTCATCGATTATAAAAGGATGATCTAAACTGAACCAGTGGCCTAGTTCATGAGTTAATGTATTGTGATCTTTGAGGCCTTCTAATGAGACGAAAATCACATCATAAAAAGGAGATAGTATTTTATAATCCTGCCATCCTGAAGTAAACCCAGGAGCAAAGCCTAAGAGGTTTGATTCTGTTTTGAAAATGAAGACATTTATGGATCCTTGATTTGCGTATTTGGATATGATGCTCATCCTAAGTTGATTGTTCACAAGAAGAGTGTCTAAGGGTGCTATGTAAACATGATCCCATTGACCATGTAATTCAAATTGAATTTTATTTTGAAAGTCATCATGAGAGCTGAGGTTCCTGCCTTCATGGATTTCCTGAAAAATAGAACAATGGCAACTAAGCGATTAAGTCGAATGCATTTTCATCCGGATCTATAAAAAACAGAAACGCTGGAGGAAACAATCAGATACAATGAACCTGCAAAAGCTCAGGACTTGAGAGAGAAGATTAAGGAGATGTTTTTGGATAACTTAGAATTGGAGGAAATCCATATTCCATTAACAAACATTAGAGAAGAATTCTTTTATTCAAAAAACAAAGACGGGATGGATTAAAGAGATCCTTACCAGATATTTGGATGTAGATTTAATGAAAGATCAAAACGGAAAACAAAAGCGAGTGAGAGGATCTTATAATGTCAAATACAGGAGTCAAGAATCTAATGAGATAGATGGGAATTTCGATACCCATAAACTAAAGAAGGTAAAATTCAATGGCTATCCTTATGTATTTAAAAGAGTAGATTTTATTACAGAGATGGAGGATGATCAGTATGAGTTTAGGGATTGAAAAAAATCATCCAATTTTTAATCTGAATTAATAATTAAAATATATACGGCTATTGAATTTACCAAAGAAAATCCTAGAAAAAAAGAAGCCACAAATAATAACTCATTATTTGGATAATAGACCTTAAAAACAACAAGTAATACTAAACTAATTAGGATCAATGAAGTACTTAGCCAAAAAATCTTTCGTAAAGTCTCTCGAGATCGCATTTCTTTTATTGCTTCCAATTTCATATAATCTCTTTCTGAGTGACCTATTTGTTGTTTTCTTTGATACTCTTTTTCTATCATCTTGCCTTTTTAATTAATGGTAAAAATCGATCCAATAAAATTGTAATTCCTATTAAAGCAGCAGCCATACCAACAATTATACCTGCACCAATAGACCAACCTAGAAAATATAATTGACTTGCACCAATTGCAAACAAAATAATTGAGAACATAAAACCAAGAAATTTATTAATCCTTTTCTCTTTAAAGTCAAATTCTTTCTCCTTTAAATTCAGGTCATGATTTTTTGAAGCATTTAAAGCTTCATTATATCTATCAAGTCTTCTTTTTTGGTAATTTTTTAAAATTTTTGATAAAATTTTAAGTTTCTCAGGATCTTTTTCCTTTTCTATTTTTGATAGATATATTTTCTCAGTTTGATCTGGTCTTGAAAGAAAAAAGTCCAAAACAAGAGCTTCCTTTTGTTCTTTGGTTAAAGGAATTTCTCCATTAATTAAATCATTAAATTGAATTTCCTTAGAAGATCTATCTAGTTCTTGATTCTCTTTAATTTTTTCAATTTCCTTAGTTAATTCTTTATATCTAAATTCTTCGGTTGTCATTTGAGGAGCAAATTTCATTTTAAAGTTATATGAATCTAAAAATTATTTGTGACATTTCCATACCGACCGAGTTTTTCAAACAGCATAATAGCGACCCAAAACTTTGGAACATTTGGAACATTTTCTCTTTTTTTGTACTTAATATATTGATATTCAATTAATTAAAGTGTTCCAAAACGTGTTCCAAAGCTGTTCCAAAATCCATTTCTGTAAAATCTTGGAACATACATGTTTTTCACTAATATGTTTGTTCCAAAATGTTGGAACATTTGGAACACCTTTTAACCAATGACATTCAAGGAGTTAGTACGACTTGTTCCAAAACCAAATATTTTTTGACTTGCTAAAGTGCTCAGTAAAAATAAACCGTATTCTTATTGTTGGACAAAAACTACCTCGTATTAGGTATTAGAATTGTGACATATATTCAAAGTAATAATTTTTTTATATAACTTTGGAGTAATAATTGTTACTGGTATATATAACTATTATGCTTAAAAATACGTTATTTTACAACTAAGTATTGAACACAACTTTCCCGTATTTATGAAAAAAGCGACTATTTCAAGTCAAAATCAAACTATCAATGATTGGTTTGATAATGCAGTTAGCACCCTTAGAGTTCATGAAATACAATTAGAAACTGGTACTTCTTCTACAGAAATTGAGAATATTTATAAAGCTGCTATTGAAGGTGACTTGCTTGAACTGGCTAGAATTAATAAACATCACTACCAAAAAGTAGTTATCTCAAAAATTTTAATCGAATATTTGCAACTCATCAAGGAATCTAATTTCGAAAAAATAGCATTCGCTATTTCGGATTCTAAACTTCTGGTTTGGTTGGTTATCGAAGATGATGATATAAAAAGTGAATTATCATTTATTAATGCAGATGCCGAAATCAATGGTAAATTTCAAGAGTATGGATATTGTATGGACACTATGATTATAGAAAAATCTGATCCAATCCAAATTCCTTCACACTATAATGAAATTCAATAATTTTTGCCATCATTCGATGACCACATATCACAAACGGAGCATAACCTAAGAATCCTTTCCGAAATAAATCAAAAAATAGGAAACTCTTTAGACTGGCAAGTAACATGTTGTTTTTATGCAGCATTACATTTAGTAAATGCGCATTTGACAAAGTTTAGTCTACAATTTAGAACCCACGATGATGTGAAAGAAAACATTAATCCTTATAACAAACTGGCCATTGCTAAATTAGAACTAGAGCCTTATCAGTCATATATTGCTTTACAGAATCTATCCAGAAGATCAAGATATCTAGTGAATTCTAAAGATCGTAATTTGACTTCAAATAATGCAGCATCAATCTTTGAAAAACATCAAGCAAAAGCTTTTAGGCATTTAAATATCCTTTTAAGTTATTTTAAAATCAAATACGATCTGGATTTGATTATTCCAGATCTTTCGTGTGATCTTTTAACAAAATCGGAATGCAAAGAATTAAGAATGATTTAGTTCATAAATGATCTTAGGTTCAACATCCACTAATGGAGTCCTATAAGGTGACTTTTCAGGGACTTTTCGAACACTTTTCAGAGACTTTATAAGTATCTTTAATCATCACCAATAAGCTCAGCTCTTAATTCCGATAATTATGAGCAATCGAGCACCCTTATCATTCAATAGAGGAGATCTAATAAGAGCCTTCTATAATGTCAAGCCACATTCCAGGTATTACAATAAGTTAAAAGAAGATCTATCTGATCAATCGTAAGCGCCCAAGCAATCCCGTATTGTAAAATTATCAAAGCTGATTTAAATTAGCGAAAAAAAGATGAGGTATACAGAAGAACAGAAAAAAGAATTTGTACAATCCTGGCAAGAGACAAACCTAAGCCGCAAACAGTATAGCATTTCCAATTCTCTAAGCTATCCAAGTTTTCTAAATTGGACAAAAAAGTATATTGAAGAGCCTACTAATCCATACATTAAATTAGAAGATAACAATCCATGTAGGACTAAAATAGTATTACCAAATGGAGTAATGATTCAAACCGAACAAAGCTTAACGGTTGGTTTATTAAAATCATTGTCAAATGTTTGAACAAAGCCGGGTTTACTATTTGTATAGCAAGCCATGTGATATGAGAAAGAGTTTCAATACTTTGTCAGGCTTGGTGAGAACGGAAATGATGCTCCCCTTATTAAGTGGAGCAGGATTTGTTTTTATAAACAAAAGACGAACACATTTAAAAATGTTGATGTGGGAGGGAGATGGACTTTCCTTGTATTACAAACGATTGTCAAAGGGCACTTTTGAACACCCAAGGACGAAGTCAGGATATAAAATCAGCTATGAAAAGTTACTCTTAGTGTTGAGAGGAATCAGTACACGACAAATTGTAAAAAGAAAACGCTATTCTCTTTTAAAAAAGTAAGATTATAAATATCTTTCTGTTGTGACAAGCACAGAAAAAGACAACTTTATAATTGAGCTACAAAAGCAGAATGAAGAATTAAAGTTTCAACTGGATCAATTACGCAAACTTGTTTTTGGATCAAAGCGTGAGCGTGTAGTTCTAAATACTAATCCAGATCAAGGGAATTTATTTGTTGAGCAAGTCCAAAGAGCTTTAGCAGAAGAAAACGTAATCGTAGATCGTAAGTCTGTCAAGAAAACTAAGCCTTCCAGAAAAGGCATAAAACGAAATGTTTTCCCCACTCAGTTAAAGAGAATTGAAGAGTATATTCATCCTGAAGACTTAGACCTTCAAAGTGCTCAAGTAATTGGGGAAGATGTGACCGAGCTATTGCTACTTAAAGAAGCGATATTAGAAGTAAGGAAGATAATAAGACCGATCTACAAAAATAAAGACGAAAAGATTCAACAAGCCCCAATTCCACCGAGAATCATTCCAAAAGGAATGGTGGATGAATCAGTAATAGCACATCTTATAAATGAAAAGATCCAACACCACACGCCATTATACAGGCAAACAAAAAAGCTAAAGCAACAAGGTTTGTCTTTTGTAAAGAAGT
>CALDYJ010000100.1 GCA_937941095.1 uncultured Saprospiraceae bacterium | reverse complement strand
TATGAATACTTAGATTTCTGTTGTTCTTGGGGGCCATTAATTTTGGGGCATAACAACGATATGATCAGAGAGGAGGTCATAGAAACCATTTCAAAAGGGACTTCATTTGGAACGCCAACTAAACTTGGCAATCAATTGGGGAAATTGATTATCGAAAACAATAAGTACCTCGATATGATCAGATTTGTCAGCTCTGGAACTGAAGCGGTCATGTCTGCGATTCGTTTAGCAAGAGGTGTCACTGGAAGAAAAAAAATCATAAAATTTGAAGGATGCTATCATGGCCATGTAGATTCTCTCTTGGTCAAAGCTGGTTCTGGATTAGCAACATTTGGTGAAAGTACTTCTGCTGGTATTCCACAAAGTTTTGTCGAAGAAACCATAGTCTTACCCTTAGCAGATACTGATGCATTGAACAAAACCATGCAAAAACTAGGTGATGAAGTCGCTGCTATCATCATTGAACCAATACCAGCTAATAATGGCTTATTGTTACAAGATCAGCATTTCCTAGAATGTCTAAGACTAAAATGCTATAGACATGGCAGCCTTTTAATCTTTGACGAAGTAATATCTGGATTTAGAACTGGATTTGAAGGTGCTGCAGCTCATTACAATATACAACCTGACATTATAACTTATGGGAAAATAATTGGGGGAGGTATGCCTGTTGGAGCTTATGGAGCAAGTAAAAAGATCATGAGCCATGTTGCTCCTGATGGCCCTGTTTATCAAGCAGGAACACTCTCAGCTAATCCTGTTGCGATGTCCGCTGGCTATGCTGCTTTAAAGCAATTGCTAGAACCTGGATTTTATGATCAGATGGAGGTCAAAACTCAAAAATTTGTGTCCCAAATTACAGCCTTTGCTCACGAAAGAGATTATGATTTTTCCATCCAATCGATTGGTTCAATATTTTGGCTTGCTTTTACAAAAGAGCAAATTAAATCAGCAGATCAAATTGATCCGGAAAGCATGGAGAAGTTTAAAATCCTTCATCATGAATTACTCCAAAATGGGGTCTATTTAGGTCCAAGTGGATACGAAGTAGGTTTCGTTTCCGCAGCACATACCGATGAAGATTTAGAGCTAGCGGCTAAAAAAATATGTAATGGTTTGGAAGTAGTCTTTAAAAATTGACTAAATATTAAGGACAGGCTGTAGCTGAACCATTTACATCTGCCACCTTCAATGCTATAAAGTTTGGAACCGTAGTATCTTCCGAAAGGAAAAGTAGGTTAATAATGAATGGATTTCCAGTAGGTGCATTTTCGAATACATTAGAACTCCCTACAGCAAATGTAAATTCATCGTTCATAAAGTAATAAGCTGAATTTTGGGGAAGTTCAGCAATCTGCTCTAAGATTAATTGTCTTGCTTGAATGATATCAAACGTGGTAATTGTTCCACTACCATTTACATCAGCTTTTATATACGCTTCTGGCGTACTAAATTCAGCAACACCTAAAATGTGTTGAGATATTAAGATCAAATCAAAAGTTGTAATTCCGTTTCGATGGCAACCTTCTAACTCTGCAGCAATTACGTAATCTCCTCCTGTAAGAACATTTTCGAAAACATATTGACCATTTGCATCAGATTCTACAGTTTGTAAAACGGTAAATTCATTTGGATTTGTTTCAGAGACCAAATTTACGCTTACTCCTTCAAAAGGTAATCCATTTTCTAAGGCAACAGTCCCATCAACTGTAACCGTTTGACCAGAAATTGAAGTAGGATCGAAACCTTCTATTTGAGTAGCATCTTCATTTAGAGGATCCAACCAATCTTTTAATCTAGTATCTGGAGTACCTCCTCCCTCCCAGGACTTGGCTAATCGGCCACAAAAACCAATGGCTTGATCACATAAAGCTGTTCCACCATGTAGCTGTCCCACTACATATCCACTATTGTCTAATAATGGTCCGCCTGAAGATCCTCCTTCATAAGCACCAACGTCCAGTTTTACTCTAAAGTGAGATTGTGGAGTTGTGATTAAATCATTATCCCAAGTCACAGTATTATTAAAAATACGCGTTTCTGAAAATTCGTGTGAGTACTTTTTGATGTCACCAGCTGGGTGATGGATTAGATTCGAACCTAATGGTTCATAAGCTATGTCCTTATTCCACCCAAGAAAGTATGGAGCAAAAGACAAAGGAACATTACTTGACAATTCAAAAAGTTGAAAGTCAGTATCTGCATATCCTGCAATGGCTGAGCAACCTGTTATTGAATTAAATGAAGGTTCGTTGCTTGGGTCAGTACAACTAGTGCCTTCATAGTTAAAATCAAACCTATAGAATTCATACATTGGGGTGTATTCACTTTGGCAATGGAATGCCGACAAAACATAAGGCTTTGCATCTTCACTGCTGTTATTCATTAATGAACCTGTACAATAACCCATGCCTTCTTCCAGCACCATTATTATTCTACAAACAGCATTTTTTTGAACCTGCATCGCCGAAGCTTCTGGGCAATTAATGTTAATGTGACAACCTGCTGCGGAATCACCAAAATCTCTTCCTTGATCTTCAATTGGAGAGAGCGCTTCAAGGCCTTCTTCTTTGTAGACATGAAGAACATTAAATATTCTAAATTTTCCTTGGCCTTTAACTTCGCTGGGTTCAAAATATTCGATGATGATTTTTTCTCCTTTTAAAATACCTGCAAAAAATACTTGCTTAGGATTATTAACTTTATCTGTGTACGCTCCTAGGATTTGAGACCTATCTTCGTTATAAAAAAACAATTTAGCTCCTACAGGAATATAAAAGTTATCCAATTGCAAGGCTAAAGCTTTTGCATTTTTTGAATGGATACCTAAGGTCCAAAGTCTAGCGTTTTTATCTAAATCTGTCCACTTCCCTGCATTGTTAAGGTCTGCATTGATTTTTAGTGGTGCAGCTACCCTATTGCCCCAAGCATTATTTTCATCTTCTGCCATTAACTTAGCGTGAGCTGGAGAATTAATTTTAAGGGTGGGTATTTCTATGTTATTTTGTTGTGCACTAAAAGGAAAGCCCCCATCGCTAATTTGAGCAGTGGAGACCTTGAAAGTACAAAGGAATAATATAATAAGTGTGTAATGGGTAAAATGCATGCTCATGGGAAGAAGTTTATTCTTCTTTTATAATTCGTTAATGATATTTTGGGAATAATCGTTGAGTCTCTAAGGTAAGTGTTAAAATGGCTTGAGTCAAAAATGGCCAACGAAAGTTGAAAAAAATAACCCATTTAGGGTATGCTTATAAGGAGATCCCCTAGGGATTGAGTTTAAACTTTCAATTTCCACCATTTACCTGATTTTAAAAACAAATAAGAGCAGATGAAAACGAAGATCCAATAGAATATTTCAGATGACCAAGCCCAAATCAGATTGCCATCCATAAACTTGATGAGTAAGATGATGTAAGTAAGGTACAATATTGCAGCAATGGTTTGAATGGCTAGGCCATACCAAGTTGCTCCAGTGGCAGCTAAACCGTTAAAAAATACCCCTCCGATGCTAAACAACAAAAGGATAATTACCATGACATAAAAGACTGGTTTTGCTTCAATGATTAAAGACATGTCTTCTTTTCCAAATAAAGGATACAGAAGCCATTCCGGAAACAAAACTATTGGTAAGGTTAGGACACAAGTCCACAACAAGCAAATTTTCGAAATCTTCCATAAAATAGGTATGATTTCTTTTCTTTCGTTGCTTCCAATGAGGTTGCTGACCATAGTATTGGCACCTGATGCAAATCCCCATGTCGGAATCGACAAAGCTAAATAAACCATGCGCACTAGGTTTGTAATGGCTAGGGGCCTTTCGCCTAAATTTTCAATGAGTCCAAAAAAGACAAACCAAGAACCAAAACCAACTATTGCTTGTAAAACAACAGGCAAAGAAATTCTAATCTGAGTTCTAATGCTATCGAAATCTATTTTATTAGGAATGGTCGTTAGCTTATACTCTTTTAACTTCTTATCCCAAAGCATGTACAAAAGAAAACAGATAAATGCTATTCCTTCTGCAATAGTACTTGCCAATCCAGCTCCAGCAATGCCCATTTCAGGCAAGCCAAGATTTCCAAAGATTAGTCCATAATTTAAAACGACATTTGATATGGCTAAAATAATCGAGTCAATAACGATAAATTGGGTTCTAGCTATCCCCGTGTAAAATGAAATGAATGAAAGTCCAATAAAACTAAAGAAGACTCCAAAGGATCTGTAATACAAATAGTCCATGCATTTGTAGAAAATAATATCTGAATCTACATTTGAAGCAAATACGTAATAAGCACCAAACTGCATGACTAGAAATAGAAAAATCGCAAGAGCAATTTCGAAAAAGAGCATGGCTTGAAAAACCTCACCTATCTTTGTTGATTTATTTTCACCAGATCTACGAGCGATCATGATCTGACCACCTTTGGAAAAATTATACCCAATAGCAGCTATCATCAAATAAAAAACACTCACCACTCCTATTGCGGCAAAATCTGATTCGGAAGAATGAAACAAAAAGACTCCATCCGTTAAAGTTATGATCTGCTGCACAGCAGAACCCAACATGATTGGACCCGATAAAGAAAGAATGTTTTTATAACTTGTACTTATTCTCATTAATGAAGCCTAGTGGCTTATGCAAAAGTATTAATTCTTTTCAAGTTCGAATCCTTGATTAATTCCTTTATTTATTGCAGATACGCCATTTTTCATCCAATCCGGCATTGGTTTATCCAATAAATAATGATCAAAAAATTGCTCCATTCTGAGGTTAAAGTCAAGTCGATTAACTCTTTTTAATGGCCAATGAGGCTCATTATTGTAATTTAGCATCCAGGCTGGTTTATTTAATCTCCTCATTGAGACGAAATATTCTATGCCCTGATACCATGGTACATGGCCATCTTTATCATTATGCATGATTAATACAGGTGTATTGACTTTGTCGAGTTCAAATATTGGAGAATTTTCTATATACAATTCGGGTTTGTCCCAAAGGGTTGCTCCAAGTCTACTCTGCGTATGTTCATATTGAAACATTCTACTTAATCCTGTTTGCCATCTGATGCCACCATAAGCAGAAATCATATTTACAACGGGTGCACCAGATTCTGCACAAGCAAAAATATCTGTTTTGGTAATTAAATGTGCGACCTGATATCCTCCCCATGAATGTCCTTGCACTCCAATTTTGTCTTCGTCTACAAACCCTTCTTTTATTAATGACTCTACCCCAGATACCACAGCATTGAAGGCACTTTGTCCTGGATAACCTTCCTTATATGGAACATCCGGATTGAAAATCACATATCCTCTATTAACATAATAAGCATAGTTGATTGTAGAGCGATGAGGATAAGGAGCACGATGCCTGTGAATCCCTTCGGAACTTTTTTCATAAAAGTTAACTAACATGGGATACTTTTTGTTGGGATCAAAGTTATCTGGTTTTAGTAATAGTCCTCGCAATTCTTGTCCATCATGAGCTTGCCAACGATACCATTCTATGTTTCCCCAAGAATATTCTTCTTGTTGAGGATTAGCATCGCTAATCATTTTTGGATTCTCAAATTTTGAGTTAGTAGTTTCTAAGTTCGGGTATTCTTTAAAGCTTTCTTTTCTAAAAATTAATACATCCGCATTTTTAGCTTTAATCGGTTTGTTGTACCTATGATCTGATTTAATGAGTTCCTTCAACTCTTTTTCCTTTAGGTTTAAAGAGGCGTAGCCAGAAGCTCCAGTCGCATCATCGTAAAAAAATAAAGTGAGATCCTCATTAGGATTAATACTTGTCTGATCAGGATCTAAGCGCAATAAACGGTAGCTGATTTTATCCAATCGCCCATTGGTTAGTTTTTCTGCTTTTGATGATTTGTTTGGACTAACTAACCATAAATCATATCTATCGTAAATAATGATTTGCTGATCATCTTTCGTCCAAGCTGCTATTCCATAAGGCCATGGAAAAGAAGGTGTATCATGTAATTCGTTATAAACTTTTTCACTTATCTTTTGTGAAAGACTTATTTTTTTCTTTGTTTTTTTATTTATGCAAAACCATTCAGAATCGGGAGATGAAAAATAATAGATGTATTTACCGCTTGGAGAAGTATTTACATTTGCTCTAATTCTTTCTTCTAACAATTCTTTTTCTCCAAATTCATCTACTAAATAAATATCCTTGTAAGAAGGAAATCCTTCCCATGAAATGCTTTCCAAATGTTTACTTTGTTCAGTGATTAAAAACGTTTTTTCATTTTTATCCTTTGTCAGAATCAAATCGGAACCTTCGCCAGGATAGGTTAATTGCACTGAAGCACCTTTCTGGCAATCGTAACGCATCATATATGCTTTCTTAGCAAAGTCATCCTTTCTTACTTTTTGCTGAGTATGTAACATTTTATCTTTGTAAGACCAGACCTCTACATTAACAATTTCATCTTCCAATAGAGCGGTATCTTGAAGGATAGGCCTTGGTTTTATGCCATAAAATAATGCGCTTTGGTCTTTAGAAAAGTATGGTTTCGAAAATTCATTGATGTACCATCCTGAAGGAATATTTCTACTGTTATGATGAGCAATTGACTTAGCTTTCTTTGCGCCTTCAGCATACATCATTTCAAAAGGAAGTACTTGCAAGTCATTCGTATCCCTGTTGATGTGAAAAGCAGCTTTTTGGCCTGATTTATTTAAAGTGAGATTTTTAACTTCACCTTTATCTTTTGTCAAAACATCTAATCTTCTGATCTCCAAATCATATTTATAAACACCATTTAAAAAAGTGGAATCATCTCCTATGCTATGAAAAAGAACATTTGCTGACTCTTCCGCCAAGACATAATCTTTGACGTAAATAAACGAATCCAATCTTGAGCTGTTCAAGTTTTTAAAATAAAGTCTACTCCCATTTTCTTCATTTTCTTTATCCCATTCTAAAGTGATTTCTTGAGTAAGAGAATCCACACCTACTTTTGCACCTTTCCCTTCTCCTATTTTGGGTTTTAATTGATAAAAGATAAATCCACTCCATTTCTCAGGGATTTTATAATTACTAAAGTCAGGAATCTTTTCTAAATTACTTGTTCTTAAATCGTATATACATAAAGTATCCCCGGGGAGTTCATCATCTTTCATTTTCTTTCTTCTCATGGCTTTGATGGAATCTATAGGAGGAGAACTCGTATAAATCAAATGTGCATTATCATAGGTGATTTTTGCATTTTCCGCTCTTGGAAAAGATTTCTGTGCTAATGTTTTGGTATTAATTAAGTGTAATTTTTTATCTTTTTCTTCGGTGCTTAAATTGTAAGTGACCCATTGGCCATCGTTAGAAATTTGAACGGCACTTATAGATTTCCACTCCTCAAAAACAGAGGCATCCATTCTTTTTTTTGAATAATCTTGAGCATTTAAATGAAAAAAGAAAGCTAAAGCTATTCCTAAGGATAAGGCTGATCTCAACATAATGTTTATTTATTGAACTTTAAATTACGAATTATTAACATTATGTATAAAATCAATGATTGGATTAACATAGAGGCTATGCTTTACCTTTTTGTGATAAAAGGTGAAAAAATATTAGTTAAATTACCGCATTAACTAATAATCGCGTAAAAAATGGTCATTCAATACCTAAAAGTTTTACACATAGTTGGCTTTGTAGCTTGGTTTGCTGGCTTATTTTATTTGTTGAGAATGTTTGTTTACTATGCAGAAGCATTAGATAAGAAAGAGCCTGAAAGATCTATTTTAAAGGAGCAATTTTTATTAATGCAGCAAAGGGTATATAAGATCATAACCCTTCCAGCATTAAACATGACTTGGGTGTTTGGAATTGCTATGATTTGTTTTTATGGATGGGACTGGTTTAAACTTTCCCATTGGTTGCATTTAAAGCTCGTTTTATTGATGGGTTTATCCTGGTACACCTATTATTGTGGTGACATCATTAAAAAGATAGAAAGTGGTGCTACTATTTTTTCTTCTCAAAAATTTCGAATGCTTAATGAGGTACCTACTCTATTTTTATTATGCATTGTGTTGTTGGCAGTATTAAAAAATTTAGAACATTTTGCGTGGACCATCCCTGCAGTAATTGTATTTGCTTTAGCTTTATACCTAGGCGTGAAATGGTATAAAAAAATTAGAGAAGCAAAATCTTAATCTGGAGTTTAATTAATTTTAAAATTCCGTATTTAACCTTAGACCGTAAGATCGATAAAATTGCTTCAGTTTGTTATCATTTGTTAAGACCTGAGTTTTATCTAATTGGGCAAAAGGACTAAGTCTTAAGCAAAACTTTTTAAAATGATAACCCAAACCAAAACTTACAAAAAGATCGGTACCTACCTTAGTTTTTAAGATAGTTGGATTTTTCTCGACTAATAAGAAATCTATCTTTTCATTTAAAAGGTATCCATCAAACTTTTGATTTATGTTTATTAAGTATTTAAGATCTCCTTTTAAAGAAAGTTTATTCCATCTTTTTTCATAAGATAAGATAAGCGGCAAATCCCATCTTGTATAAGTGTTGTACACATAGTATTCATTAATTGTTGTTCTTGGAACCATAATGTCTTCTTTCAACTCTTGGATTGTACCATCACTTTGGTTTACAATACCTGATAATTGATCTGGATATAATACCATGCTTTGTAATTCTTCTAAATAAATCATTTCCTCTTGCAGTCTTGTAAATTCTATCCCACTTCCAAAACTAAATCCAGCACTATGTTTTAAAGCTGCCAAAAATCCAAAGCTTATTTGTTCCAAAGGGTTTTCTGCTAAATTTCTTTTTTCTACAATTGATTTTTCATCTACGCCATCGTATTCGAATGATTTATTTGGATTGCCATATTGCACAAAAGGACTTAATTGAAGTTTGAAATTCTTGGTCTTTTTTACTTTAGCTAGTGATTTGGTTTCTTCTAATTCATTTTTCAGGACGAAGGGTTCACCATCGAATTCAGACTTAGCCGTTACAATTGCTTCATCTTCTTTTTCTCCTACTGGATTTGTGGTTACTGGCTTAGGTGCATCTGTATTTTGGTCATCTGTGACTTTGGCAGTGTCAAATTTTGAACCGACTTTATTTTCTTTTGATTCAATTTCAAAAGGTAATTTTGAAGATTGCTCATGAATGGTTTTTTTATCGGTATTTAGCTTAACTGCATTACTTTTACTTATTTCATTTATAGAATAGCTCTTTTGGTAAAGTTTTTCTTCTTGATGCTCTAATTTGTCATGCTTTTCTTTTTTGGCAAACGGAGCGAAGTCAATTTCTTTTTTCTTGTAAAGATTAAGCTTTGTGCTTTTGTTTGCTTTTGTTTGATTTTGTGTTTCTGTTTGGGCTGAAGTTAATGTTTGAGTTTGTTTTTTATAATGAGTTTGTTTTTCATTTTCTACTTTATTAATTGATTCTACACCAAAGTTTGCGTTCGTCTTGGAATCTTTTAGGTTTTGTGGTCCAGCATTTTCGAAAAACAACAAGATCCCAAGGCCAGTTAAAAGCAAAAGTCCAAAAAAGAAAAATGGATACAAGGTTCGGTTCTTCTTTTTTTCTTTTTTCTGAATGCTGCTCCAAAGTTGATCAGTATCGATGAACACTTCGTGTTCTGGCAATTCGTTCTGCATTCTATTTTCCAAATAATTCTTATCCATTTTTAAGATCTTTTTGCAATGACATTGTCAATGTTTGTAACTTTATTACGCATCATTTCTTTGGCTCTATTTAATCTTGATCGGCAAGAAGATTCTTTGATACCAATCATTTTAGAAATTTCTTTGTGAGAATAGCCATCGATTACCGCGAGATTAAAAATCTCACGGTAATGGTTGGGTAATGATTCTACTAATTTCAGTAAGTCATCAGTATTTAGTTTTTCAACAGCTTTAGGGTTTTGAGTATGGGCGTCTAACACATTGTGATTTAGCTCGCCATTTTCAGTATAAAGGCTTTTATAATCTTTGTTACTTTTTAGGGTATTGAGACATAGCCTTATTGTTATGGTTTTCATCCAGGCTTGCAAGTTTCCTTTCTTAGGATCGAACAATTCTATGAATTGAAAAATCCTAATAAAGGAATCTTGCAAGACGTCTTTGGCAAGATGTTGATCTCCCATGTATCGGATGCATAAGCCATACAACTTTTTACCTTGGATGTTAACCAATTGTTTTTGTGCAATAGGATCTTTCTTCTTTAAAGGTCCTATGAGTAAGGCTATGTTTTCTTTATTGCTCAAGTCTGCTTTTATAGTTTTCGTAATCCAACAGTAATTACAGCTTCAGTATCACATTCGTCGATCAAAAATGTTGCACAATTATCACAATCTGAGCTTAAATCGCTGTCTATAGATTCGTCTGAAGAAGCATTCGGTTCTACTAATTCATAACCTGCTATGTTATCCATTTGTAAAACAAATTCTTTTGCCATAGGATACAAACTAGTTACCTCGAAATTGCCTTCTGAGTCTGAACTAAAAGATGTTACATTTTGAGTATTTACAGCTCTTCTAACATGAAAATCAGCACCTTCGTAGCGAGTGTCAATGCCCGGATCATAAACATTATCTTGACCTCCAGTTTCATCTATAAAAACGAAGCCACTTAGTCTTGTAGATTTTTCTACTACTTCTATTTCTTTTGAACAGCTTTCTCCATTTTGATCTGTGATGGTTACAGTATAAAAGCCTGTTGATTGTGCAAAAACGACTGAACTTGTACTTCCATTAGACCACTCGAAAGAATAAGGCCCTTGTCCGCCTCCTGCGGAAGCGTTTAAAACGGCAGGTATACAATTGAATGGCCCGATATCACAATACATCCCTGACTGATCAATTAATCCAAGACCTAGATTTTCATAAGGTACTCCCGGCTCAATAAATATTTCATTGGTATCTCCAGTATTAGGATTGAAATCATTGTCTATTGATCTGTCAGAACCTTCGTTCATTTTAGTGATGGGAAAGCCATTACTTGTACTTAGTCGAACCCAATCATTTGACAAGACTTCATACGTAAGGATTCCTGTCGTTTTATCATAGCTACCTTTAGTCCTAAAAATTTCCACTCTAAATCTGGAACTTGCGGCTAAATCAGTTGCAGTATAACCCCAACCTGATTCTGTAGGGAATGGTTCTCCTTGATCTTGAATTCCATTTTCATTCAAATCGAGCCAGACCTTTACTTCTACAGGAACACGAGACAATTTTTCTTCTTCAATGTTTAAGGTAAATGACACTTCAAGGGTATTTTCATTTCCATTGGCATCGTTTAAATAGCCCGAAACAACACCAAAAACATCATTCGTTAAGCTATTAACTTCTAGTTTATCCACACTAAGACCATCACAAACAGGTTCTTGCCCAGAAGCTACAACAGCAGGACATAATACTGACTCTTGAATGCCCAAATCTGTTCGATATATTCTATAATATCCTTTCAGGATTCTAGAAGGACTAGAAGCTGCATCTATGATCATCGCAATATAGGATCCATTATCGTAATCGTAAGAATATACCAAATAGCTTGATTCATCTAAACGGAAGATTTGAGGATCTGGCATTTCGACTGTAGCACAACCATTAATAGACATGTCTAAGAAAGGTTCCAGTTCATCACATACTCTCAAAGAAACTAATTCTGATTCTTGATTGGCGTTAAAGACTACTTGACTGATATCCGATTGCTTATTTGTGTTTAAATCAAAAGCTTGTATTTCGCCTCCTACAATTGGATCACATGCAATTATGTTTTCTGATATAGACCCATTCGCATCACTTTCATAAACAAAACTTCTGCCCGCTGCACTAAATCTTAAGTATGCATTTGGAACTGGAAGTTCTTGACAATCTAATGCCTGCGCGTTTAATATGAAGCTTTTCTGAACAGGGAAGGTAACGGTTAATAAACCAAGATCTGTATCCTCTTCAAACGTATATTCTTTTTCAAAGATCACCACAGGTGTTAAGCAAAAATCTTTGCTTATTACCCTGATAATCATTGGTACTCCTTTTGGAACTTTACCTTCAAAACAGCCTGCTGAATTAGTGTAAGTAACTCCACTTCCCAATACTGTATTGGTAGTTGCCGTTACTTTATACCTTGGCAAAAATTGAGAATCCAGCCCCACTTTCCCTTTTATGGTAACATAATCAAATGGGACATCACAATTCCAAAAAGAAAAATGTTCGACTTCGCCGACATAGACGTCTCCTTGTTTCGTAGCAAGGCCTTCTTCTTTCCAAGTTCCATTTTCTTCATCAAAATACCACAGAGGTATCTCTTCTGGAGCAGCAGCATCTAAGTCACTACTTAGTGGCACTGTGATCTGAGCTTTAGAGCCGCTTTTTATGTTTAGTTTTTCTCCTGAGTCATTGTAGATTTCTACCGCTAACATTCCATATGAGGCGAGTTGTACGACATCACCATCAGCATTTTCTGCCCGAAGATCTCCAGGAGTTTCTTCATAGAAAGATCCGTCTTCTGGATTATACCAATAGGCATAAAGATTGACATTGCCAGTATAATCTTGACCAGTTGAAGTCATAATCGAATTGGCTTCAAACTTTACTTTTGCTTTGTTTTGAAAAGTAACTTCTGTCGCTTCAGTAGCCATAAATTGTCTCGTCAATTTTTTCTCTACCATTTGAGCGCTAGTCCAAGCCATGGCACCTGCTTCAGGGTATACAAATTTATAATTTTCAAAATATCCTTCTCCAATAAATCTTATTAATGCACCATCTTCACTTAATGGTACATCCGTAAATTTAAAAAATCCAAATTCATTTGATTGGGTATTGGCTATACTAATGCCATTGGATAAAAGGTCAATGTTTATGTTTTGCACTGGAGCTCCTGTTAAGTCAAAAACTTGACCTTTAAGCCCTGTTTCAGTAAATTCTTCAATGGGTGGGATCTCATCAGTTTGTTTAGTAATGATCTCATCTTCTCGACAAGAAAAAAGGATTATTAAGCTGCACAGAAAGAGTGCTGATAGGTATAAGTAATTCAGTTTCATTTTTTTGAATATTGATGTAAACAATAGATTTACAGTACTGTTACTCTTAGTACAATATCAAATTCAAAAACGTTGCAGCTGAATAAAAAAATGGCTTAAAATAAACCTTCAATCCACTTTAACCAATTCTACTCTATTAAAAAGACGAGAGGAATCTTTTGCTAATTCTAAATTTCCTATGGGAGAAGATACAAACCAATCAAGATCGTGCACTAAGAAAAGACTATCCACATGTTGTTCTATTCTGAAAATTTGGCCGGCTATAAAATAGCCACAATCTGCATTTGGAGGACAATAATCATTAACTAAATTAAACAAAATACTATCATTTTCTATAGCGTAATCTCCATCTCCCATACCTGCGAAATAATTTTTCCCTTTTATCTTTATGCTGATGTCAAATGTATCGATTAAATGGATGAAAGTGTCGCGAAAAGATTGAAACTGCATCTCCTCTCGAAAGACGAATTTATCGACTTCGTAGTACATTTTTCCTTCATATATTCCGTCGATAATGTCCCCTTTTGGTTGAATCTCATTATCATCACATGCTCCTAAAATGAACATAGAGAATAATAGAACAAGATGGATTAAATATTTCATAAGTATCTTTTTTAATAAAGACTAAGATACTTTTAAAAGGGTTGGGTTTGATTAGGCATGATTTATATTAAAGCTTAATTCAATTCACATCCTGACCTAAAACCAGTAGCATCAAAAGTGGTTTCTTTACTCCCGCTTCTTTCTTCTACTTTTAGTTCTATCCTAAGTTCATTGATTCCAGAACCATCCCTTTTAGGTGTGCAATATTCAAAGAGGTAGAAACTGTTGATTTCTTTATAAATTAAGTCAGAAATTTGAGTAAATTTTTCGGTGAGTTCTTCCCCATCTTCAGCCAGGACTGTTGCTTTCTTTCCAAGCGTCTCTAAAACATCTTGATCGATTTCATTGCCTAAGCCAACTGTATAATAGTTGATGTTTTTTGAAAAGGAATCGACTGTTTCGTAAGCTTCAGCTTTGGTATATCGGGCTGCTTGATCAGTTCCATCTGTAAAAATCAAAATAGCTCCAGAGCTTTGAAAATCAACTAATTGATCTTGTTGAATTCTAGCATTTGTCAACTCAGTTCCTTTGATGACTGCACCATATAGGTCAGTCGAATTATCAAAAGACATGTTTCCGTTTATCTCATCTATTGAGTCATCTAGGTCATTTATTTTATTTGTGAAGTCATGCAAAACATGTAAATTATCTGCTCCATCAAACCAAAAAATTCCAATCCTTGTGGAAGTATTTAGATTAGTACCTAAAATACTATGAACGAACTGAGAAGCGGAAGCCTTAACTTCTGTTAAATGATTATTTGTAACAGATGCTGATAAGTCTAATAGCATCATCACATTGTACTTAAAGACATTAGTATTGTCTGAGATGACTCTATCTGCTTCATCTTTAGAGATGGTTTTGAAGGCTGTATCATTTCTTCCTTTTTCGAAAATATTGAAATCATCTTGACTCAGGTCTGGAACAGGATCTCCATTAGCATCTTCTACCCTATAAAAAACAGATACTTTAGCTGGAGGAGTTGTAAATTCATCTTGGATATTGATGGTATAAAATTCGCTTAAATTCTCTTCAGGAGTGCTGCCCCCATTATCTGCGCCTTCATCGTCACTATTACAGCAAACAAGTAAAGAAACCGTCAAAATTACTGACACAAAATTCCAAAATTTCATATTACATTTATTTTTATAAGTCCTTCCTATAAACGACACAATGCTTTTAATATGTTGCGACTTTATCATATTTAACAATATTTAATATTTTTATTAAAAAAGACTATTTATGAAAAGCAGCGTTTATAGGATTTACACCCTTTAATTAGAGTACCTTATTTAACATTAAGAATTTTAAGACCATAAACTCATGAGGATATTTTACAGCTTATTTATTGCGTTTCTCTTTTTTTCGAACCATTGTATAGCTCAAGATTGTGCGATCAATAACCTGATTGTTGAAGCTTTTGCCGATTGCAATGATGATGGTAGTTTCGGAGTAGACATAGCCTTTGATGTTGAAAATGGAAATGAGGCGGGGTTTGATCTATTTGTAAATGGAGATTTCTACCAATATTTTGAAACCTACCCTGATCCTTTTGTGAGGATTGATGAATTTTGGTTAGGAAATGGAAGTGATGTCTTCATCTATGTGCAAGACAATGACAATCTTGATTGTGGTGAATTTTTAACTTTCACAACA
This sequence comes from uncultured Saprospiraceae bacterium, assembly GCA_937941095.1. Classification (GTDB taxonomy): domain Bacteria; phylum Bacteroidota; class Bacteroidia; order Chitinophagales; family Saprospiraceae; genus JALZVN01. The sequence continues at coordinate 30,177 of CALDYJ010000100.1, read as the reverse complement.
CCTGAATGTCCAGGTACTTGTTCCTTGACAGATCTTAGTGTTGAAATCGGTCAGTGCGATATTTTTAGCAGTACCTATGCTGCCAGTATTACCTTTGGCCATAGTTACATTGATAGAAGTGAAATCCAAGTTTACCACAACGAAGAAAAAATAGGAAATATTTTTGCTCGAGCTTATCCTAAAGTCTATCAAAGAGAATATGGAAACCTGAGTAATTCAAATCCTTCAGGAATTGATGTCTTTAAAATTTGTGCAAATGAATCAGAAACTTGTTGCATCGAAGTTGAAGTTGAAGCTCCTGATTGCACGAGTACTGAATGCTTAATTGGAGATTTAAATTTAGAAGAAAGAAGTGAATGTGATCCTAATGGAATTTATAGTGTTTATCCGCACTTCGAATACATCAATACAAGCGATTCTTGTTTGATTTATATCGATGGAAATTACTTTGGAACTTTTGCTTATATCAATTTAGATTTAATCGAATTAAGCCCATTTATTGGTGATGGTAGCATTTATGAAATAAAGGTACAGGATCAGATAAATCTTAATTGTTTTCGTGAAGGTACAATCGGACCAATAAATTGTATAGGTAATGAAACCTGTTATGTATCCGCTCCAAACTTTGAAGTCGAATGTAACTATGACGGAACTTATAATTTGCATTTTTATTTTGAACATGAAAACACTTCAGGCTTTGTAGATTTTGTATGCGATAATTTTGAAACCATTAAAGATCATCCAGTAGATCAGCAACCAATAATAGTAGGTCCAATAGCTATTCAAGATATAGGGATTTCATTTAACGTATTTATAAATGACTCTGCAGATCCACAATGCAACGGTGGTTATATAGTAGATTTTTTCGGATCAGGCTGTGAGGAATGTCAAATTGCAGATATAAACATAGGCCATGAATGCTTAGACGATGGAACTTATAATTTGAATGTATTTTATGAGCATCAATTTACTTCTGGTGAAATAATCATTCGTGGCAATGGAAATAACTATGGACAATTTGATGTAAATCAACAACCGATTGTTTTAGGCCCATTTACAAATGACCAGACCATTAATGAACTGGTGATTATTGACAGCGAAAATGAATTTTGTTCGCGAGACATTGAATTCGATCCTGTGGATTGTGTTAACACTGCAGATTGCAGCATTGAAATTGATCAAGCAGAACTTTATTGTGATGGAGCCAATTTCTTTATTGTTTTAGATTATGCTGCAAGCAATCTAGTTTCGGAGGCGCATTTTTATGTAAATGATGTTTTATTACTACAATCAAGTGAAGTAGGTCAAAACCTTAATGTAAGTTTTGGACCTCTGCCTGCTCCTATTGATGGTGAATACATTATAAGTGTATTAGATGCAGAGTTTGAAATTTGTACGGATGAAATAAAATTGGTGGAAACACCTTGTGATTTTGGAGGCTGTGAAATTGAATCCATTACATATGAGCAAGAATGTTTAGACAATGGAACTTACTTTGTTTATTTATTTGTGACCTCAGAATTTGTGAACAATTACAATGTGAGAGGTAATGGAACTAACTACGGAAATTTCAATGTATTTGAAGAAATAAAATTAGGACCTTTTGGGCCGAATGATGTAGTCAACGAATTTGTTGTCTTCAATGCAACTACACCGACAATTTGTAGCAATGAGGTTATTTTTGAAGCTGAGCCTTGTGAGCCTGTTGGAGATTGTGTCATTTATGACATTGTGGTTGAAACTTACGAATGTAATCCTGAAGATGGTTCTTATTCTATGGACATTGATTTCGAATACTTGGATCCGGGAAATGACTTTTTTGAGGTTTGGATTAATAATGAATTGATCGATTATTTTCCATTTGCAGATGGAACTTCCTTAACTTTTAATAACATTATTCCTAGAGAAAATTCGGATTATGACATTGTGAAAGTTTGTGTTAATGATCATCCAGATTGTTGTGATGTTATTGAGTACATGCCTCCTAATTGTTCTAGTGATTGTAGTATAGACATTTCAGTCGCTGAACTCTATTGTGATGGAGCTAACTTTTATATTGATTTAGTTTATCATGCAGCATCACTTTTTTCTGAAGCACATTTTTATGTGAATGAACAATTACTATTTGAATCCAGTCAAGAAGGGGAAGAACTTTTTGTCACTTTAGGCCCATTGGATCCTGCAGTAAACGGTCAATATGTGATCAATGTATCAGATGCTGAATTAGAAGAATGTTCTGCTCAATTAATTCTTGACGAAATACCGTGTGAACCTAGTCCTTGTTTTATTGGTGAAATTACTGTAGAACAAGAATGTTTAGAAGATGGAACATACTATGTCTATTTAAATTTTGAACATTCAGACAATATTAGCCTTGTTAATGTAAGAGGTAATGGAACAGATTATGGAAACTTTGTCATTCCAGGCGAAATCAAATTGGGTCCTTTCGAACTTAGTGATGCAATTAATGAATTTGTTGTTATTTATAATGAAAATGGAATAGAGTGCCTAAACGATGTTGGCTTTGAAGCTGAACCTTGTGAACCGTCCGATGAATGCATCATTTCAGTCTCAGTAATTGAAACTTATGATTGTGATCCGGAAGATGGTTCTTATTCTATGAATATAACAGTAAGTGAAGAAAATGCTGAAAATGACTTTTTTGAAATTTGGATAAATGGAGAATACATTGGTTTTTATTCATTCTTAAATGGTTCAAAACTTCAGCTTACTAACATAATGCCTAGAATAAATTCTGACTATGACATCATTGTGGTTTGTGTAAATGATGATCCTAATTGTTGCAAAGAATTGGAATACTTACCTCCTAATTGCAGTACAGGTGAAGAATGCGAAATCAATGAGTTGAATGTAGAAGTTGAATGTCTTTCTGATGGAACATTTATAGCTTATATAAATTTTGAACATCAAGGTACAAGTGGCCAAGTAGACATAAGAGGAAATGGGACAGCTTATGGAGAGTTTGATGTTGCTAAATTGCCTATCATCTTAGGTCCTTTAGAAGCGAACACAGGGTTGCTTTATGAATTCGTCGTCTTTGATGTAGAAGATGAAGACTGCAAATCAGTTTTTGAATTAGGATTAGTAAATTGTGATAACGAAAACAAAGATTGTGAACTTTCTAATTTAAGGGTAGATGAAATTGATTGTGACTTAGACAATGGCACTTATGATGCAAGCGTGTTTTTTCAATTTCAAAATCCGGGAAATGACTTTTTTGATGTTTGGGTAAACAATGAATATTATGGCTTCTACCCTTTTGCAGAAAATCCACCATTCCAAATCATTGGCATCACCCCGAGAGCAAATTCAGATTATGACATCATCAGGGTCTGTGTAAATGACAATGAAGAATGTTGTATAGTCTTAGAATATGAAAAGCCTGCATGTTTTAATACCACCAATCCAGATGATCCAAAAATAACTAACATCGAAATTGAAACATTGGATTGTAATGAGCAAGGAACCTCCTATTCTATAAACCTTAATTTCGAAACCGAAAATTTTTCTGGAGATCAATTTTATCTCTGGGTAAATGATTTTTCAATGGGATCCATAGATATTCAATCTCTTCCTATTATTTATGCAGGAATAAGTCCAAGACCAGGAACTGATCAAGATATCGTTAAGATTTGCTTAGATGAAGATGAAGAATTTTGTGAAATAAGGGAATACGATCAACCAGATTGTTTAATGGTAGGAACAGAAGAATTAGAAGTTTTTAAAGATTTAAGGATATTTCCAAATCCTAGTAGCGAATCATTGAACATTCAAGGACTGAAAGATGACATCATCGCTATAAAAATCATAAATCATTTAGGTCACACCGTAAAATCAATCAAGCAAGGAACAGATAAAGTTCTTGTTAATGATTTAACAAATGGTGTTTACTTTGTTGAATTTGTTACAAATGATAATTACATTCACACAAAGAAATTTATAAAAATAAATTAAGTTGATAAAAGGCACAGTCTTATACGAATTATTCAAATTAACTGGATATTGGTATAAGACTTTGTCTACTAATCCTCAAAATCAAAAAGTCAAAAGACATCAATGTGGGCCTCACCGAAAGCAATATTTAATCCATTTTGCACCGAAAGAAAAGTCTGAAAAAAAACCAATTATACTCTATTACCATGGAGGTGGATGGATATTTGGGAAACCAGAGATCTTTGCAAAAAAAGCGACGATTTTCACTGAACAAGGATATGACTTCATCATACCCTCTTATCGAAAAGTTCCTTTTTATAATGCTGATCACATAAGGGAAGACCTTGATCTAACTTTAGCATTTTTAGAAACTTACTTAAAGCAAGATCAATTTAAAAACAGAAAAATAATTCTAGGAGGGACTTCAGCTGGAGGTAGTTTAGTAGCTAGAATCTACTTCCAAAAAGAACAGCTTTATCGATATGGATTTAAAGATGAAGATTTTATTGGAATGTTTCTTACGGCTGCACCGTTAGACTTAAGTAAGATGAAAAAGAATGTTGTCATGTCAAGCTATGCTGGAAAAACAAATTCCGAACGTTTTACAAATGCCTCTCCCATTATGTCCTTATCTAGGAAAGATCCTATAGAAATTTTATCCTTCCATGGTACTAGAGATGGTCTAGTGCAACTTGATGCAAGTCAGTCCTTTTTGGACAAATATGAAGGATTACATCCTGGTTTGGTAGAGAATATAAAATTAAAAGATTATGGGCATATAGACAGTGCATCATGGGCTCATAGCAACAATGCCATTCGAAAAAAACTTCTCGAATGGCTTGCTAAATTTTAAACATATCCACTTTTAATCTACTAGATGACGAGTAATATCATCTCCTCTTTCAATTGGATCATGCGCAGCTCTAATCTGATCATAAAATTTTGAAAAGGTAACTTGCATGTAAGGCATCAGCCAAAATATTCCAATACCTAAGGTAAGAATACATAACAATGCCCATGGAATGAATCTTAATCCTAAAATGAATAAATCCATTTTATATCCTTTAGTCATTTCCCAGCTTTTCTTCAAAGCATCTACTGGACCTAATTCAGGTTCATCTGCAAGTATCCACATGGTTTGGCTTAATCCTAAGGCTAAGATCACACCAGGCACAATTAAAAACAACATGCCGATTCCTATTAAAAGTCCCATGAGAAGATTAGCTGCCAAGGCCGTTCCAAAATTTTGAAAGCCATCAAAAATATTTCCTAATTGAGCATCTTGTTCTCTTCCTAACTTTAGGCTAAAAATTGCAATGCCTAAGGCAAAGGGACCACCTATCAAAATTGGCACTAAAGGGATAAAAGAAGAAGCAGCTACTATCAGAAAGTAGACTAAGAAGCTTGACACTGCTAATCCCCACCTCCCACTTAAAGAGGCCTTAGCTTCTTGCATAAGAGCAGCTTGAGGAATTTGTATAAGTTCTCTACTTGTTGTTGACATATTAATTTGTTTTCATTATTAGTTATCTAAAAATATAAAAAGCTCAACTAAAACAAAAATTAAAGACATATTATATAAATGATTATGTGACAAATAAAGATGTCACAAAAACTGAGAATAAGCATTTAATCACTCAGAAATCATAGCCATCTTATGCTAAGCAATTGTAAAATCATAACAATAAGAAAAACGAAGGGTGAGCCGGGAAATATCGGCTTACCCATTTTTATGAGAAAATATGGCAAATAACAAAATTCTTTGTTTCATCCTTTTTAATTTGATATGCGCAATAAATTTGCATGGTCAAGACATGTCTGAAGGCTATGCTATGCTTGAAAGAGGAGATTTTATTCCAGCAACAAAATTTTTCAAAAAGATATTGACGGAATATCCGACCAATAAAACCGCTAATATTTGTTATGGTAGAGCCATAGGATTGAATGGTAAAACGAGAGATGCATTGGTACTTTTTGTTAGTTTAAAAGAGACTCATCCTAAAGACATCGAAGTTTCTTTAAATTTAGCAGAAGCTCATATGTGGAACAAAAACTATGTGAAGGCTGAAAATATATATAAAGAAATCCTAATTCAAAATCCTCAAAATTTTACTGCTCAATTAGGCATCTCAAATGCTTATGCTTCACAACTAAAAAACGTAGAAGCGCATCAACACATTAAGGAAGCTATTGCTATAGATTCGAAAAATGCGAGTGCTAAAATTTCCAAAAAATACATACTATTAGCTTTAGCAGAAGATAGTAAAAATGCTTATCGCTTTGATCAAGCCTTAAGGCTTTTAGATTCCGTAAACACGCTTTTTCCATATGATCGAGAAGCTCTCTTAAACAAAGCCATATGTTATTTATGGATGGATAAACCCAAAAAAGCATCTGAAAATTACTTAACGCTTAAAAATGAAAACATTGATGTCTTTGAAGCATTAATGGGCTTATCTTATACTTCTACTCTATTAGGTCAAAAAAGCAAGGCTCTTGTCTATGCCCAAGAAGCTTTAAACACAAATGAAGCAGTTGTTTCTAAAGAAGCAAACTACAAAAGAGCAGCTCTTAATTTAATCAATTGCCTAGCTATAAAAGGTAATTTTAAACAAGCAAATAAAAACCTAAATAATCTCATAGATCTCTTTGGACCAATTAAAGAATTAAAAGCTTCTCAAGCAAGACTTGTCCTTTGGCAATTTAAAGCAAAAGAAGCTTTAGCGATTTACGAAGAGTTGAATAAAACCTATCCAAATGATTTCGAAATACTAATGGGATTGGTTGAATCGAATCGCAGCTTAAAAAAATACAAAACTGCCATAAATTATATTGACGAAGCATTAGAAGTAATTCCTCAACAAGCAGATGCAATAAGGTTGCGAAATGAAATTGAATCCTTGTCCAAACCCAACTTTTATGTGGATGCATTTAAATCAAATGATGTTGCCAATAATAAAAATACTGGTTTAATTGCAAAAGCAAGTTTTGGTTCTGCAGAATCTATCCGGTCTACTGTACATATGCAATTGTATACCTTATCGAATCCAGAAATTCAAGAAGATGCTTCTCAGTATATGATGAAATATCAACTTAGCTACCCTGTCAATCATCGCTTGGATTTAAAAGCTGGAGTACAACCTACATTAGCAACAAATAACGAAAACTTTAAAAAAAGAAACTTCCTTTTCAATGGAGGTGCAGATTTTAGAATAAATAAATTCACAAGTTTAGCCTATTACTTTGAGCAAGAAGCGTTCAATTTCAATGTGCAATTATTAAAAAGTGGAATTGGCATGAATCATCATAAAGTTATCATGAATACTAGTACAAAGTTTGGCACTGGTTTATTTGCACAATATATTTTCACTAAACAAACAGACAAAAATAGAAGAAATTTATTTTCCGCTTCCTTGTACCATAATATTTTAAAAAATCCAATACTACAAACAGGACTGAATTACACAAGCATTAGTTTCGACTTCTCAAGCCCTAGTCTTTATTTTAGCCCATTAAAATATTCCTCTTATGAGGCCTTTCTAAAACTTAACAATTTTGATTTTAAAAGATCAAAAATTTTATACCATGCATTAATTGCCTTCGGAAAACAAGCTAGTAATGATGAACAACTAAATGGAACAATCAGAATAGAAGGCGATCTCGGATATCGCATTAATAGAAATATCCAACTTTTAATTTACTATAGATACAGTAGTCTGGATCAAAGCACTGCAGTCGGTTATACTTGGAATGCACTGGGATTCAAGACAAATATTAATTTCTAAATCCAAACATAGAAAAGATGAAAAAATTAAGTGTTGAATTTCCACTAAAAGAATCAAATGAAAATCCATGCATTGTATTAAGTGGGTCCTTTCATAATGTCGAAGCAATGAATTTTAAAAATGATCTATTAAACTTTTTAAAACAATGTGAAAGCAACTGCATAATCGATATTACTGCTGTTAAATATATGGATCTAACAGCTTTGAATGCTCTCATCATAGCACAAAAAGAAATTTTAAATAAAGGGAGAAAACTAATTATTAAAACAGACACAGAGAATCCTATTTTTGAATTACTCGATCTTACAAAATTTGATAGGCATTTAAATTTAAAAATAGCGGCTTAAAGAGGCTCAATGATCAGGAAGGCATATAATCAAATAGGAGAAGCAGGATTTCTATTTGCAAGTACAGTACTTGTCAACCTAGGTAACTATGCCATCAACTTACTTTTAGGTAGGTTTCTAGGGCCACAAGAATTTGCTGAAGCTAACATTTTAGCAACCTTGGTTTTGGTACTTTCATTTACTGCCTTAGGATTTCAATTGACCGTTGCAAAATACACAGCAGCGTTTAATGCAAAAGATGAAACTTTAAATCTACATGGTTTTATGCAATGGATTAGAAGAAAAGGGAAGCTCTTTTCGCTCATCACAGTTGCTTTTTTACTTTTGGGGATTGCTTTTATTCGCACGTATCTAAACATGCAAAATTATGCCCCACTTTTTATCTTGTTCATAGGTATTCCATTATACATACAAATGAGTATTTCAAGAGGCTACTTTCAAGGAGTAGGGAAATTTAAAAAACTTGCTTACACTTATTTGGCCGAAATGTTAGGCAGATTGGTCTTTACAGTTTGTCTTGTATATTTCGTTTTACAAAGTGGTGCAAATTGGGTTTCTGAAGCTGTGGCTATTGGGTTTTTAGCTTCTTTTATTTTTAGTTTTTTAGTCGGCAGGCTACCGAAATTAGCTAAATTAGCTGGAAGGGGTAACTTTTCTTATCGACCCGTTGTGCAGTTTATGCTCATTATAGGACTTTATGAGTTTAGTCAAATTTTGATCAATAACAGTGATGTCATTTTAGTAAAACATTTTTTTGAAAATTTCGAAGCGGGCTTATATGCCTCTTTGGCTTTAATAGGTCGTGTTGTGTATTTTGCTACATGGACCATAGTCACCTTACTCTTTCCAAAGGTGATTGAAAAAGATAAGAAAGGAGAAAAACACATTCATTTGTTTTGGATCTCGTTAATAATCGTAGGGACGATAGGAAGTTCAATTGTACTGGCCTGTTTTCTTTTTGATAATTTTATCATCCAATTATTGTTTGGCGAAGCATATTTAAGCATAGCATCATTACTGTGGAAATATGCGGTAGCTACTACTCTATTTTCATGCGCAAACGTTTTTGTATACTACCACATGTCCTTAAACAGGTATACACCTGTTTTCATTTCATTATTAGTTGGTTGTTTACAAATCATCTCGCTTTATTTATACCACGATAGTATAGAACAAGTGATTTTAGTACAAATAATATTAATGAGTGCATTGCTTAGCACACTATCCATTTTCCATTTATTTTCTACACCGAAGAAATCTAATAAAATTAATATTCAAAGAGAATTGAAAATTGAAGAATATGCATAATACAAGTAGTTCAAATTTAGAAAACACAAAAGCAATACACGTTGCTGATCAAATGATCGAGGGCTTGATCAAAGAGAGCAATACAAAACGGTTAAGAATTGCGATTGTCACTCCATATCCACCGAGTAAAGGTACACTTAATGAATACGCCTTTCATTTTGTTGAGCAGATGAAAAAGAAAAAGGAAATTGAAGAATTGATTATCATTACAGATAAACTACCAGAAGGCAAAGTTTATCCTGAATATACAAAGACGTCAAAAGAGGAAGCAAAAATTACCATTAAAGATGTTTGGTCTTTTAATAGCTTGTCTACAGCAAATAATATTAAACGGACTGTGAAAGCTGAAAAACCCGATTTAGTATTTTATAATGTCCAATTCTTATCTTTCGGTGATAAAAAAATACCTGCTACGTTGGGTTTAGTCTCACCTCTTTTAAGTAAATGGGGAGGTATTCCTTCCGTTGTCATGCTTCATAACATCATTGAAACAGTAGATTATGAATCGGCAGGTATTACGAAAAATCCACTATTGAAAAAGTTATACAACTTAAGTGGTACACTGCTTACAAAATTGATTTTGAATGCCGACCTCGTAACAGTCACTATTCCGAAGTATGTGAAGATCCTTGAAGACAAATACAAGGTGAAAAATGTAGCCCTTGTCCCACATGGAAGCTTTGAATTACCACCTATGCCAAATTTTGAAAAGGAAGACACCAAAATTCGAGTGATGACATTCGGTAAATTTGGGACCTATAAAAAAGTTGAAGAAATGATAGAAGCTGTTGATCTAGTGAGGAGTCGGACTGGAAAAGAAATTGAAATTGTAATCGCAGGCACAGATAATCCGAATGTAAAAGGATATTTAAATGACGTTAAACATCATTACATGCACATCCCTGATATTACATTCACAGGCTATGTTGAAGAAGAAGATGTTCCTAAAATTTTTAATGATTCGACTGTTGTGGTTTTCCCATACACAAGTACAACCGGAAGTTCAGGAGTTCTTCATCAAGCAGGAAGTTATGGCAAGGCGGTAGTACTCCCAAACATTGGAGACCTCAAAGAATTGGTGGAAGAGGAAGGATACATGGGTGAATTTTTCAAACCTGGAGATATGGGTGGATTGGCTGATGCCATTGAAAAATTGATTCTAGATAAAAATCATCGAATTGAAATTGCCAAGAAAAACTATGCTGCTGCAGCTTCTTTAACCATGGCTGATCTTATGGAATGGTACTTATTTCACTTTGAAAAACTTATAAACCAAAAAACGTTTAAAATTTAGCATTAAAAAGATTAAAAGAATAACCAAAGCCCAAGTGAAGATATAGGAGGGAAATTGACTTTCCTTCTTATATTCTTTCTTCTCCTTTACAAATAAAGATAAAACTGGTTTTGCCTCCCCATTTTGATCATATAAGCCAAAATGTTTCTGAGGATTTTTAACCCAAGGTCTTGAAGAAAAAGTTCCATTTGGCAATTCTTTAAAATCATGTAGGGTCCAAATAAAATAAGGAATAGATTCTTTTTCAATCACGTTTAAAATTTCGGCAACATAATCTTTTTGATCTATTGAAGTGTTATGAATAGGAAAGACTTTTGACTTATAGGTGGGGAAGCCAAATTCTTCTAGTACTATTAGTTTATTTGGATTTTCATTTTTAACTTTCAAAAGAACAGCTTCAAAGTCTTCTTCTTCTTTATAATAATGAAAACATAAAAAATCCAATTCTTCGTTGAATTGATTTATGTAAGCTGCATCAGACCATCCAATGGTCAGTAATTCATTAGGAGCATATTTTCGAAATCTTTCCAATAAGAATGCTAGCCAATCATTGACTTTATTTCCATATTGCACAATATCTAGATCCGGCTCATTCTTTAAATCATATGCAATTACTGAATCAAAAGATTTACAGTGTTCTACAATCTTTCTTAAATGCTGATCAGCTTTTGTGTAGTGTTGCCAATCAAATCCTTTTGGAAAATCAAACAAAGTTATAAGCGCATAGAGTTCTTTAGACTTGAGAGATTCCAAGAGGAAAGAAAGTTTATCAAGCATTTCTCTTTTAACATGAGCTCCTCCAAATTCTTCATAAGGGATAAAAATTCGAACTGTATTGAATCCACTTGATTTAATTAAGTCAAAATCTGCATCAAGTGTATGCTTGTCAACATTCCTCCAAAACAATGACCATGGAGCATCCTGCGGATAATAATTAATACCTTTTACCTTAAAAGGTTTACCATTTAAAAGAAAGCCATTTTTATTTACTTCAAAATGATTTTCTTTTGTGCTAGAAAATATTTCACCTTGATTATCCAAAGTTATTTTTTTATGCAATTCAACGATTTTCCAAAAACCATCTTGCAGCATCATGATGACTTTAAAGTCAGATACATCTTCTCGTTGATAAACCAAATCACTTGTATTTTTTTTAAAAGCCCTTTTAATAATTTTGACTCCATTGTCGTCAAATGCGATCATCTTTCTATCATAGGGAAAATATGTTGGTAAAATGTGATGCTCAATTTCTACTTGTTCAAAATCAAAGCTTGTATTAAATTGAGAAGAATTTTGGATTTGTACTAAAATTGAATCTGCAAAATAATCCTTTAAGGATGAATATTCTTTCGACTTAATACTTAGGTTAAGTAAATTCCAAGCCATCAAATAATCTTTTTCTATTTTTTCAATGGTGTATTCATCTGGATTTATTCCTCTAAGTTTATCATTTTTCTCCCAAAGCACAAAAGGTGTGTGTGACGTAAATATCTCTTTTTGAATGTTTAGAATATTCTTGGGATCAGCACCAGTCTTGTAATAAGCAATAAGTTTACTTAGCAGCATCACGCTAATAAATAGGCAAAGCACAAAAATAATTTTGTAAGGTAGATGAGTTAAATAATTTTTACTCATGGAATAAAGATTTTGGTGAGAAGAATTTTGAAATTCCTAAAATCTTTATTTTCCAAACATCATCATTATTAATCATAAGATCAACTGGCAGTTTAAAAATAGCTAATCCATTGACAAATTCTAAATCAAATCTTTTATTTGCTGCTTCAATAATGCCAATAGTTCCATCAGGAATCAACTGATTCAGTTCACCTCTAACCGGTCCTATTTTTAATTCATTCAATTCATTTAAGCTTAGTAACAATTCGTTTTGAATGCTTCTAAAACCAATTTGAAGGATGTTACTTTTTACTCCCCCATAAATGCCAGCTTGGACTTCATAAAGGCCTGGTTCTACTGGATTTAAAATCTCTAAACTTGAAACACCAGCTATCACTTTTGATTTATAAATAGAAACTTTTCCATCGATGTGCTTCATTCTGAAAATTATCTGGGTGCCATCTGCTACTCTATTGTTATACTCATCTTTTATTTCATTACTATAAATAGTAAAACTTTGTCTACCATCTGCAAATGGAAAATGCTCACTTAAAGTAATTTGAAAATTGCTTGCAGAACCGGGCGTAATTTCAACCAGCTCTTCATTGGAGTATGCTTTTTGAGATTTTGACCCTACAAACAATTTACCTTTTGTCCTTTTCGAATTAAAAACTTTACTAGCTATAAAATCTTTGGTGCTTACTTTTATTTTTTCTTGAGCAAGATTGGGATATTTATAATAAACTTCCACTGCTGTACCATCTGGCTGTGGATTATAAAACTTATCTCTTGGAATAATTGACAACATCGATTCTCTTTCTTGATCAATCAATAATGCCTTTGGACCGATGGTTGAAAATAATTCTCCAACTGCTTCTGAAGGTTTTAAATGCAATTCAAAATGATCAATTTTTTCCTGGTTTTTATAAAGGTACAAGTCTACATCCCCACTTTTAGTTGTCAAAGGCTGTGGAACTTTAAAACTTATTTTTTCAGTATTTGTGCTTTTACCTTCTAAAATGACATCACCAAAGGTAGAGCTCCAAATAATGTATAAAGAATCAGTAGAAGAAAAGTTAAAATCAAAATTTATGTTAGCACCAACTTCAAAAGTATCTTTTGGCATTTTATTTATTAGCCTAAAAGGTAAAGCTATCTTTTCTTTAGGAATAATTTCTTTTGTTTGGCATGAAAAGATAACTAAACAAATGATCGATATGTAGACAGCACGACTCATCTGTTTATGAAATTATTAAGTTGCAATTTAAAGTATGGAACATCTTGCAAATTCGTTTTTATAAATTGCAAGTCATTAAAGTCATTGTTTTGAATTTTTAGTTTTCGACCATATTCAGATCTTCTAATTCCATTTACAAACAAATCATTATCCTGGCCTTCATAAACAGTCTTTAAGCTTTCAAAGGAAGGCAATGGAATGGAAAAATCTTTATTTCTTTGTGAGCGGATCCCTTTCTTTTGATAAGCGTTTTCTACCCATCTCAAATTTCTTTTCTGGTCATACCAAGATGAGATGAGTAATGGAATACTTATTTGCTCTACACCATAATTTTGAATTTGTCCCATTATTCTTTCATCCTGAACTATCACATTTTGAAGACCACTATTTTCATAACTTTTTTGATCAGAGGCTAATGCTTTTACAAACATTTTAAAGTTAGTTGGGGCTCTTTGAAAATTGAAAGGGTTTGAAAATTCCGGATCAAATTTTTTAGGTAAGTCAACAAAAGTATTTTGCCAAGCTATTTCTTCAAAATCGACTCTAAATGAACAAACTTCTTTAGGCATAAGATGGTGTTTAAGTACATCTCTAGCATTATAGGATAAGATCTTTTCATTTTTGTCATCAAATAAACTCACCATAATGCTGATGTAAGCGGGAATATCATCTACATTTTGCAACTCACCAACAATAAAAAATGAGCTGTCTTTTTTTACCAACTTCGCTTCTATGACATATACTTCAGGCCTATCCATCACATCTCTCTTGTCCGTTTGTTCGACATCAATTGTTCTTCTTCCTTGACTTAAAAAAGACACATTAGGTATACTAAAATGATTATCAGGCGGCGTCTTCCTACTAATTTTTTGATGTTTTAAATACCACTTATCTTCTTTTTTTTCCAAGAAATGTTCTTCTTGAGTTTGATAAGACATAATGGAGGTAATCCAATTAGCGGTAAGAAAAACCTTTGCTTCGACATCACTTAGGTAATCGACTTTTAGAATTTCAATTGAATCCAATTTTGCAAAAGAAGCAAGCAGACCATCTTCAATTGTTGTTTCCAACATATACTGTTCTATACTTGGCTTTTCATTTCTTGAAAGCATCGAATAAGCTTCTTCAAAATTTCTAAAATCAAGGTTGTGGTAATAATTTTTTACAGTTTCCTCTGGACTCAATTGGGTTCTATCCACAAGGTTTGCATTAACAAAACTAACAGAAAGGATACCGCATGCAGCTATGAAAAACAAGCCAGTAATCCACCATTTGAATTGGGTTACTACCGTTCTTTCTTTACTTATTAGAGTTGATTGATCATCTAAGATATTAGTATTTTTCCTTTGAATAAAAACAAATCTACCCGAAAGATTAAACAGCAGCATTAAGAGGAAAGCAGCAATCGGTACAAAACCCCAGATTATACTTTGATACTTAGGAATAACTTTTTTTGGTAAAAGTGTAGGCAGTGGAGGGATATCAGGCTTTTCCCAAATACTAATATTGTTGTCTAATGTTCTAACAAATTCCCAGCCCGAAAAGTATAAGAGCGGATCATAAAATTTATCGTTAGAAAAAATATACTTAAGATGATACTTTTCGGGAATGGTTAAAAATTGTTGTAAGGCACCGAGACCAGCCATGCCTAAATATTTTGAATTTTCTAATCGCTCAACTGGACGACTAGTCATTTCCGGAAGCCTTCTGGCAGAATGGTAGTTACCATCTACTGACAAAGCATTTGTATTGGCGGAAAGCCAAGCAACTTGATCACCAAAACCTAAAGTCAAGTATCGCCAATTATTATGATCATCAGTGTTTAAAAATTTTACTATTGGATTGATATCAATTTTAGCAGGTTGTAAAGGTCTAAAATAATTTAAGTTGACTATAAGTACTGAAGCCAATATCATAAACATCGAAAAAGTTCCTAGAGCAAGTTTATGATAAAAACTGCCTAAGTACCTAAGTATTTTGATTTTCAGTTCACCTTCAAACAATTCATAGATGAAGAAACCCCAAAATGGCAAGGCCATTAAAGAGGCCCAAAAAGTAAAGCGATCTAATGTTAAAATGCTAAATGCATGCTCTCCTAATATCCATTTAGGTATAGGTGTCGTTCCACCTGTCCCTAATAAAAATGCCAAGCTGAATGATAATCCTAAAAATATGTTTCTCCTATTAAACAATTTTATAAAGAAATAAGGAAGAATAAAAGCTAAAAAGCCCCAAGGAATTAAAAAGAAAACAATGCCTAGGTTCGTATCTGCGATGAAATTACCTCGTGAGCCATGAGGAATTGGCACTTGCGTAATTGGATCGGTTTTCGACCAATACCAGTAAGGAAAAACAACAAACAACACGATACAAATCAAGGCTACACCAAAAATAATGGCATGCGGTAATTTTTCTTTGACCTCATTTATAAATTCCTTTATTCCATAATTTTTATGCCCTCCATGTTGTTCTGCACAATTATCCAAAACTGCAAGCCCTATGATTGGAGCGATAAAAAAGACAGCTCCAAATATTGTAGAAACATGGTGTGCTGCAGTTGTCACTGCAATTAAACTGAGGGCGGAGAAAAAGTAAAACCATTTTTTATACCTAAAAAATTTATATAACTCTGGACAAGCATTTAAGATAAATGCTATCCCTGTTATACTCGGGAGTTGACCAAATACATGGAGGGCTTCCATAAAAGAAAAACTAAACACGGCTGCAAATGCAGCATAAGTAGCAGCTTTTTCATGGACAAACAATTTAGAAAAATGATAAACACCTCTTATGAAAACTGCAACAATGAAAAAGCCCCAGGCAACAAACGCTAATTTTAATCCAATAAACTTAGATAGTAAAGCCATCATTTGATGGACTAGAGGTGGGTAAGAAGTTATGGTAAAACCTGTATACCATTTGTAATTCCAAGTTTCAAACCAATTTTCTGCATAATGACTTGCAAAAAACATATGAACATAGGCATCATAAGTGTTTTCATGCGTAAAAAACATTAGCATGCCATGCACCAAAAGGCCCAATAGAATCGCTAAATAATAGAGCGATTTATATGATTTGTTGAGTTTATTCACGTAAATTCTGCTATCCTCGAATGTTAATCCGAATCGATGCTTATTTTACGTATGAAGAGGAAGGTAAGTTATGTTATTAAGTCTTTGGTTTTTATTCGAATGCTTTTCGTCTTTTCTTCAGAAAACTTTCTGTCCGATTGTTACATTTATTAATAATCGACATTGCTAAAGCTCTAGGGAATTAAATGCAAAGTAAAGGATTAAGCATTCAAGGCTAAATGCTTAATCCTCAACTAATTTATACTTTTTTCTTAATGGTGCATCCAACTGCTTTAGTAAAGTTAGGATCTGGATCTTTGCCAGCTTCAATAGCCATAATAGCCTTCTTAACATATTCCGTTTCAACATCATCTTCATCCCTAGCACTATCATCAATTGCCCCAATGTATCTTACTTTTCTTTCATTGTCTAAGACAAAGACGTGAGGTGTTCTTGTAGCTCCATATTGTGGGTATACTTTCTGACCGTCATCGAATAAATAAGGAAAATTAAATGCCTTCTCTTTTGCTCTTTCAACCATGCCATCAAAGCTGTCTTTTGGCTGGACTTCAGGGTCATTAGGATTAATGGCCACTACAGGATAGCCCAATGCAGACATTTCGGTATGAAGTGCAATCAAACGATCTTCATACATAACAGAATAAGGGCAGTGATTGCAGGTAAATGTTACGATGTATCCTTTTGCCCCATCTAGTGAAGCTAAAGAAACCATAGAACCATCTATGTTTTTTAAATTAAAGTCAGGAGCTACATCACCAATTTTTAGTACATCGGTTCCTGAAACTTTCTTAGTCGTTTTCTCTGTTTTAGCATCTTTATTGGTTTCTTCAACAGATGCTCCTTGTTGACAGCTTGAAAAACAAAAGATTGCTATAATTAAAGCTGTTAAATAAGATGTGATTTTCATTTTTTTTATTTTGGTTAAATATTTTATTGTACCTGATCAACATAAGCTTTCAACTCTTCATAATCATGTACTTCTCCATAAACGAATTTTCTTTTGTTTTTCTTATATACTAAAGTCACTGGTATAGCTCCGTCCCAATTTTTATCGACTTTATCTATCCAAATTTGCTCTTTTTTATCTGCTAGTACCACCACTTGAGATTGTAATTTGTTTTTTTCTATAAAAGGCAGCAATCTTGTTTCAATTTGCTTAGGAAAATCCAAGCTTACTAAAATAGTTTTAAATTTTTTATTCTTATTCTCTTCAGTCAATTTTTCAAAAAGTGGCAACTCTGCTACACAAGGTTTACACCATGTAGCCCAAAAATTTATGACATAAGTCGTGTCATTCTGTAGACTCAATAAAGGTGCTAAATCATCAAATTTTTCATAAATTTTAAGTTCTGATTTCGAAGCATGTCCAACATTTGATTTATTCTTGCCTTTCAATTCCAGAACTTCTTGTTTTTCAAGCTTTTCATTAATGTTTTGTTTTGATTCACATCCAGTTAAATAAAAGAGTATAAAAAACAAAGCAGTAATAATTTTAAAAGGCATATATCATTTTCTTTGTATCAAAAACAAGATCATCAATAACTAAAGAATAGGTATAAATACCTTGAACAAAGTCATGGCTGACATGTTCAAATAAAATAGAATTAATTCCTGGTTTTAACTTTATATCATAAGCCTTTAGTTTTCTGCCATCTAGCGAGCGAACAATTATCTCTGCCTGTTTATAATCAATAACTTTTTCAACAACTACTGCAATCTGAGTGACATCATCAAAGGGATTTGGTCTGTTTTGCATGAGATGAATGCCAGTTTTTTTATAATCAATTTCTCGGATAGATGTAGTGGTATTGTCGAAAAGTTCTTTGGAGAAAAAACTCTCAATCCCATTTTCATCTACCGTGCAAGCACTGATGTGGTAAAATCCGGTATTAAATCCATTTATATCCGTAACTTTGTCTTGTGTATCAATGATTTGGTCCCAATCATTTCCATCAAAATCTTTTATTGCGATTCGATAGTTACCATAATCATTTGGATCATCAATACTCACCCGAAAGCCACCAGGAATTTCTTCCATTTCTATATTTGTAGGTGCAACAGGAGATGATGCAGCCATTGCTAATGCATTTCCGTTTATCCAGGCATTCCTAGCTAAATAATTAAAATCAACATAATACAGGTCAAAAACACCATCACCATTAGTGTCTAATCCAAGTCTATCAGTACTAGTATGCTGTCTATCGGTATAATTTTCTTGTGCTGGATTACCGTCTCCGTGTTCAAAGGCAGAAGTGAACCTTATGGCATTAAAACCTTTTGGCGGAAATGGAATGTGATCTCCTCCCCTTCCAGCTCTATCTTCTGGTGTAAGAATATTTATAGTATGTGCTTGTTCGCTATTGGGCCTTACCATTTCTTCGTGCTGCAATTTGGTCCATCTCGCCAATTGCTTATTAGGAGAATTGTCCTGTCCTGCAGAATAAATCCGAACATTCGTGCTGTCCACTAAGTCTTCTCCTGGACAACCTGGTGGAGATGCAGTATTCCCACAAATTACTCCGCCTACAATGTCATTATTAAAAACAGCTTGCAATTTGATGTTGTTGTTTTTGCACCAAGAGGACATCGCTTCTGCGCCGACCAGCCCCTGCTCTTCTCCAACGGTAAGCATAAAAATAATTGAACGGTCAAAAGAATACTTTGACAAAACTCTTGCTAATTCCAATACCAAAGCTGAACCGCTGCCATTGTCTTCCATTCCATGGGCTTCACAATCTGGATTACATTGAGTTCCACACCTACTGTCATAATGAGCTTCTACTAATACACATTCATCATACGTTGTTCCTGTTCCGGGTAAAACAGCAACAATGTTTTTATGACTCGATACTCCACAGATTAGTTGATCAAATTGCAGAAAACTGGGAATCAATCTGCCTTCGTTTTCATCGCTTATTTTCTGAAATTCATCTAATGCCCAATTTCGTGCTGCTCCAATACCTTCTGTAGTCGACAAGGTATCTGAAGCAGTATTTCTTGTATGAAATCCACTCATTGTTTCTAATAAGCTTTTTAAATTTTGTGGGCTGACTTCATTGATGATGTCTTTGACAATCTCATTGGGGTCATCTAGCACTATTAGTGGCAGATAAGTAGATGGGTTAAAGTTTCCCTTTAAAATTTCACCAGCAGTTGGGTTTGTAAAATGAATATTTGTTTGTGCCTGAGTATTGAAAATCAGAAAAAACAAGCATAGCGTAGTTATTAACTTCATAAGTAATCATTTGCTTATGAAATTAACAAAATTATGAAACAAAGCTTCATAATGTTTTTAAAGAAAGCCGTTTTTGTTTTTAGAATGACCAAGCTTACTCATTGTTTTGAATGAAAATAATGAGCAAACCTAATATAGTGAGAATAAATTCGAGCTAAACTCATAGGATACCGAAAATGAATTAAAAGCTACCGAATTTAAAATGGTGTCTGGTATTTTCGAGGATTTTCCCTAGGTTTACTAAACCTTGGAGGTTTAGTAAACCTGAAAAAAATAACCTTCCAAACAAAGCGAACCAGCTTTGAAGGAAGGCCAAAATTGAAATGAGATATTTCTTATATTATCCTTTTACTCTTATGCCAAGATGGAATCCATTTCTTCTGAAATCTAACTTTTCACCTTGAGCATTTTCTAGATCATATACATTACTGATGCTCGTATTTAATCCTACATAAGGAGACAAATTAAGCTTAGGAGTAGAAAATCTAAACCCAATGTCAAAAAGCAATTCATTAAAATTATCAGCTAAAGTAAATGCTTCATTGGTATCTTTCGACAGTTTTAAGGCATGCGAAAAGGAGCCTGAAATAAAAGGTGATGCTTTTAGGCCATAATAAGTATAGGTAATTGAAAATGGAATATGAAAATACACATCACCGTTTTCAATCAAATTGTCCGAATTAAACTTCGATTCTACGAAATAAGTAAGGATGCTTACTTTAGGTCTAAAACCTAAGCTTAAGCCTGCTGGCACAATGTTGCATTCTAAAAGCAAGCCTAAATTAACGCTTTCCCAATGATCAGTTTCGACTTCAGAAATTAAATCAGTAGAATTTAGATTTACCATCCCTCTTTGATGTTCTACAGCAAGACCATATTCTAAAAAATTTAGAACAATCTCTTGACCACCAAAAAGGCGATCTTGAGCAGTCAGGTGTTTTGGCATTAAAAGAAAAATGGACAATAGAATTATAATATTTACTTTAATCATTTTGAACATAAGGTCTTATTTAATTTATCCTTTGAATCTAACCCCTATATGGAATGAATCGAGTCTGCTACTTGTATCAATGACTTCTCCATTTATGTCTGTAAATGTTAAATCTAGCAGATCAGATAATGATCTGTTGTAACCAAAATAAGGAGCCCATGTAAAGAATTTTGTTTCTACTGCAAATCCTAAGTCTAGAAATATTTCGCTATAAGTATCTGAAGAAAGACTTAGTGGCTCATCCCGATCTTTAATGTTTAAATTCATGGCATAACCTAAGGAAATAAAAGGGTCTACTTTTTTAGCCAGATCAAATTCATAGGCTACATATATGGGTAATTGAACAGCAACATTTTCTATTTTTTCGATGCGTGTAAATCCACCATTATCTTTAGAATCCAATTCCGTAAATAAAATCTTAGGAGAAACTCCCAAATAGATGTTTTTACTTATAGAATATTCTCCCAGAATGCCTATTCCGAAAGCCAACCAACTTTGATCGTCAAATTCAGCCACCTGGTTTAGAAAATCATATTGAAAATTTCCATTTTGATACTCCATCAAAATACCGAAATTAAAGTCTTCAAATTTGTTGTTAGTTTTAGTTTCTCCTTCTTGTGCTTGCACACTAATTTGTTGGGTCAGTAAAGTAAAAATAGCCAATGCGAAAATTTTAAAATTCATTATTTGCTTTTAAGTGATTAAATAAATTATTGTATAAAAAAGTCTATTCTTTTTTCAGTTCTGTCCATTAACAATAAGTCCAAGTATTGAACAGCTTTCAAAAAGGGTTCAAATTCTTTAGAAATTCTTAATTGAAAATTGCAGCTCTGCAATGCAAAGCAATGAATCTTAATCTGAATTATACTTTAGGTAATGGATTTTACTTGAGGTAATTATTTGGTTTTTTACGCTGAGGTAAATAAATGCCAAGGTCTTATAATAGAAGATGTTTAAACATTTCATGATTAAAACTTTTAAGTTTTGATTGATGAAAAATAATCATGTAAATGTTTAAGCGTATAGGTGTATATTTTAGGTGGTTTGTACTTGCTTAAAACAGTCTTATCAATTTTTTATTTCAAAAGTTAAAATTTTAACATTTCAAGCATTTTGTTTTTAAGCACAGAAGTTCATAAATAAGTTTAAGACAATTTAAAGGATACTTTTAGCTTTTCTAATTCATCAATAAATTCGCCGTCTACATTTACTTTGGTGGTTTTAGAATACATCGGCAAACTCAATCTTTCTTCTTTGTCGTGCACATTAATTTTGAGACGGTGGTCACCTTTACGTTTTTCGATTAAAGAGACAAATTTTCTCAAAAAATCGTCATCTAATTGGTCTAAAGAAATATCCATTGCCACAGAAGAAACAATGCTTGATTCAATAGCTGCCAATTGCTTAACCTGTTTGAGTTTGAATGTTTTTTGATCGCTGCCATGCCAGCGACTTTCGTAAACACCTTTTATAAATAAGCATTGTCCTACTTCAAAAAAGTGTTTAAACTTTTGATAGTCTTCTTTCCAGAGGCTAATTTCTAAACTAGAATTAAAATCTTGGATGGTAAAATATCCTCGCCCTACGCCCTTTTTATCAAAACCATGATTTGCTTCAGCGACAAGTACAGCGACGGATAATTCTTTTCCAGGGATGTTTTCGACATGAGATAAGGTGCAGCTAACAAAATGTTCTGCAACTAATTTATAGTCATCTAGAGGGTGCCCACTGATAAAGATTCCTGCAACTTCTTTTTCTTCATTTAATTTTTTAATTAAGGTCCAAGGTTCTACTTGTGGAATTTTTGGATCTGGTACCATCACATCATCGGAAGCTCCAAATAATGTATTAGCGGATTCTGATTTTAATTTTTGATAAGCATTTCCCCATTTTAAAAGGTGCTCAATGAAGGTGTTGTATTTTTCTGAAGGAGAAAAATAGACAGCTCTATGAATTCCTTCAAAACAATCTAAACCTCCTCCCCTTACTAAACTTTCTAAGGCTTTTTTATTAAACGATCTAAGGTTTAATCTTTTTAGCATATCAAAAACGGATTGGAAATCGCCACCTTTCTTTCGCGCTTCGATTAATTCTTCTACAGGAGCTTCTCCTACTCCTTTCAAAGCAGACATCCCAAACCTAATTTGACCTTTTTTATTAACGGTAAAATTTAGTTGGCTTTCATTTACATCAGGACCAAGTACTTCTATCCCCATTCTTTTACATTCTCGTAAGAAAAAGTTCAAACGAGTGATGTCCGATTTATTTCTTGTCAGAATTGCGGCCATGAATTCTGCAGGGTAATGTGTTTTAAAGTAAGCTGTTTGGAAAGCTACTACAGAATATGCTGCTGCATGAGATCTATTGAATCCATAATTAGCGAATTTAAACATGATGTCATAAATCTCTAAAGCTTTCTTTTCAGAGATGTTATTGTCTGCAGCTCCATTCACAAAGATTTCTTTGTGGCGCTCCATTTCTTTAATCTTCTTTTTACCCATTGCTCTACGGAGCATATCTGCTTGTGCTAATGAGTAATTAGCAATTACTCTAGCCGTCTCCATAATTTGCTCTTGATAAACTATTATCCCGAAAGTATTTTTCAAGACGGGCTCCAGCATTTCATGAGGAAATTTTACTTTTTCTCTACCATGTTTTCTTTCGACATAGGTTGGAATGTTATCCATTGGACCGGGACGGTAAAGCGCATTCATCGCAATCAGATCTTCAATGTCAGTTGGCTTTAGATCCTTTAGGTATTTTTGCATTCCATCAGACTCGAACTGAAAAATACCAACTGTTTCTCCTCTTTGAAAAAGTTTGTATGTTTCTACGTCATCTAATGGAATTTCATCTGGATCAATCCTTGCTTCTTCACCATATCTCAATACAATATTATTTATCGCATCTTTGATGATCGACAAGGTTTTTAAACCAAGAAAATCCATTTTTAGCATTCCTGCATCTTCGACCACAGATCCATCAAACTGGGTGACCAATAAATCTGTATCCTTAGAAGTACATACTGGAATGTATTTAGTGATGTCATCTGGAGCGATGATTATACCTGCTGCATGTATGCCTACATTTCTTACAGTGCCTTCAAGTTTAGCAGCATTCAAAATTGTTTTTGAACTTAAATCTTTTGCTTTTTGAATGTTATGTAACTGCTCAATTCTTTGATAATCATCAGAAGGCCAATCACTCTTTAATTTTGTGTATTGAGGAGAAACCACGTCCATAAGCGCTGGACTTTTCCCTTGACGATTCGGAACTAATTTAGCAATAGCATCTGCTTGTGGCAATGGAAGATCCAATACCCTTGCAACGTCTCTAATGGCTGAACGAGCTTTCATTCTACCAAAGGTGATGATTTGTGCAACCTGGTTTCGGCCATATTTTTCAACCACCCAATCAATAACGCGTTGCCTCCCATCATCATCAAAATCAATATCGATATCTGGCATGGAGATTCTTTCTGGATTTAAGAATCTTTCAAATAGTAAATTATATCCAATTGGATCCAAATTAGTAATCGCTAAACAATAAGCTACCACCGAACCTGCTGCTGATCCTCTACCAGGGCCAACAGAAACTCCCATTTCTCTTGCTGCATTTATGAAATCTTGAACGACTAAAAAGTAACCATGGAATCCCATTTTACCGATGATGTCTAATTCGTAGTCTATTCGAGTTTTGACTTCATGAGTGATGTCTTTGTACCTAACTTTTGCACCTTCGTAAACTAAATGCCTAAGATATTCTGCTTGTCCATTAAAATTTTGTGGAATGGGAAAATTTGGAAGTAGGATATCCCTTTGAAGATCAAAAGGATCAATTTTATCCAAAATTTTTAGCGTGTTGTCTAAGGCAAAAGGAACATCGCTAAACCTTTGTCCCATTTCTTTTTGCGTTTTGAAATAAAAATCTGAGCTAGAAAATCTAAACCTTTCTTTAGTTTCTACTTTTTCACCTGTATTTACGCAAAGTAAAATATCATGAGGAAAAGAATCTTCCTCTTCAACATAATGCGAATCATTGGTACAAATTACTTCGACATTGTGTTTTTTTGCAAAACCTAATAACACTTGATTGATGTCTTCTTGACTTACCCCTGTGCCATCTATGTTTTCTAATCCTTTATGCCTTTGAATTTCAATGTAATAATCTTCCCCAAAAAGATTTAACCACCATTTTAAAAGAGTTTCAGCTTTTTCATGATCGCCACTGAGAATTGCTTGGGGTACTTCTGCTCCAAGACAACAACTTGTAGCAATCAGACCTTCATGATATTTTTCAACTAATTCTTTATCTATCCTTGGAAATTTTCCGTAAGCCCCTTCTATAAAACCTAAAGAGCAAAGTTTTGCAAGATTTTCATATCCCTTCCTATTTTTGGCAAGCATCAATTGGTGATACCTTTTATCTTTTTCTCCTAAACTTTTCTTAAAACTTCTTTTGTGCCTATCTTCAACAAGATAAAATTCACAACCTATGACAGGTATTAGGTTTCTTTTGTTTGCTTCGCTAATAAATTTAAAAGCACCAAACATATTACCATGGTCAGTAAGTGCAACACCGAGTTGCCCATCAGATTTTGCTTTGTCCATCATTAGACCGATGTCAGAAGCACCATCAAGTAAAGAATATGAGGTATGGCAGTGAAGATGTGCGAATCCGGGCATAATTTGTTTTTCTAGGAGTGAAGATAAGTTTTATTGCATAAAAAAATCATCTATAGCTCATAGAGTTATAGATGATTTTTTAATAAAACAATAGATTCTCCATCTACATTTTTACAAAACTCTCAACATAGGTTTGTGCTTCCGTGTGGATAACAATTTTATAAACCCCAGCTCCTATTTTTGAAACGTTTAGGCTTTGATTTTCTAAAGATTTTGCCATCACCAAGGCTCCTTTGATGTCATATACTTCAACAAAAGCTTGATCTAAGGATACATTGTATGCTTTTAAAGTTAAGATATCTTGTACTGGATTTGGGAAAACATTCAATTCATTAATCAAAGCGTCTGGCTCATCTGTATTAACAGCTCCTCCCAAATCAAAAGACCACATGTCATTATTAAAAGTTCCTACATTATCTTCTCCACTTGTAAAGTACAACATGTTGTCTATAAGGAAAGATCCTGGTGCCCAACGGCTACCGATAGGAAATGCTTCTAATTCCGTCCAGGAATCTGAATTTGGAGAATACTTCCAGAATTCTCCGACCGGAAAATTAACATGCTGTTCATTTTGACCAGCCAATACATAACCTTCGTCATTATAAGTAAATTGAGTTCCAGCAACTCTTCCTTGAGCAGGTAGATCGCTCATCTGATCCCAAGTATCCGTACTTAGATTATACCTCCAAAGATCATTAAAAATGCTAGGTCCACTGTGCCCCATTCCAGCATAAACATAATCTCCAATACCAAAAAAGTAAGGATGGTGTCTTGCAGGTGCAGGAAGTTCAGCTTTCCTTTCCCATGAATCGGTAGCAATGTCGTATACCCACCAATCTCTCAAATCTCCAAAACTAGTACTCGCTCCTAAACCGACAAATAATTTACCGTTGAGGGCTACAAAAGCTGGATGAAATCTTCCCGGACAAGCACATCGTGTAAGTTCTGTCCATTCTTCTGTAAGCGGATCAAACTCCCATAAATCAGAATGACTTAGGCTTGCTCCATTTGCATTTTCAAAAAGGCCGAAACCAACGTAGCCTTTACCATTATGTGCAACTCCATAAGCAAAGCCTCTTTCGCCTCCTGGAAAATCTGGCATTTGAGTCCACTCATCTTCAATTGGATCGTACTTCCAAAAGTCAGCTAGAAGACCAAAGGTAGTGCCTCCGGTTAACAAATATCCAGTACCATCTATAGAAAATGTAATTGGATGATGTCTTGCAAATCCATCATATTCTGAAACTTGCTTCCAATTATCTTGAGCATATGAAAATGAGACTATTAAGACAAAAAGTATTGTAAAAAGTGATTTCATATTTAATTTATTTTGTCTAGCAATTTAGACAAATCAAATTAAATACCTTAAAGACTTAGCAAATTAATATTGTTAATAAAAACCAAATGTTAAGAAGTAGCAAAACTCAATAATTTAACTCCAAGTTTATCTCCTAAGGTGAAAAAAGCTTTTCTTTTCTCTTCATCAAACAGCAGTTCATTTTTCTCCACTTTTTGAAGCATAGAAAAATAAAGATTTTGAGATTTCCAAATGTTTAGTTCAATTCCTAAATCGACCAACATGGTAAAAATATCATTGATGGTATTAATATGCTCTACATCAAATTCATTTTGTTCTAGTTTTCGCATTTCGTAAAAAATTCGTTCACTAGCTGAATGACTCAATCCAGTTTTATTCGTAATGTTTAGGTCCCATCTTTTCAATTCTTTTACCAACCTTTTTAACTCCTTTGTTCGTAACAAATCCTTTGAGAAGAATCGGTGCAAATCAGTATTCAGAATAAATTCTGCTGCACTTTTAAAAGCTGATGGAACAGGAATTTTTGAAAGGCGCATGCCATTCATCAATTGGTAATTGTCGTTAAAAATTTCTCTAAAAACTGCTTCAGAAGCAGAAAGACTTTTTTTACTTATTTTTCTAAGAATTCTTCTTTTCTCATCCCTAAACAAATGAGAAATACTAAACTTTTCTTCAGAAAAATAATTTTGCATAATTGCAATAACCTTACCTAAATTGGTAGTTTCGAAGGCATCTAATATTTCTACTTTCATTTGTTCAAAACTAACATTGTCCATATCTACGGAGATGTTTCCAATGATGTTTTGCTGACCTAAATATAAAACAGCAAAACTGAACAATTTTTCAGAATGAGTAATTTTAGATTTCACCTTAGTTCTTCCTACGGTAATGGTTTGATTCCCAGCTTTTCTTTTTTCAAAATTTTCACTGAATGCTTCATAATTGAAAAATGAAAGAAATTCTGGTTGTTCTTGAAATATAGTTAAAGTAGCATAGTGCATGCCTACTCTTACTAAATCAACTTTAGCTGGTTCTACATATTTTTCATAGGACTCTGCTCCATTTTTAAACACATTACTTGGAGCATTTAAAAGCATCGACTTAAATTTTTGAGCCAATTCTACAGACGATATTTGGTTCGCAAATTCAATGGCTCTTAATGCATATTGTAAAATTTGATTCGTTTCTATCCCCGATATCTCATCAAAAAACCATCCACAACTTGTGAACATGTAAATAGCATTTCTTTGCATTTCTAAGCACCGCAAAGCAATGGTTTCTTCTTCTTTGCTTAGTGGACGAATCGCATGTTCTTTTAAAAAAGTCTTAATCGACTTATCGTTTCTGTTAAGCAAGACAAAAATAAATTCTTCTCGACTATCCCAAGGATTCTTTAAATATTTACCTACTTCATTTTCAAAAATTTTAGCAAGTTCATCTCTTAACCAATTTAGAGCTTCTCTTAAGTGACTCCTCCATTCTTGATTCCAAGTGGGTTTTCCGCCCGAATTGCAGCCACAATTAGACTTCCATCTTTGTACGCCATGTACACATGACCAACTGCTGTCATCATGGATCTGAGCTTCGTATGTCGGAGGATATTTTTCGAGGTAAGCCCCGTAAACTATCATCTTTGCCTTGCCACTGTTTTCAATCGTATTGATGCAATCTGCGAGTGCCATTTCACCATATTTATGATGATGTCCATAACTTTCTCCATCTGTAGCGATGTGCGATAATTGCGCATCCTCATTATCATCAAAGCTATCCAAAAAGCTATTGGCAAATTTTTTACCATTGTTGAGTAATCCGTCGAAAGCTACTTTCTGAGCGATCTGACCATCATAAAAGAAAACAGCTATATGTCTTCCGGATGGTAAGTTTATTTTATAAGGTCTTCTTGTATCAAAACCACTACCAGTATCTTTCCAAGCATCATCCCCTATTTTCCTAATGGCTTTTATTTGTCTGGGAGCCAAAATGGTGTACTTTACTTTGTAGTCAACTAACAATTCTAAGGTCTCTGTATCTACAGCTGTCTCAGGCAACCATATACCTTCAGAATCTCTGCCAAAGCGATATTTAAAATCCCTTAAGCCCCACAGAATTTGTGTTCTTTTATCTCTTTCATTTGCCAGTGGCATGATGATGTGACTATGTGCTTGAGCAATTGCAGAACCATGCCCATTGTTTAAAGCCATACTTAATTTATCCGCTTCAAGAATAGCATTATAAGTCTCTAAATCTTTTTCTTGTAACCAGGATAGTAAAGTTGGTCCAAAGTTGAAATTGATTTTTGTATAGTTATTGATTATCCCTGAAATCTTACCTTTATCATCTAATAAACGAGCAGAGGTATTAGGTGCATAACATTCAAAGTTTATTCTTTCATTCCAATCATGAAAAGGGCTTGCAGAATCTTGCAGTTCTACTTCTTCTAACCAGGCATTTTCTCTTGGTGGTTGATAGAAATGCCCATGAATGCATACATATTTATTCGATTTCATCTTATTCTAGGTAGTATTATTCTAATACGGCAAATTAATTAGAATGATAGGAAAACATACATAATATTATCAAATATTTAAAAAAAAGGAAAACCTAAACTAGTAGGCTTTCCTTTTAAGCTGAAAAATCAGCAAATGAACTGATTTTATATTTTAATCTAGAATTTTACTTTAAGTAAGATTCTAGAACCCAGCCAATTTGTCCATTGTAATTGACCTTATACCAACCTTGGATTTGACCATCAAGGTTAATTTTGTTCGTTGTATCGTACTCTAATACTTGAATATTTGCACCATGAGGAATTCTTGTAGCGTTCTTAGGTGATCCCATGCTAGGGTCAATTCTTATGGCTAAACTTCCTCCGCCTCCATCTATCATAGCTGTACTTCCAACTGAAACACTTCTTTTTGGAGCAGGTGTCTCATAGACTTCATCATATTTAGTTTCAAAAGGAATATCACTGGAGTGTTCTTCTACATGTGAGCCCGTTGAATTTTTAGACTCATTTTCCATGCGCTCGATCTCAGCTCTCATTCTATCAAAAACAGAGCTTTCAGCAGTTTCAACGTTTGGATTTTCTCTATTTTCAGTTTCAACCTCATTTAATTTACTCCTAAAGTCTTCAAATGTATTAGACTCTGTATGATTCGCTGTTTGTGATTTTTGGTTTTGAATGTCTTCAACTTTCTTTCGAATATTGTCAAAGATTGAACCTGAAGCAGTTTTTTCAGTTTGACTCTCTCTGTTGTCTTGCTGTACTTCAGCAACTTTTTCACCAAATTTCTTTATGATATCAAATAAATTAGCCA
>CALDYJ010000099.1 GCA_937941095.1 uncultured Saprospiraceae bacterium | reverse complement strand
CCCAGTTCTTTTTGACTTCAGCCTCATCTTTAACCTTGATGTCACCATAAATATGAGGATGCCTCCTAATTAATTTCTCACAACAATGATTTATAGCATCTGCTATATCAAATTGTTTAGTTTCTTCTGCAATTTTCGCATAGAAGACCAAATGAAGAAAGATATCTCCTATTTCTTCTTTCATTTCTTCAATGTCTTTGTTTAAAATAGCATCAGCTAATTCATAAGTTTCTTCAATCGTTAAATTTCTAAGACTTTCAAATGTTTGTTTCTTATCCCAAGGGCATTTTTCGCGTAATTCATCCATTATCTTCAATATCCTTCCAAAGGCTTCCAACTTATGCTCCATAATGACGTTTATTTAATAGATTTGTAATAGCTTTGATCAAAATCAAATTTAGGTCAAGCCCTAATTAAAGGATAAAATTAATAATAATGAGTTTCATATACACCTTTCTAATCATACTCTTCGTTTTTGGTATTTCCTTTGCACTAATTAACATCAGAGGAATCGTCAAAGGAGAAGAATTCAGAGGTACTTGCGCAACGAATAATCCAATGTTGAAAAATCAAATTGGTGATTGTACAGTATGTGGTAAAAAACCTGAAGAAGATTGTCAAATGCCAGAAAAGGCCTAGTAGCTATTTGAACTTTGAATATTATTCCTTATCTTAAGAAGGATCTCATTTAGAAACCAAAACAATAAAAACATGCTAAAGCAAAATGAAGAATTGCATTTGTTTTCTAATACTTTCAATAATATCATGCCTTAGTGCTTCCGCACAAATTAAAAACCTATTCAAAGATTCTGAAGATAAAAACAGAACGATTGTCATCAAAGAAAATGGTGCAAACGATTATCAAATCTTAGATGAAAAATTTGGTGACGCCAAGGTCGGTGAAGTCATCAGAATTACAACAAACAAAGCCCCTAAAACAAAAGCTGTTCCTGAGCAAACTAATAGAGTAATAAAAAAGGTAGTTGAAAAACCTAAACGGGAGGAGCCTAAAAAAACAAGTCCTAAATCTATTGCTAAGCCCAAACCGAAACCACCGATCGAAAAACCAAAGGTCGTCAAACAAAGGCCTGCTCCAATCTTTCCAACAGGTGTACCTGGAACTTACCCCATTAAAGATCATCCAAAAGGGAAAAAAGTCTTTGTTAAAAAGAAGAAAAAACTAAAGCAGCGGAAGAAAATCATCTGCTTTTCAAAGTGGTAAGTTTAAACTTATTTGCTCAAAAAATGTCCCATTAAATTCTTTTTTGTTTCCAAGTATTTTGCATTCTCCGGCAAAGCTTCAAATTCAATAGGTATTCTTTTGTGGATTACAATCTCCGATTCTTCTATGGCTGCAATCTTTGCTGGACTATTGGTTAGAAGATTGATTTTACGTATGCCTAATTCTTCTAAGATTTTAATCGCAATGTCATAAGCTCTAGCATCTACTTCTAAACCTAAATGCAAATTAGCATCGGCAGTATTTAATCCTGTATCTTGTAATTGATAGGCTTTCAGTTTATTAATTATACCAATTCCCCGGCCTTCTTGTCTTAAGTAAATTAGAACCCCTTTTTGTTTGCCAATCATGGCTAGGGAATGTTCTAATTGTTGCCCACAATCACAACGTTTTGAACCAAACAAATCACCTGTGATGCATTCCGAATGAATCCTTACTAAAACAGGCTCATCTACATCTATTGGCTCAGAGATCAAAGCCAAATGCGGCATTCTGTCTTCTGCTGAGCTTGCATATGAACACATTAAAAAATTGTGTTCATTAACTGGAATGTATGCTTCTGATTGCCTTTTCATAAAATCCATATACCTAGAAACCATCTTCGATGGATAAAGTTGAAAAATATTACTTCTTCTTTTTCTTTTGGACGTCCTTTTGTCTTTGTTCATTCAATTTCTGCTGCTCTTTCATAACGTTTTCTAATTTCTCCTGAAACTTTCCCTTCTTCTTAGGTTTCTTTTTATAATTAGTGAGCTCGTCTTCGATTTTCTTTTTATCAATGATAAAATTCTTGGTAATCAAAGTTTGCCCTATATTAAAAAGGTTACTAAAAAACATATAACACGTCAGTCCAGAAGCGTAGTTATTGAAAAATACAAGAAACATCAAAGGCATAGCATATTGCATATACTTCATGGCAGGATTTGCCCCCATTTCCATGTGTTTAGTATTGTAGTAAGTGTAAATTATTGTTGTCACCGCCCATAGCAAAGTAAATAGTGAGAGATGGTTCCCTACGATATCAGGCATGTCAAAAGGGATCTTGATTAAATCATCAAAAGAAGATAAATCATCTGCCCATAAAAATCCAGCTTGTCTAAAATCTAATGAAGCTGGGAAAAACCTAAACAAGGCGTACCAAATTGGCATTTGTAAAATCATCGGCATGCAACCTCCTAATGGACTAACCCCGTACTCTCGATAGAGCTTCATTTGCTCCATAGAATATTGCTGCTGATCATCTTTATATTTATCCTTAAGCTTTGTTAATCTTGGCTTCAATGCAGCCATTTTTTGCTGCGAATAAAGCATCTTATAGGTTAATGGAAAAACAAGCATTTTAATTAAAAAGGTCAATATGATGATGACTATACCTTTTTTACCAATGTACTTATTTAAAAATTCAAAACTTGGTCTGATGATCCACCTGTTAATCGTTCCAAAAATACTCCAACCATAAGGTATTATGTTTTCTAAATCTGGGCTAAAGGCTTTCAATACGTTAAAATCATTTGGCCCGGCAAAGAATTGCATGGCTATGGTTTGATCATTTGAACCATCCAAGGGTACATTTATCTTGGAAGTTAATTTCTTCAAATCTTCACTGCCTTCTTCCTCAATTAATTCAGTGGTAAGCTTACCTCCTTTGAAGCTAGAGCTTGCAATTAATGAAGTATTAAAAAACTGGTTTGCATGAGATACCCATTTTAATCGTTCACTAGTTATTTCTTCATCATTGGATCTACAAGAGCAATAGTCAGGTGTCTCTTCCACAACTTTGTAATAAACACTGGTGTAATACTTTTCAAAATTGTCATTGATTTCAATTTTATCTAAGTAATTGACCCAGTTTAATTTCACTTGTTCTGTTCCAGGTACAAAAGCTCCAGAAACTCCTTTGAACTTCACTTTATAGTCGATACCATATGAGCCTGGTTTAATGCTATATACCTGTTCCATGCTTCCCCCATTCGGCAACTGACTTGTGTAGCTCATGCTGTTTCCACTCCCATTAGCTGTAAAGAAAAGTGATTCACTGCTGACCTGTCCTGCAGCACCATTTAAAGGAAGAATGTATTCAAACTTGTTTTTTTCATCCTCCAGTAATAACACAGGGACTTGTTCGTGCGGTGTTTTATCATCGTCTAAGTTCTTTTTGAATTGCTTTAGTTCAATCTGCTTGATTTTTCCTCCTTTATTGGTAAATGTAATTTTGAACAATTCATTTTCAATGCTTTCCATAGCTTCAGAACCTGTCATTGCACTTGCAAATTCACCGTACTGACTTTGCAATTGCTGAGTTCTAACAGAATCTGGAACAAGGCTTTGATTCGCTTGAGTTCCAGGCATAGCGACGACACTGTCAGGTCGGGCTTCAACCATAGCTATTGAATCTTGGAGTCTTTGTTGTTCTTTGAGCTGAGCCTCACTTGGAGCAGTCATTTGCTGCCATACCATGAGAATCCCGAAAATCAACAAAAGGCCTATTATGCTATTTTTATCCATCTTTTATTTTATATACCTACGCTGCTGTATCTTTTGAAAATTAAGCGCAAAAGTACAACTTTGTCTCAAGATTCAGACAAAATGAACAAATCTCCTTATAAATTAGATAAAAAGCTCTTCCAAGCCTATCAAGCTTGCCATTATAAGCTATTAAAACAAGGAATAACCATAATAATCGGGCAAGAAAACAAAAGTTTAAATGAATTTTTAGTAGACAATAAGGTCTTTTCTTACGCAATAGTAAGTGCATTTAACCCAGGTTCCGTCTTGAAACCGAATGATGAAAACATGGTGAAGCATAATGAATTAAAAAATTATTTATTAAATAAAAATTTACAGCATCAAGATGTGGAGAATGTTGATCCAATGGAGCTTTGGCCAAAGGAACTTGCATTTTTGATTTTAGACATCAATAAGGGTGAAGCGAAGAAGCTAGCGATGAGCTTTGGACAATATGCGATTGTATATGGTAACCTCAATACCGTCTCCCAGCTCATCGTGCTTTAACACGGGACTATATTTCTTTACACTTCTTCTAATGCGCTGAAGTGCGACTGATTTTTTATTTTAAAAGACTAATGTTTCCTTGTTTGTAAAAATTATCTCCATTGAAACAGCTCACTTGCAAGTAATAGCCAAATACATCTGTATCTAATAATTTACCTTTATAAGAACCATCCCAGGTTTCATTTTGATCATTTGTTTCAAATACTTTCTCTCCATACCTATTGTAAATCACTAAATGCATTGTTTCGATTTCATTGCCATCTACTTTCAATTGATCGTTTAGGTTATCTCCGTTAGGAGTAAATGCATTTGGAATAAAAACATAAGGTTCGTCACAGGGGGTAACAGGTGGAGGTGGTGGACTTGCAAGTACTATTATGGTTATTGCATCTGTATAGCTACATCCATTATCGTCTTCCAATGTAACCGTATAGGTAGTTGTTTCTGTTGGACTCGCAATGGGGTTACTTATTTCTGCATCATTTAAAGAACCTGCAGGAGACCAATTATAATCATATAATCCTTCACTTGCTAAAAGTAAGTTTGCCGATTCTCCTAATTCTATGCTTTCTTTGTCTGCACTTAAATCAATGTTAGCACCAATGTCAACGACTTCAATCATACTTGTTAAAAGCTCTGAAGAACAATCATTTGAATTTGATGCTTGTAAGCTCAAAGTCGTGCTTGCTAATGGTGCGATTAATAAACTGCTTCCATTATTTTCGATGATGGAAACATCATCAGACCAATTCCAAAAAACAGGTTCTTCTCCAAAAGTAGTTTCTATATTTATTTCTAAGGTATCACCTATACATATCGTATAATCTTCTTGAAGTTGTATTTCAAAATAAAAACTATTGACTTGAAATTCTTGAACTTCACTGCCACAACCAAATTCATTCAAAACTTGAGCATAATAGGTTGTGCCAGCCAATCCTGGATCCACAGTCAAGTTCTCTTCATTTGAAAGAATATTATTGAAGTTTGGATCATCCGACCATTGGACAGTTTCTCCTGACTCAAGCGCTACACTTAGAAGTCCTTCTTTCTCACATATTTCACTTTCCCCTTCAATGGTAAAGTTAGGTTGTTCATAAACCATAACGGTTACTTCAGATACTATCTGACATGTATCAATGGACACATTTGTGATGGTGACTGAGTAAGTAGTAGTCTCCGTCGGCGTAACTATAGGAGAAACTTCATTTACCTGAGAAGCTTCAACTCCTTCCCATTCATAAGTATAATTTTGATTGCCTAATTCATTTAAGGTAGCTTCTTCTCCTAAGCAAATGTTTACATTTGCAGCGTTAAAACTTTCCATATCTATTAAATCTACATTAACTCCTTGAGGTATGAGCAATTCATATTCGCAACCATCTATAGTTGTTATCATGAGATTAATCATAAGCATTCCTGATTCATTTACTTCAACAACAGGATTTTGCTCATTATATGTGTCAGTATTATTAACTGTCCAATTCCAAGAAACTATTTCGATTTCTGCAAAGCTTAAATCGTTTAATTGAATTAGTGCTTCTTCGCCGCAAGAAATGTAATTTAAACTGTAATCAACTTCAACAGTTGATGCTGGCACTAAGGCTTCCACTTGATCTGTGACTTCACAGCTTCCATTATTAGGATCAGTGATTAACACTGTATAAATTGTTGACTCGTTTGGAAATGCCATCGGATTACCAGCAAAGGGATTATCTAAACCATCTGCAGGACTCCACTCGTATAAAAGACTAGGATCAAAATTTGGGTTTAAGCCTACTGCTTCATTCGGACAAACAATCACTGATTCTATATCTATATTAAAGTCAATTATATTAAATAAAATTTCTTCCGTATAAGTGTTCGTACAACCGTCATCTGCAATAATGGTTAAGTTGACCGAAACACTTTGGTTTTCATCCAAGATCAAAGTTGGATGCTCTTCTGTAGATGCTCGTACGGAATTTCCTTGGAACAACCATTCATAATTTAAAAGCTCGCCATCAGCGTAAGTACTCAAATTATTAAAAGTTATTTCTGCAGGATTATCACAGGATACGTAATTCCAATCAAAAGCCGGCTGAGGTAATTCAGTAGGAACTTCTATGACCAAAGTTCTCTCTACTTCACAACCTGTTATAGGGTCAGAAACTAATAAAGTGTATTCTGTGGTTTGGTTTGGGCTTGCAATTGGGCTTGCCGCAAATGTAGAACTAAGACCATCTCCAGGACTCCACAAGTATTCATAAGCTGTGCTCCCTCCAGGATTAAGTTCGATACTTTCTCCAAAACAAATGAATAATGGATTTCCTTCTTCAGGTATATTTATTGAAACTAAGCTGACACTCAGATCTTTTGTAATGCTTGCTTCACAAGCATCGTCTGTCAAAATGTCAAGTGTAATACTTACATCTTCTGCATTTGAAAAGCTTATTAATGGATTTTGATTATCAAAAGATTGTCCATCACTCAATGTCCAATTCCAAGAAACTATTTCTCCATTTGAATATTCAGATAAATCTGACATTTGCACTTCTAAGACATCTAAACAGCTTAAGTATTCAAATGTAAAATCTGCATATAAAGGTACAATCGGTATTTCCACAGTAAGTGTTCTGTTAATTGTACAGTTATTATTTGGATCAGTAATTTGAACATTGTAAGTCGTGCTAGAAGAAACATCAGCAATTGGATTCATGATATTTACACTACTGAGACCATTTGCAGGCGTCCAAAGGTACTCCCAGTTAGGATTACCGTTTGAATTAATTTCAACAGGAGCTCCATCACAACTTAAGATACGCTCTGCTATGAAACTTGCATCCATTAGCAAAGATCCATCTAAATTAAAATCACCATTGTAAGAAAAGTTACAACCCTTTAGGGTCAACAAATCGACGGTAAAAGTATAAGCCCCACTTTCCATAAAGCTTAAGTTTAGTAACTGACCATTATAAACTTGACCATTGCTGAAGGTCCATTTTATATTTCTAATTTCATCATT
Organism: uncultured Saprospiraceae bacterium; assembly: GCA_937941095.1. Lineage (GTDB taxonomy): Bacteria > Bacteroidota > Bacteroidia > Chitinophagales > Saprospiraceae > JALZVN01. The sequence continues at coordinate 17,320 of CALDYJ010000099.1, read as the reverse complement.
AAAAGCAATACTTAGATCTTGAATTTGCACTTCAATTTCATCTCCACAAGAAATCACCTCCAAGTCAAAATTTGTTTCAAAATAAGATGCTGGGATGAAAAAGGATTTCTCAACAGATGGAAGTTCACAAGGCAAACCGTCTATTGGTTTTAAGGCAACTGTATAAGTTCCTGCATCTGCATAAGTATGAGAAACATTAGCTCCTGTTAAAGTCAATCCTGGGTTATTAGGATCGTTTATTTCCCAGTAAAAATTTTCAATGTTTGGGTGATTGCTGATGAAAGTAAGTTCATTTGCTTCACAGCCTGTTTGAATAATTTCAAAATCCGTTGGAGCAGCATTGCTGATGATTAATATTTCAAAACTTATTTCTTCTGTACAGCCATATTGATTTTCAATAGTAGCTGTAAAAGTCTGTAATCCTTCTAGATCGACATTAAATGTTGCTTCAAGACTATTTTGACCATTTACCAAAGATGCGGCTGGTTGCCAATTTATCTCTAAGTCATCACCTGGATCATTATTGATTATGCTGAAAGTAAAGTTATTATTTGTACATGCGGAAGTTTCATTGCTTCCTGTCTCTACTTCTAAAGAACCAATGGTCACTTCTATTTCATCTTCAAAGATACATCCTCGATCATCTGTCGTTTGCAAATAATAATTTGCTACACCTTGATGATTTACTAGTAGTGTATTTTCCGTAGATAATACAGATGAGAAGTCTGCTTGATCAGACCATAAAAAGGTGTTTATTTCATTAGTTGAGGCACTTAAAAGGATGGATTCTTCACAAGTAGTTACTTGCTCTCCTAAATCAATGATTGCATTATTTTCTTGAATGTCAACAAACAAGCTAAACGTCCCAAAGCACATGTTTATGGAATCTTGAATGGTCACAGTATAAACTGTACTTTCGCTTGGGCTAGCATAAGGGTTGATTGCATTTGGATTATCTAGCCCTTCGGTAGGGGACCAAGAATAAATTATATTTGGTCCTTCGTAAGCGGCAGGGTTTAATTCAACTCCATCGCCAGGACATAATTCTAAAGTGTCCTGTATGCCTCCATCTAAAACATTTGCAAAAAAAGTGACTTCGGAATTTTCTACACAACCATCAATTGTTTCAACTTCTAAATTCAATTCATACTCCTGAGACCTATTTAATACGAAAACAGGATTTTCCAGGTTAGAAGTTTGGCCATCATTTAGTGTCCATAGATAAGACTCAATGCCTAGGCCTTCATCTTCTGAAAAGTTATTTACTGATAATACAACACTATCCACACATTCTAAAACGAAATAATTAAAGCCTACGGAAAGTGTAGAGTTCTTTAAATAAATGTTTTGAGTGCTTGTATCTGCACATTCACCATTTGGCTCAACTATTAGAGTAATGGTATAATTTCCGGTATCTGGATATTCGTAGCTTGGTGATTCGAGGGTACTATTTACTCCCGGCATGTCAGGGTCTCCATAATACCATTCAAAATCATTAGCATTTGAACTTTCATTAATGAATTCAACATTTAGATTTTCACATTGAATACTGTCATTTCCAATTACTGCAGCAACCACCCCACAATCTCCTACATTATATTGAAAATCTCTACGGGTTGTCGATATCAATTCTCCATTTCTGTATTCTTCTAGGCAAACTCCGACTACATATTGACCATGAATAGATGGCGTACCAGAGATCAATCCCGTTTCGGGATCGATGCTCATTGGTATACCATATCCCAACATATTGTCCTCTCCATATGTAGGTGTCAACCAGTTGATGGTTTCGTAAGGCGGAGGCGGAGGCGGTTGGGGTTGATTATTTTGCATGTCACCACCTGCAAATGGTGTACATAACTTATATACTAAAGAATCACCTTCTGCATCTGTGGCAGAATGATCGTAATTAATTGGTTCGTTGACGCAAATAAACAAAGGTGGCCATTCTTCAAATTTGGCACCACTGTTACATTCTAGTAAGGCAGTTTCCGTAATTTCAGCTGTGAAAGTTGCACCTGTATTTAATGGGTCTACAATGTTTACGATTGTTTGATTTCGACAGCACCTTTGATACGCTACAGTGTAACCTCCAACTTTAAAAGGTAATTCAATAGTGTCTCTATAAGTTGTAGTATGTACACAAACATTTTCTGGAACAAACAAACATGAATCAGAAAGAATTGGTGTTAATGTATCATTGTTCATCAATGGCAACAAGAGGCCTTTTACTAAAAACCCATTCGCGTCAAAAACTGCAAGAGATGCTGGGTCGTCAAAAAACACATTTGGATCGGCATAGAAGCAATCTCTGTAAACCGTTAATGTCAATTCGTATTCATTATCACCAAGACAAGTATAATTTACTTCTCCTCCAATAATGTGAGTAGCATTCATTGTGAGCGGACTCAGAATGGCAAGAACAATTGCGATATATTTTAAAACACTCCTCATTATTTATTTCCTTTTATCTCTATGATCTCTACCCTTCTTTCTTGGGATGCCTCGATGCTATAAATAGAATTCTTTTTATCCAATAGGTCATCACTAACTTGGTTTGAAGAACCCGTTTCCCCAAAAGACTCTTCAATAATCTTCAAGGATCCGTTGTTTAGATAAAGTAGTAATGCTCCACCATTCCATCTTTGAAAATGATTTCTGACACTACTGACTCTTCTCATTGTCAAATAGTTGTTGTAGTCACTATTGGCTCGAGGACTAGCATAACCTTTTAATACGATTATTGCCGTGTTATTTTGCTGTAAGTATTTTAGTAGTTGATTTGTGAACCCATCTAATGCATTAAAGCCACCTTTGACTTCTAGATCGAAAAATTCATTGACTTTTGATTCTTCCATAAATTTACCTTCACCTGAAAGGCCTGCCCCTATTTCTTTTTTGAAAATTTCTTTTCGAGCGTAATAAGCATCATAGGTTTGTTGATAAGAACTAGATGTTGATTGCTTCAAACTACGACTGTCTGGTTTATCATTATCGAAAAACAATGGCAGAGGAAGGTATCCATTGAGGCTTAAATTGGTAACTGGAGCAGGCTCAACTCTTTTTAGTTTGATTTCTAGCTCAGTATTTTCGTCACCAAAATCTTTAGCATAAATAAATAATGAATCCGTTTCATAGCCAATCCTTTCTGTTGTAATTAAGAAATCATCTTTGCTTGAAAGCTCTTTGCTGAAAGAGTATTTTTCTTTATTTTCGAAGCATTCTTTTGATCCATCACTAAGATTTTCGATACAAGTTTTTGTACTAAACAAAGGTTTGTTATCAAAGCTCAGAATTGTAGTTTTGACTACAAAACTTTCTGGCAACATTTTCTTTAAATAAATATTTATCGTTTCATTTTGACTGTCTGATTGTATTGCTACAATTTCTTCCAAATAACCTTCTTTACTTGCGTTGACTTTGTATTCCTTGGGCAATGCTAGATTTAAACTGTGTTTACTCTTGTTTTCATTATAAAACTCAAAGGATTTTGACTCGTTTTCACTGCTCAGAATTAACGTTGTTCCTTTAAGTGCTTCTTTGCTCTCAGCATCAAAGGTTTGCACGAAAAAGTCTTTGTATTCTACTAAAAAGTCGACTTTATAAATATCGTAACAACACGCTTCATGCAAATCGTCAATGAAGTTTGAACCTAATCTATTAGAGGAAAAATGAGCCTGATCACCTTTTTTATTTAAAAAGAAATATAAATCATTATAACTTGAATTGATTGGCAAAGCCAAATGCTCTGGACTTGTCTTTTTATCTGATCCTAAGTCTAGTTTATAGACATCAAAACCTCCTAAAGATCTTCTTCCATTGGTACTAAAATATATACTATTTGAGGCTTGATGATAAAATGGTGTGTATTCATCTCCTTCAGTATTAACTTCTTTTAAATTTTGTGGGGCTGAAAATTCATTGTTAATGATTTCGCTAAACCAAATGTCATTTGCTCCCAATCCTCCATTTCTGTTAGATACAAAAAACAATACTTCTTTACCAGCTGGATTTTTACCTATGCTAGGTTGAGTATTGTTAGAGCCTTTGAGATTTATTTGCTCAGGTAATTTAACCGCAGCACCCCAGGTATCATCATCTTGTTTTTCACAATAATACAATTGACAATTTACACTTGAGTATGCGAAATCTTGGCAAACTGTAAAATAAGCTCTACTAGAATTTTCATTAAAGGTGAGGTTGCCAGCATGTTGAAAGTCATTGTTGAATGGGCCATCAAGTAACATTCCAAAATCATCTTCAGATTGGATAAAAATCTTTTTGTCTTCAGTTATTATTTCATCTTCAACTAAAATTGAAGAAGTGTAAAACAAGTGATCATTATCGGCATAAGGTGAAAGTTCAGAATATTGCGTGTTAACTTTCTCATTTAGATGGATCAGGTTTAGATTTTCTCCAACATTTTCTAACTTTTCTAATGCCCATAAACAATCTTCCAAATGACTTTTACTTTCTTCAAGCAAATCACTCTGAGTTGTTCCATCTAAATTAATAAACCTTTCAAAAAGCACAATCGATTTATTGTAGTCTCCTCTCAACTTATTTACTAAAGCATTTTTAAATAATGCTTCTTTGAAAAAAGGGTGATCTTCATTTGTTATTATTTTATCAAATGCATTTGAAGCTTTAGAATAGGCATCAAATGCAAATGCAGCATCTGCATATTTATAGAGTAGATCTTCATTTTCTTCATATTCGAGTGCTTCCCCATAGTAAGACATTGCTTGATAATAATCTTTTCTATCATAGGCTTCATCACCAGCTTCTAAGTAAGCTGAGAAGACTTGTGCATCTAACTTTACACAAGCAAAAAATAAAAACAATATGTATATCAACTTCCTCATAGCTTAAAAAATCTTACAATTTTTGTTTTCCAATTGCTTTGCTTTTGCCATTCTATAAATCAGTGCTAGTTCTGGCCCACCTCGTCTATTAGTTGCTGTACTAAAGTCAGAAACATTTACATCGTAACTAAAACCAACTGTCCAAGCTTTGTATAATAGTTCTGCATTAGGAATCCATGCATCTCCTTCTTTAAATAATCTGTGCGAAATACCCAATTGAATAGCAAGAGGTTTTGCACGCGAAGGTTCTATGTAAAACCTAGCAGCCACCCCTACAATTGCTTCTGACTCTTTGCCTTTTAAATTGATTAAACCACGACCTAGCAAATCAAATTTTCTACTCAATTGTTGGACACCATCAATGTATAAACTAAACCTGGGATCAAGCCTTTCTGAATTGTCGTAGTAGGTATCTTTTGGTAAATTAAAATGAAAGATTCCTACACCCAGATCAAGTTTTCCTCTAGTCGATTTAGACTTCTTATGATGCCAGTTGATACCAGCCGATAAGTCAGCATAGGCAAGGTTGTTTTCCTTTTGAAAATTGGCTTCTCCAGGATCTAAATCGGGGTTGTATAATTCTCCGTTAAATTGAGAATTATACCTTAGATTAGCATCATCAAAGCCTCGTAATGTTAAGGCTAGTCCTAATCCACCCGAAAGGGCATTCTTTTTATTTAGCTTGTGTATGTAGGCACCCGAAATACCTATCTTGGAGTTATACAGGGATGAATCCCCAGCTCTATCATATAAGAAATACCCAGAAATACCTATGGTTTTATTATTTAGAAATTTAGGAGAAATCCTCCTGTCGTAAGCAGCTGCAAATGTCAAATAATCAACTGGGACATTTGCCCATTGATTTCTATAATTAAGTGCTATTCTTTCGTCTCCATGAAAAATGCCAGACAAAGCAGGATTTAGGTTACTTGGAGCATTATAAAATTGAGAAAAGTGAATATCCTGTGCAGATGCGGAAGTGATCAGCAGGAATGGTAGAAAGCAGAGAATGATGGCTACCTTGCGTAGCAAAATTTTGTTCATATAGCAATTGCAAGCTTCGTTCGTTTTAATCGATATAGATCAAAACACAGCTTACTGTTAAAATTGCCAAACTTTTTTATTGGAGTTTTTTCGAATTGTCTTATCCCAAAAATAAGGGAGTTTTAGGTGACAATCAATGCATAGTAAGTTATAAAGGCAATGTATTTTAATTGCAAAAATTATTAAACATTTAATAAACCGTTAATGTCAATCCTAAAACCTTATCTAGATTTGCTTTACGAATGTAATTAAGTCATAATTTATTTATGAAACGGGTCACAAAATTTATTCAATTTTGAATGAAATACTTTTCAAACGCTTCATTGTTTTTCCTTTATCGTTTGTATTACTTAAAATCATCTTTTCTTGGACGTATTTATTTTCTAAAACTTCTTCCATGTTTTTAACCTGACCAAAAGGAATCCCTACTTCATTAAAAATTTCTTTCCAATATGTCAATTTTTGTTCGGAGATCTTAGTTTCTAAAATTGAAATGAGGCTTTTACGATTTGCGATTCTGGCAGTATTGCTAGAATATTTTTCATCGACTAATAGTTCATTCAATTCTAAAGTGTTACAAAGTTTTACAAATTGAAGCTCCGTCCCAATTGCAAGGAGCAATGCTTTGTCATCAAGCGTTTTTAACATTTCTCCATAAGGTGCAATATTTGGATGTTCGGTGCCCAGCGGCTTTGCAATGTTGTTATTATTCAAATAATTACTTGCTTGATTGGCTAAAGATGCTAATGCGCTTTCATATAGTGATGCTGAAACATAAGCGCCTTTTTTAGTTTTAACTCTTTGCAAGAGTGCAATTAGAATAGCTTCTTTCAATTGATGTGCGGTCATCAAGTCGATTAATGCCACTGGCATTTTTGTAAGTTCTCCATTTTTAGTTCCGGACATAGAAAGGAATCCCGTTTCAGCTTGAAGGACCACATCAAAAGCGGGTCGGTTTTCTTCATTGGGAAATCCCAAAATTTGGCCATAAATTAGTTTTGTATTTATTTTACTCAATGTCTTATAATCTAATCCAAGCTTTATTGCTGAATTAGATTTGAAATTACTGATAAGTACATCAGCATCTTCTATCATCGAAATTAGTTTCAATTTGTCCTCTTCTTCCCGAAGGTCTAAAAAAATATGTTTTTTATTCCAATTAACACAGGCAAAATATGCTGAAGAACTTGACGATGGGTCTTCATTTTCTTGTTTCCAATGTCTTGTTAAGTCTCCGTTTGTTCTTAAGTTTTCTACTTTAATGACGTCTGCACCGAGTTCAGCAAAAAAGAGTCCTACGGAGGGGCCCGCTAAAACACCTGCTATTTCTATGACTTTCAAGCCTTTAAAAAATGTGTTCATCATCTAATGTTCAGTTTAATCGAAAGTAGTGTTTTTTATGGTCAAGAAAAAAATTGGCAATATTCTTGAAAGTATAAATCAATGCCTAAACCATAAACTTAGGCCCAAACAAATAAATTCCGTTTCGAAACGGAGATTAAGGTATCTTTTTCCCAAAGATGCCTTTTTTATTTTAACGCTACGCTATCTTTTTCTTAAGAGCTTTTAACAAAGCAAACATTTACTTTTATACAGAGAGGGTTCATTACTTATTACATGAACAATAAAATTATGGAAAAGGAAATCAATGTACGTGCGTATTTATACTATTTAATAATACTTTTAGCCACCTTAAGTTTTTTAATGAGTTGTACTCAACGTTCGGGGTGCACTGATCCAGCTTCGGATAATTTTAATATTGATGCAGAAGTAGATGATGGAAGTTGTGTGCCTATGACTTTAAAGTTTGTTGGTCTTTATGAAATAGATGAAGAATGCGAAATCGATGCCTACTATTACAATATGGGAATTGAAGCAGGGTTCAATGATCCTTTTGAAATTGTTTTAAATAATTTTGGAGATTTTGGTGTAAACATTTCTGCTTTTGTAGATGGAAGATTTTTTAATATTCCCGATCAGTTTTTCTTATTGGATGGTGCAGTCATTAACATCATGAATGGTGTTGGAGAAATCAATGGAGATTTTATTAATATCACCTATGTCTATGGTGAGGAAAATATTCCTGTGGAGGTTTGTGAAATCTTATGCTATCGTTTTTAAGGAAGATTTAATCTTAAAGCTTTATGAAGGTTATTACTAAAGATGACTCCTCTATGAGAAGTATCATTTTCTAAATATAAATTTATCTTTTCTGGAAACTTTTCCTTTAACCTTGTAGCTGCAGTATAAGGAATAACTTCATCTTTCTTTCCGTGGATAATGTTTACTTTTCCTTTTACTCCTTTTAAAAATTCATGATTTTTAAACTGGTATTTCATTATAAAGTTAGGGATGATTGGTAAGAACCTATTTTTCAGATCAACTAAACTATAAAAAGGAGCTACTAGAAATAAATTATTTACCTTGTATTTAGCTGCTAGGTAAGAAGCCATTCCTGAACCCATCGAATAACCTACTATCGCAATTTTATCTGTGGGATAAGTTTTTAATAAATGCTTAAAAACTAAATCCATGTCATTCAACATTTGGGCTTCAGAATTAATTTTACCATCACTTTTTCCAAAGCCTCTGTAATCTGGAATAAATACATCGTAATTCAATCCTTGCATTTGTCTTGTTTGCGCAATGCATCTTCTTATCATTCCTTTATTGCCGTGTAAATAAAGAATGGCTCCTTTAGAATTTGGAGCTTTTATATTCAAACAATTCAAAAAAGTATTTTCATCCACTTTGATGTTGACTTCTTCTCCAATTCTATATTTATGTGATTTTTCAATTTTATATGGATGAAAAAAGATCTTTTCTTGAATCAAAAACAAACCAATACATGCTAGTAAGTAAATACTTATCAGGATATAAAAGGATGTTTTTAAAATCTTCATGATCAAATTTATTAAAAAATCATTGGCATTAAATTAAAACTTGCAGATCTAAATCTTTATTACATCTAGATTTAAATTATTTAGCAAAGCCTAGAAATGCTGATAAGGGGTCTAAATTCTATTTTGGAGTGATTTTGTGTTTTAGAAGCTTATTTTATTACTATATTGTTCTTTAATCTACATAAAAAAGCAATCTAGTATGAAAAATAGGATATGGCTCTTTTTAATTCTATTAATTCTTCCATTATTAAGTTTCGGTCAAGGCATAGATGAAAAGATAAATGAGGCTTTTGAGCCCATTTCTACATTCTTTTCAAATATTATCTTTTTTGAAGTATGGGGCATTCCATTTGTGTTAATACTCTTGGTATTTGCAGCCACCTTTTTTACAGTAGTATTCGGTTTTGTAAATATTAGAAAGTTTGGTACAGCTATAGCGGTAGTCAGAGGTAAATACGATGACATCGAAAAGCATGGGATTGAAGAAGATGTGAATGTAAATATTGTGGATGGTGATTTGCCAGATACAATTCGTGATGAGTCAAAAGATGGAGAAGTTAGTCACTTCCAAGCTTTAGCGACTGCTGTTTCTGGAACAGTTGGAAATGGAAACATTGCTGGTGTTGCTTTAGCTATTGCTATAGGAGGTCCAGGTGCCACCTTTTGGATGATCGTTTGTGGTCTCTTAGGTATGTCCACTAAATTTGTTGAATGTACCTTAGGTGTTCAATATAGAGACATTGGGCCTGACGGAACAGTTTATGGTGGACCTATGTATTATTTGGTAAAAGGATTAAAAGAAAAAGGCTTCGCTACAGTTGGTAAAGTTGCTGCTGTCTTATTTGCAATATTTTGCATCGGAGGAAGTTTTGGTGGAGGTAATGCGGCACAATCAAATCAGGCTACCATAGTCCTCAAAGATTTATTAGGTCTCGAAAGTACTGCTTCCGGAACAATAATAGGTTTAGTCATAGCTGTTGTAGTAGGAATCATAATCATAGGAGGTATAAAGAGAATTGCTGCCGTAACAGAAAAAGTAGTTCCTTTTATGGCAGGATTATACATGCTGGCATGTCTATACATTATACTAAGTAACTTTTCATATTTGGATGATGCATTTGGAATGATCTTTTCTGAAGCGTTTAGCCCAAGAGCAGGTGTTGGTGGATTAATGGTCGTATTGTTTCAAGGGTTTAAAAGAGGAGCTTTTTCTAATGAAGCTGGAGCAGGTTCTGCTTCAATCGCCCATTCTGCTGTTAAAACAAAATATTCTGCTTCTGAAGGATTGGTTGCATTGCTTGAGCCATTTATAGATACAGTGGTTATCTGTACAATGACTGCTTTAGTAATTATCATTTTCAATTCGGGAGGAGCTTTCGAATATGGTGGAGATGGCAGTGGTGCTGTATTAATTGATGGTATTTCTTACGAAGGAGCTGGTATTACTTCTCAAGCATTTGGTTCTTTTATACCATATTCAGGTATTTTCTTAACCATAGCTGTTGTGCTCTTCGCAATTTCTACGATGATCTCCTGGTCATATTATGGATTACAATCGTGGAAATATTTGTTTGGTAGAGGCGCTACAGCCGATCTTGTGTACAAATTGCTCTTTTGTACATTTATAGTAATTGGCGCTGCAGCAAATATGAAATCAATTTGGGACTTTTCGGATGCAATGATTTTTGCAATGGTATTTCCAAACATGGTGGGTTTATTCTTCCTCTACCCTGTTGTAAAACGCGAACTGAATAAATATTTAAACGCCATAAAACAAAAAGCTTAAATAAACTATTTATAATCAGCGATCAATTTAAATTGGTCGCTGATTCTACTTTATACCTAATGGCAGAATTAATTTTACATACAGGCACCAATTTAGGAAACAAACTTGCGAATTTAGCAAAGGCCAATTTCTTAATTTCTTCTAAAATTGGCCCGATTAAAAAACGTTCTTCCATTTATATCACAGAGCCTTGGGGAGTTAAAGAACAAAGTGATTTCTTAAACCAAGCTTTATTGGTTGAAACATCATTGGAACCTAGAGCGGTCCTCAAAGAAGTGCATTATATAGAGAAGTGTTTAGGTAGGATTAGAGGAATTAAATGGCAATCTCGCTTAATTGATATTGATCTTATGTTTTATGATCAAGAAGTTATCGAAGAAGAAGGGCTCAATCTACCTCACAAACATTTACACGAAAGGAATTTTGTACTGATTCCTTTAAACGAAATCATTCCTACTTTCAATCATCCTGTTTTTAATAAAAGTATTAGCAATTTACTATTAGCATGTAAAGACGAAGGGCTTGTTAAAAAATCGACTAATTTTGCATAAAGCAAATTACTTCTCAAATGAGCAATTCTCTTCCATATAATTACATCGCCATCGAGGGTAATATTGGCGCAGGCAAAACCACTTTAAGTAAAATGCTTGCTGAGCAGATTAATGGTAAGCTGATTTTAGAAAAATTTGACGAGAATCCGTTTTTACCTCACTTTTATAAAGATCCAGAACGATATGCTTTCCCTGTCGAATTATTCTTTCTAACAGAAAGACAAAAACAACTTCATGACATTTTATTGAAACCAGATTTATTTTATGAATACTTTGTATCGGATTATGTTTTTATAAAGACTTTATTGTTTGCAAAAAATAATTTAAAGGACGAAGAATATAAACTATTTAAAAGGATCTATGAGGTTGTCAGCACCACTTTCCCAAAGCCAGATTTAGTTTTATACTTACATAGACCCGTCGATGTGTTGTTGAAAAATATTGAAAAAAGAGGAAGAGCTTATGAGCAAGAAATAAGTGATGCTTATTTGCTCGGTGTTCAAAATGCTTATTTTGAATATTTCAAATTAGAACAAAGTCATCCAACATTAATTTTGAACATCGGTACAAACGACTTTAGTATGGGGAGTGAAACCTTTGTGAAATTGATAGAACTAGTTTCAAGGCCATATAAAAACGGAATGCACATTCTCAACTTTGTTTAAGTTTTAATGGCATCGCTAAGTAGGCAAACCAAAGCTTCATCTTCATTTTTGATGCCGTAGGCATTCAGTACATAATGTAATAAATCTGCTAATAGTTCACTTTTTGTGCGATGATAGCCGTCCTGAATTTTCAATTGATATTCAAATTTGTTTGTTCTTTCCTCCAATAATCCAGCTGCACCAATTTCTTCTAATTTAGCATTGAATTGGAAAGCAATTTTTCCTATTTCTTGAAATTTATTAAGTTGATCTCCTTTTTGATCATTCATTTTTGCGAAATCAACAAAAGATTGCAAGATGGCAATTTCTTCCTGCCAAGATTTAATAATCACAGCTTGGTCTATGTCTTTCGGCAAATATTTCTTCCATTGCTCATAATACATGTTATGAAAATCTTCTGCTAATTTTTCTTCCTTGAATACCATTGAAACAAAATAATTGAAGATAAAAACGGCATCAGTCAAGAAATTCCCGTAATCCAAATCGTCTAATTTGTAGCTAAAGAATTTCAATATTATTTTATGTACCTCCATAAGACTTTCGTCAAATGCTGAAATGGAATTTTCATTGCCAAAACGATCGGCATCGTATTGAAAAGGTTCTATAGCTCCAAAGTCTAATTTAGTTTTGTATTTCTCTACAAGCTTATTCAATAGCTCTTGATCTTGATGGTTCACTTTTAAGCTAATGTGATCTTTTGGAGTATTTAAATTGAGAAAAAAATAAGGAATATTATGCTCGAATAATTCAAGGTAAAAAGGAAATATTTGAGGAATAAAATTTATAACACTTCCTTCATAAAAGATCTTTATAGTTGATTTTTTACTAAGTCTATTGCTGCTACTCATCTCCAACATTTTTTAAAAGGTCAGGTCTTCTTGTTTTGGTTCGCTCCAGTGATTTTTGATACCTCCAATCTTCAATCGCTTTATCATTTCCAGATAAAAGAACAGGCGGCACCTCCCAACCATTATAATTAGAAGGTCGACTGTAGACTGGCGGTGCTAGTAAATCATCTTGAAAGGAGTCAAATAGAGCTGATGTTTCATCATTTAAAACGCCGGGAAGTAACCTTCCGATACTATCTACTAAAACCGCAGCGGCTAATTCTCCCCCTGACAAAACATAATCTCCGATAGAAATTTCTTTTGTAATAAAATGTTCTCTAATCCTCTCATCGATGCCCTTGTAGTGACCACAAAGAATAATTAAATTTTCGTGGAGGGAAAGTTCATTTGCAATTCCTTGATTCAATTGTTGTCCATCAGGGGTCATATAAATTATTTCATCGTATTTGGTATTTTCTTTCAAGGATTTAATGCAATTATCAACAGGTTCGATTTGCATGACCATTCCAGCACCTCCCCCAAACTGGTAGTCATCTACTTGACGATGCTTACCCTTTCCGTAATCTCTTAAATCGTGAAGATTTATGTGTAAAATTCCCTTTTCCTTTGCTCTTTTCATGATAGAATGTCCTAATGGACTTTCTAATAATTCAGGAAGAACGGTGATAATATCTATTTTAAGCATTACAAAGCAACTGTTTTGTAGAAATTGAATACATTATAAAACAAAAGTAATCTTAAATTTACATTTTATAATGCTAGTTCAAATTCTGGAGCTAAAGTGATGTACTTAAATAAAATTAATGCTTAGGGTATTCAAATTGATGGTTGGAATTATTTGCTTAACAATGTGTTTGCAAGGATGCAAATACTCATTTAAGGGAACAAGCATAGATCCTGATGTTGAAACATTCAGTGTTGACGTCTTTGATTTAAGAGTTATCAACGCGCCACCGACATTAGGCCAGGACTTTAGCAATGAATTGATTGAAAAGATACAAAGAGAAAGTAGATTAAACCTCGCTGATACAGATCCAGACATTTATTTTGAAGGTGCAGTTAATACTTTCGAAGTAACAGCACCAAGTCCGGAAGCAGGTGAAAGAACTGCCTTTAACCGTCTAAATATTTCGATTGTTGTGGATTTTTATGAAGCAAAAAAAGACGAAAAAACATGGTCTCAAACCTTTAAATACTTTTTTGACTTTCAAACGGATGAGAACTTATTGGACATCCAGGACGAAGCTTTAGAAAATATTTATGCACAATTGGTTGAAGATGTGTTTAATAAAGCCTTCACCAATTGGTAAAAAAAAATTATAGTGTTAATTTTAGACTATAAAATATTTAAATGCAAGGAATTGATACTCATAAGATATTAACAGACCCAAGTTTGAGAGCAGCAATCTCAAAGGATCAGGTTATGAGTTTATTAGAAAGATTTCCTTACAATCTTAACCTTCAGTACCTTTTATTAGAGAAAACGGCAGATAATCAACTAGAAAATGGTGATGTAGTCAAAAAATCATCTTCAATGGCTATAGACCGAAGGTTTCTGAAAAACAAGCTTCAAGCTTTGGAAAGTAATTCGGAACGTTCTCTTGAATCAGGAAGAAAAGTAAACAAAGTAAGCTCTGGAGAAGCTCCTAAAATCAGTCAAACGGTAAGAGTAAGAAAAAATGAAGAAGAAGTTACTTTAGAAAAACAAAAAGAAGAGAGATACGTAAATCAGGAAGCTGAAGAGAAGCTTGCAAAAATGTCTAAAAAGAAAAAGAAAAAACAACATTCGGTAAAGAAAGAGCAAAAAAATCAATCTGAGCCTATGGTAGATAGTTTTGAAGCATGGCTCGCTAGTTTGGAGGCATCAGTAAAGGCTGTTGAAAAAGAGTCAAAAAGTAAAAAGAAGAAAAAGAAAGGCAAGAAGAAGAGCAAAAAGAAAGAATTGTTAGTCGCAAAGCTGAGTTTAGAGGAGGATGATGAGGTGATTTCTGAAACATTGGCAAACTTATTGGCTAATCAAGGCTATAATGAAAAAGCAATTGATATGTATGAGAAGTTAAGTTTGCTTTTCCCAGAAAAAAGCACTTATTTTGCGAGAAAAATAGAACATCTGAAAAATATTTAAAATGTTTAAAGACACAACTGATTATGTAATTCTTGGAGTAACTTTAGCTGTAGGAGCTGGATTATTCCTTTTAAACAATTTGACAATGAGCGTTGTAATCATTGCTTTAGTAGCAATTTTATTGATTATGACCGTTTTAATACAAAATCCAAAGGGAGGTGGAGTTGATTCTACTTTTGGAGGTGCAGCCACAAACCAAATGTTTGGTGCTGCTAAATCTACAGACTTTATTGAAAGAGTAACCTGGCATTTAATCATTGCTTTGTTTGTACTTTGTGTCTGTACTACCCTTCTTCCAGACCTTATTGGCTCTGGCGGAGACATTGTCCCTAAGTCTTACCAATAAGATTTAAACTTAAATAATATAGAAAGGCCTGTCAAATACATTTTGGCAGGCCTTTTTGTCATTATATGAGTAAATTTCTAAGCAAAACAAGTATCTTTGCGCTCTAATTCGGTAAATATGGCGCATTTTATTGCATGGCACTATGTGTGATGGTCATAAACTGATAAATTAATTCATTTCAAAACTTATTAAATCTTATCGAAACTATGATGAAACCAGTTAACGATAGAGTTGTCGTAAATCCAGCTCAAGCTGAAGAAAAAACTAAAGGAGGTATCATCATCCCAGATACTGCTAAAGAAAAGCCTCAAAAAGGGAAAGTAGTAGCTGTAGGCCCTGGTAAAGAAGGAATCGAACCTACAGTTAGAAAAGGGGATGTTGTACTTTACGGTAAGTATGCAGGCCAAGAACTACACTATGATGGCAAAGACTACTTAATCATGAGAGAAGATGACATCTTAGTCATTTTGGATAAGTAATTTCTTATCACAATTAAACTTATTTTAAAACATTAAAAAAAACGAGATAACATGGCAAAGGAAATTACCTTTAACAGCGATGCGAGAGAAAAGCTTAAAGCTGGTGTTGATGCGCTTGCAAACGCTGTAAAAGTAACACTTGGTCCAAAAGGAAGAAATGTTGTTCTTCAAAAAAGCTTTGGCGCACCAACAATTACTAAAGATGGTGTAACAGTTGCAAAAGAAATTGAATTAGAAGATCCTGTTGCAAATATGGGTGCACAAATGGTTAAAGAAGTTGCTTCAAAAACAGCTGACTTAGCTGGTGATGGTACAACTACTGCAACTGTTTTAGCTCAGGCAATGGTTCATGCAGGTCTTAAAAATGTGGCTGCAGGTGCAAATCCAATGGACCTTAAGAGAGGTATTGAAAAAGCAACTATTGCAATAATTAAAGACCTAAAAAAACAATCTGAAGTCATAGGATCTAACTATGAAAAAATCAGACAAGTAGGATCTGTCTCAGCAAACAATGATCCTGAAATCGGCGATCTAATTGCAGATGCAATGCAAAGAGTTTCTACAGACGGTGTTATTACTGTTGAAGAAGCAAAAGGTACTGAAACATACGTTGATGAGGTGATAGGAATGCAATTTGATAGAGGCTATCTTTCTCCATATTTTGTGACAAATGCTAACAACATGACTACAGAATATGAGAACCCTTATATTCTAATCCACGATAAAAAAGTGAGCAATATGCAAGACATTGTTCCTGTACTGGAGCAAGTAATGAACAGTGGAAGACCCTTATTAATTATTGCCGAAGATATTGAATCTCAAGCTTTAGGAGTATTGGTTGTGAATAGATTAAGAGCAAACTTGAAAGTTGTAGCGGTCAAAGCACCAGGTTTTGGTGACAGAAGAAAAGCGATGCTTGAAGACATCGCAATTTTAACTGGAGGTACAGTTATTTCTGAGGAGCAAGGATACAAATTAGAAAATGCTGAGCTTTCACATTTAGGCCAAGCCGAAAAGATTGTGGTAGATAAAGACAATACTACAGTAGTAAATGGTAAAGGAAAATCTAAGACAATCACTGCTAGAATTAATCAAATCAAGCAACAAATCGAAACTACAACTTCTGACTATGATAAAGAAAAGCTTCAAGAAAGACTAGCTAAGATGGCTGGTGGTGTTGCTGTTCTTTACGTCGGAGCTGCTACTGAAGTAGAAATGAAAGAAAAGAAAGACAGAGTTGATGATGCACTTCATGCAACAAGAGCTGCTGTAGAGGAAGGAATCGTTCCTGGGGGTGGTGTTGCTTTAGTGAGAGCAATCAAATCATTGGATAAAGTACAAGGGGAAAATGAAGATCAAGACATCGGAGTTGCTATCGTAAGAAAAGCTTTAGAAGCACCATTAAGAACCATTGCTGAAAATGCAGGTGTTGAAGGGTCTGTAATTTTTCAAGAAGTTCTTAAATCCAAAGGTAGTAAAGGTTATAATGCAAAAGAGGACAAGTTTGAGGACTTGAAGAAAGCAGGTGTTATCGACCCTACCAAAGTAACTAGAATTGCATTAATGAATGCTTCTTCTATTGCAGGTATGATCTTAACAACTGAATGTGTTGTAAATGATAAGCCAGAAAAAGATTCTCATGGAGCTATGCCAGGTGGCATGGGCGGCATGGGCGGTGGAATGCCAGGCATGATGTAAATGCATTCTT
>CALDYJ010000098.1 GCA_937941095.1 uncultured Saprospiraceae bacterium | reverse complement strand
CTCCATTTAAAGTTTAAAAACGGAATTTCAATTCCAAACTGCATTCCATGAGTATGTCCTGAGAGTGTCAAGTCAATGTCTTTGAAGGTTTTGGTGGTTTCATTCTTCCAATGAGATGGATCATGCGATAATAAAACTTTCATTTGACAAGCTTCGCAACCAGCATAAGCTTTAGCTAAGTCTCCGTGCTTAGAAAAATGAATCTTTGCAGAAATGTTTTCAACACCAATGATTGCTAGTTTTTCCCCTTCAATATCGACAATCCTGTTTTCGTTTAATAATAAATCCCAGCCCATCCTTTTATGCAAAGACTTAAACTGCACCATGTTTGCTCTTTTAGCCGCTTTGGATTCCCATCTATGATAGTCACCGTAATCGTGATTGCCCATGACCGAGAAGACCCCATTTTTTGATTCAATTTTCTCAAAGACATCTACAAACATTTCCATTTCTTCTGCAACTGAATTTACCAGATCTCCTGTAAAAAATACAAAATCAGCTTTTAGACCATTTATGATTTCGACTGCTTTTTTTACAGGTTCTTTGAAGGTAAATGAGCCAGAATGTATATCTGAGATCTGAACAAATTTTAGGCCTTCAAGTTTTGAGGGTAGATTCTTTATCCCAATTTTTTTCTTGTAAACTTTGTAGCGATATGGATTCCTAATTAATCCATAAAGTAAGGAGGTAAAAGGGATGGCCCCTATTATTAATGCAGATTTTACCATAAAATCAGATCGACCTTGGTCTAAATTAATACTAGATCGATGAAACATGGACATGATCAGCCGACGAACATCATCTAAAACTAGAATGATAAAAGGAGCTAACTTCGAAAAGAAAACTATAAAAACTATTGCTCTTAGAATAATCTTTAGACTGTTGTTCCAATGATCCGTAATACCAAAAATTGCCAACATTACATAGAGCATACATAATGCACTAATAAGCCAATAAAAAATAAAGGCCAAAGTTTTAAAGGAAGACGTGGGCTGGAACAATTGCTTGAATGCTTGAAACACATAAAAGTCCATCAGCCCTAGGACAATTAGAAAAATTACTGCTCTAAAGATCAAATTTTATATTTTACTAGTCACAAGTTCAATTTGAAGCACAGTTTTATCATGCTTCTTTCTATTTTATTAATTCTTATAAGGTAAAAAATGCCTAGTTGGCTCTTGTTAAAGGCAACAAATCGTAAATTGTTCAAATATTTAGTATTAATCTTGAGTTAATTTAATTGTAAATGAGTTTAAACTACTCACAGTCCAATAAAAAGCTTAAAAATGGTTTCTTTTAAAACATTGTATTCATCCTTGATTTTGTGTTTTTTTCTTGTTTCGGCATGCAATGCTCAACAAAACGATTACGAAGGAGTAATTTTTAGTAAAGGAGATACCCTTAGAGGAAGCCTCAGCCCAGAAAGAACTTGCTACGATGTTCATCATTACCTTTTAGATCTAGACATTGATTTTGAAAATAAAAGCATCGCCGGAAATGTTCAATTTTCAATTAATGCGACAGAAAATTTTAATCTTCTTCAATTTGATTTATATGAGAACATGATAGTTGAAAAGGTCAGTTTCGAGGGTAAAGAATTAAATTTCGAAAGAGCTCATGATGCGGTATTTGTAACATTTCCTCAGAAAATAAATAAAGGAGAAGCCTTAAGTTTTCAAGTAGCTTATCACGGAACACCTAGAAAAGCAATCACTCCTCCTTGGGACGGAGGTTTTGTTTGGAAAAAAGACAAGGAGGATAGACCTTGGTTAGGTGTGACTTGCGAAGGAGATGGAGCAAGTCTATGGTGGCCCAATAAAGACCACTTGAGTGATGAACCTGATAGTATGGACATCAAAGTAAGTGTACCTAAAGACTTAACATGCATTGCAAATGGCAACTTGATCAGTAGCAAAACTAAAAAAGATAAAAAGACTTTTCATTGGAAAGTTAGCTATCCCATCAATAATTATAATGTGACCATTAATGTAGCGCATTACGTTCATTTCAAGGATACTTACACCTCAAAAGATAAAGACCAACTAGCATTGGATTATTATGTCCTTGATTACAACTTAAAAAAAGCAAAAGAGCATTTTAAACAAGTTCCCGGTGTTTTAGAAGCATTCGAATACTATTTTGATAAATATCCTTTTTGGGATGATGGTTTTGCCTTAGTTGAAACGTCCTATTTAGGCATGGAACATCAGGGAGCTATTGCTTACGGAAATAAGTACATGCGTGGCTATCTAGGTGGTAACATACCTAATCACATGGATTGGGATTATATAATTGTCCATGAAACAGGTCATGAATATTGGGGAAACAGCATCAGCATGAATGACATGGCAGAAATGTGGATCCATGAATCCTTCACTACTTATATGGAGTCTCTTTTTGTTGAGTATCATTATTCGTATGAAGAAGCTGTTGATTATTTAGGGATGCAAAAAGCGTGGATCGCAAATCAACGTCCCATCGTAGGTCCAAAGCATGTAAATTTTCAAAAATTTGGTTCTTCGGATCATTACTTCAAAGGCTCATGGGTTCTCCATACCTTAAGGAGTGTCATAGATGATGATGAACTTTGGTTTGAGCTACTTAAATCCTTTTATCAAGAACACAGCATTAGCAATATTGATACGGAAGATTTTATCGAATATGTAAATGAAAAAACTGGTCAAGATTTTAACTACTTTTTTGAACAATACCTATTTAAGGCAAAGGTTCCAAGATTGCTTTATAAAATGGAAGAAAAAGGTGATGATCTAATGGTTCATTTTAAGTGGGATGAAGAAACTGGAAATTTTCCTATGAAATTAAAAATGGGCAATCCTAGTTTATATAAAACAGTGGTGCCAGGTACTCAAGTGAGGTCATTGTATTTTAAAGATTTATTACCTGAGGATTTTCAAATTGCCGATGAATTATTTTTGATAAAGACGGCACCATTAAATTTAACGAATAATGGTCGCGGTAAAAAAAGGCGTTAAGATTTTAGAACCAAGCTACGTATCCAAATAAAGATTTTACCACTTCCATTTTCCCTAAGCTGTTTTTTCTAAGGAGTACAATCTCTCCCCATTCTTCTTCCCATTCTGGATTGGTATCAGAAGATATGGCTAAGCAAAAAGTATTTCTCTCTTTTCCTTGCATCAAAGGATGAAAGATCAATTTTTCAGCTTCATTGTAATATGCCTTATCTGTTTTTTCATTTTTAAACTGAAAGGGGACTTCTGTTGGAATTTTTATATTCCAATCTCTTTTAATGCTTTCCGTTTCCATTTTATTAAGCAAGCAGTAAGCACATGCATCTCCATCCTTTACCTGTTTTGACAATACCTTAGTGATTGGATTTATTTTTTGGTTAATCAAAAACTTATGACTGCTTTCGACTCGCTTCTCAAAATAGTTGTCTATGTTAAAATTCAAGTAGGCATTTATAGCCTTATCTAAATTTTTTTCTTTTTGAAGGATTGTATTTTGATGACTTGCACAGGAAAACAAGAGAAGCAATCCAAGGATAAAATATTTCATTTTGTAAAAATAGTTTCGCATGAGCACTTGTCAAAGTTAAGACAAAAATATTGTCTTTATAAATACATCCAATCCTTCTAAAAATTAATACAGGAAATCTAGACAAATCAAAAGGAACAATTGCCTATGCTCGACATTGCTTTAGTAAGCATATTTACATCATAATTAATCAATAACACTATTTAATAAATTTAAAATTCAGAACCATGTTTAAATCTATCTTCATTACCACCATGGCATTATTTTTCATAATTCCATTTAATGGTAATGCCCAAAATCAAATCATAAAGACCATAAACCTTGAGCAAACAAACGGAGAATTTACTATAAAAAGTTTGAGTCTTTCTCCGGGAGTTTATCAATTTGAAATCGCCAATAAGGGGGTCGATCACGAAGTAGGTTTCGTACTTGCGCCTAAAGGGAAAACTGATGCTGCAAATCACATAAAAGATGCTTATGTAAAAGCTCCAGTAAAAAATGGAACTACCTCTTTAACCAATGCTGTAGACTTAAGCGCAGGAGATTATGTATATTTTTGCCCATTAAACCCAACTGAACATTATCCGCTAAAAGTAGAAGAAACTGTAAAAACAATTCAACTTGAACAAAAAGTAGGCATTTTCACAAATAAAGGTTTAGAACTTAGTCCTGGAAAATATCAGTTTGAAATTTCAAACAATGGTGTTGATCATGAAGTTGGTTTTGTCCTTGTCCCACAAGGAAAATCTGATGCAGCAGATCACATAAAAGAAGCCTATGTTAAGGCACCTGTAAAAGATGGATCAAGTTCAATGACTGATGTGGTAACTTTAGAAAAAGGTGCCTATGAATATTTTTGCCCTTTAAACCCAACAGAAAAGTATCTACTTGTAGTAAAATAAGAAATTAATAATTTGGTTTATAAAGCCCTTTGATCTTAATTGGTCAAGGGGCTTAATATTTTCTATTAAAGTATTATCGTACTAATTTATTACCTTAGCTTAATATTAGGTGTACTTGAATAAATTCAAGTACTTAAAAGGGAATCCGGTGTAATTCCGGAGCAGTCCCCGCTGCTGTAAGTTCACATTTAAACTTTTATAATAAAGTCACTGATGATTTTCGAAGGAAATAATTGGGAAGGCAATAAAAGTTGAACGAGCCAGAAGACCTGCCAAATGTAATTTCGCTAATTAGACCTTCGGAGGAAATGTCAGCGATGGTTAATGTGGATTTAGAATTATTTAATTCTGAGTAAAGCATATATAAGTCAAACTTATAGTATGCTTACATTACTATCCTACCATTTCTTCTTGCAAAGTATTATATGCAAGTAAGACATTTCATCATACTCTTTATATTCTTTTGCACAGTACCCAAGGAACTGAAAGGTCAAAGTACTTTAGATACTACCCTACTCTTAGAAACCATTGAGGTAAAATCAACAAGAATATTTGCTAATCAAATAGGCTCAGAAGTTTTATCTTGGGAAACTGCTAAACTTGAAAATTCATCTTTACAAAGTCTGTCTAACTTATTAGACCAGTCAGCAGGAATATACATTAAGAGTTACGGACAAGGTGGTGTAGCCACTTCTTCTTTTAGAGGAGCTAATGCTGCACAAACGGCAATACTCTGGAATGGGATGCCCATTCAAAATGTAATGTTAGCTTTGTCAGACATTTCTTTAATCCCCATACAATCTGTAGAAAAGATACAAGTACAGGCAGGTGGAAATACAGCGCTTTGGGGTTCAGGAGCTATCGGTGGTGTAGTTAGTTTAAAGAATGAAATTAATTTCGACACTGGCTTTTTACTTTCAAATAAAACTGTTTTTGGAAGCTTCGGCTTATTTGATAAACAATTAATTCTAGGTTTGGGTAATCGAGCTTTTCAAAGCAGGAGTAAACTTTTTATCACCACTTCCAAGAATAATTTTCCTTTCACCATTGCTGATGGTCTTCCGAGTCAAAGACAACTTAATGCAGAACAATTTCAGCGTAATTTGCTTCAAGATTTTTATTGGAAAGTAAATCCCGAAAACCAAATAGCATTTCATTTTTGGCACCAAAAATCAGAAAGGCAATTTCCTGCAACAATAGTTCAAAATGTAAGTGAAGCACATCAAGAAGACCAATCGAGTAAAGTTCTTTTAGAATGGAAACAACTAAGCAATAAGCAAACTAGAAATGTAAAATTAGGCTTCATCAATGAGGATCTCAACTATTTTGATGATCAGATCGAATTACAGTCTCTAAGTAATTTTAAATCTTTTTATGCAGAAGTGACGAATCTTTGGAAGATAAAAGATCACCATCAATTGTTATTAGCAACTTCTTTTTCTAGTGCAAATGCAAATACTACAGCATACAAAAATAATCCTTTAGAAAACAGAACAGCTATTTTTGGTAGTTGGAAGTTTCAAAATAAGAAACTAAGTTTTGACTTGAACATTAGGCAGGCAATGGTCGACAGGGAATTTATTCCTATTGCTCCTTCTTTAGGTATAAACTATAAGAGCTCAGCAAACAGTAATGTAAAATTTAAGGTGAGTCGAAATTACAGATTACCTGGCTTGAATGATCGATTTTGGTTACCGGGAGGTAATCTTAATTTATTGCCAGAATATGGATGGAGTCAGGAACTTAGTTTTTCGAATACGCAAGAGTCGCAAAATTTTAGATCTCATTTCAGTTTTAATGTATTCAATAGAAACATTAAAAACTGGATTCTCTGGGGGAAGCTTCCTGCTGAAAATTATTATAGCGTCAATAATCTTTCGAAAGTATGGAGCAGAGGTTTAGAACCTAAATTAAATCTAAGTTTTAGCTTAAAAGAAATTCAAGTTAAAGTAGGTCTAAACTATGCTTACATTTTATCAACAAACGAAGTTGCTTTGGAAAGCCCAAGAATAGCCAAAGGACAACAATTGCCCTATGTGCCATTGCACAAACTCAATACAAATGCATCACTAAATTGGAAAAGCATAGATCTTTCTTATCAACAAATATTTACGGATGAGGTGCAAGGTTTTAACGAAACAGTTTCATCGTTTAGCATTGGAAATTTACAATTAAAATACAAACGGCTTATTAAAAACACGAATGCTGAATTCTTTTTCAACATTAATAATGTTTGGGACACTGAATACTTCATTATAGAACGAAGGCCTATGCCTGGAAGAAATTATCAAATAGGATTAAACATAACAATTATAAAAAATTCAAATTAATGAAACAAATTTTTACACTTTTATGTCTTTTGTTGACAAATGCAATTTTGGCTCAAAAAGTCGCAGATTTTGAGAACTTCAGTTTAGGACAAGAGTCATTCTTGAATGGAGAAGATGGTTCTGGCGGATTCACAAGTGGGGATGTATTTTTACAGAATACGTATGATAGTGAATTCATGTTTTGGTCAGGCTGGGCGATTTCAAATACGACAGATGTAAGTTCGCCAGGTTTTATGAATCAATATTCTTCAATTGCTGGGGAAGGAGCAAATAGTAGTAGTACTTATGCTGTTACTTTTGTAGGTGCGGAAAGCAAATTAATTTTAGAAGGAGAATCCATGGGAAAACCAGTTAAAGGACTATACCTTAATAATGGAACCTATCCTTATTTAAGCATGAAAAATGGAGATTCTTTTGCGAAGAAGTTTGGGGGTGCCGATGGATCAGATCCTGACTTTTTTGTTTTAACGATTAAAAAATATCTTGATGGAGTTTTGTCATCTGATAGTGTTGATTTTTATTTAGCAGATTATAGGTTTGAAGACGCAAATGAAGATTACATTGTAGATGCATGGACCTGGGTGGATTTATCATCATTAGGTAATGTGGATAGTTTATCATTTACTTTAAATTCAAGCGATGTTGGGCAATTTGGGATGAATACTCCTTCTTACTTTTGCATTGATGATGTAGAGACAACAAGCGTCACAAGTTTGGATCAAATCTCAAACTTAGAAGAAAAACAGTTTACTGTTAGTTCAATTCAAGTTGATGATCAAATTAAGGTGGACAACAAGAACAACTTAAAAGCTGAAGGGCTCATCTATTCTATGCAAGGTCAATTGCTTCAGACATTTCGAATTGATCAACAAACTTCATATGTACAAACTGCAGACTTTGCAAAAGCTTCCTATGTGATCTGTATCCATTCAGATATGGGAATAGAAACAAGCATTGTATTTATTCAGTAGTTTTTTTCTAGCTATTATTAAAAAGACAAAACCCAATCTGCCTTAAGGCAGATTGGGTTTTGTCTTTTTAATAATAGCTAGAAA
>CALDYJ010000097.1 GCA_937941095.1 uncultured Saprospiraceae bacterium | reverse complement strand
GGTTCGTTCAACACCTATTGACTTTCTCTTTCTATTTGGTTTTACTTCGCGTAAATCTATGCCTCTTACGATGTCGTAATAAAACATGCCAGCCTTACCAAAGAATTTAAACATATCCAACTTGTCCAGTTTTTTCAGATCGGCACCTGTATAAATGCTCATCCTATTCATCTTGTCAGCAGTCTTTGCACCGATACCATAAAACCTCTTGACAGGTAATGATTCGATAAAAGGAATGGCTTCTTCTTGTCTAATTTCTTTAATCCCGTTTGGCTTGTTGATGTCGGATGCTGTTTTGGCTAAAAACTTATTAAAGGAAACTCCAGCTGAAGCGGTACATTTTGTTTTTTGAAAAATCTTTTGACGAATTTCTTCTGCGATTAATACTGCCGCATTTAAATTCATTTTATTCTGAGTAACATCTAAGTATGCTTCATCAAGACTAAGAGGCTCAATAAGGTCCGTATATTCTGAAAAGATAGACCGGATCTGATTGGAAACTTCTTTGTACTTATCGAAATTTGGCTTAACAAAAATAATATCAGGATACAATTTTTTGGCTTTAAAGCCAGGTTGAGCGGAGCGGATACCATGCTTTCTAGCTTCATAAGAAGCAGAACAGATCACTCCTCTTTTTCCACCTCCCCCAACTGCAATGGCTTTATTCCTTAAGGAAGGATCATCCCTTTGTTCAACAGATGCATAAAAAGCATCCATGTCTATGTGAATTATTTTTCTCAATTTATCCAAGGATGCAAAATTATGGATTCTTTTATAAATTCTATTAATCTGTTGAGCAATCATGAGAATAGTCATAAATCCTTACATTATTCGTCAATTATTGCTTATTTTAAAGTATTCGGTTTTAAAACCAAATGAAAAGTCTGCCAAATGAATGTGAAGCTCTTTTTCATAGTTTTATGTGCCTCCCTCACTAAGGTTCTCTTCTTGAATGCACAAGATCAAGATTCTATTAGCTTAGCCAAGCTGCGGTATTCTGAAGTACTCTACAACAAGCAACAAATTGATTCTTTTTTAAATTACTCTATTAAGCTTGAATCTTATTTTGATACTTCATACCAGACTTTTAACAAGTACGTCATTCATAACAATCAAAACATAACCGATGGCTATGCAGAAAAAGGTGAATATAAATCAGCCCTAAGCTATTTAGACAAAAGCAATGAATATATCTTTTCATTTGATGAAGTGGACACTTTCGCTTTAGTGAAAATTTATAAACGTTATCCCATCATTTATAATTTCCTCAATCAAAAAGATTCTATTTCAAGTACGATTGAATTCATGAAAAACTTTTTAGGAGATGTCACTCAAAGCAATCAAAAAATACAAATCGCCTATTATAGTTGTCTTGCAAGTTCGTATTCATTTTTGTCGGACCATAGTAACTCCATTTTCTATTCAGAAAAGTTGTTAGGCATTATTGATCAGAACAATGAAAAGCATAAAAATGAATTCGTTACCACTAATTGCAACTTGGCTTATTTTTACATTCTTGCACATCGTTATGAAGCTTCTGAAAAGCTATATCATTTCATGCTTGATTATATAAATGCGAACCCAAGGTACACCTTTTACAAACCTAGTATCCATGCTGGTCTTGGCATTTGTTTAATACAATTGAAAAAATATGAGGAGTCTCTTAATCAGTTTAATCTTTTGGAAGAAAAGCTGATTCAGTTAAATGTCGACAACCCATCTTCTTTAGGAGACCTATACGATAATAAAGGTCTGTGTTACTTAAACATGGGGCAGTTAGACAAGGCTGAAGTCTTCATCAGCAAAGGACTTAGCATGAGATCAATGATCTTTGAAGCTGACAATGAACTTGTGCTTAGATCAAAAATCAACTTGAGCAAATTAAAAATTCAACAAAACAAACATCAAATTGCAGGAAATATTTTAAATGAGATAAGAAAAGCAAAATCAATCGAGTATACTAATTTTGATCATTTGCAAAAAAGCAATGATGATCGAATTATTTTAGACATCGTTTACTCTTCAGCAAATAACTACTACGAGGATTATAAACAAAATCAAATCGAGATCAAATTGGATTCAGCCATTTTTGTTTATGAATATTTGATTGAGCTCTTGAGTAAAACAAAAAACAAATACCTCTCTCAAGGATCTAATGAAAGTTTAATTACCCATTATTTTGATGTTTATGATGAACTGTTAGCTTGCTATCAACTTAAAACTAATGGAAATATTTCTTCGAATTTAAATACCAAAATATTCGAAACTATAGAACGCTTAAAAGCACAGCTCATATTAGAATATGCAAGAGAAGATAATTACACCTTGAGCAATAAAATTTCAGATGATTTTCTTCACTCAAAAGATAAACTTACTACTAAGCTGAAAGCATTAGACAAAAAATTTTCTTTAGCTGCTGATGCTAAAGATTCTGTTTCGATCAACCAACAAGCTATTGTCATTCGAGACAGCTTAGATGAAGTTTTAAAAAGCATCAAACAAGAATATCCTGAACACTCAAAATACATCTACGATCAACAAGTCATTGCTTTAAGTGAATTTCAGGCAAGCCATCTAAGTAAAGGCACGGCAGCTATCCAATACTTTTTAAACAAAGAAAATCTTTATGCCTTAGTCACAACTTTAGATCAATCCTTTTTCATAACTAAGAAGAATGGATCAGACCTAAAAGAAAAAGTTGCTGCTATGCGAACTGCAATGAAAACTGGGGAGACAGTTGTAAGCATAAAAAATGAATTAAGTAAAATATTAATTGATGGAATTTTTGAGTATTTACCCATAGACACAGATCGACTTCTAATTTCTCCTTATGGCGCCATTAGTTTTATTCCTTTTGAATTACTCCATAAAAACACTGAAGATCAAGCCTTAATTCATGATTACTCTTTTTCTTATCAAAATTCATTTACTTATTTCGATTTGCAGAAAGATAAAAGATCAATTGCTAAAAATAACTTTTTAGGAATTGCTCCAAAGTATGAACAGCTCCAAAATTTAGCACAAATTAATTCAGAAGAACTTTTTGTTTCTTTACAAAGAGATGGCTTGTTTCATTTACCTTTTGCAAAGAATGAAGTTGAACAAATAGGAAAACTTACAAAAGGTGATGTTCTTATTGATCAAGCAGCCAATAAAAATGCTTTTATAGATCAGGCTTCTGATTATAGAATACTACATTTAGCCATGCACACTTTACTCTCCAACAAAGAAAATCAAACAGCCGATTTAATTTTTTCAACTGGCAACAATTATGTGCCAAGTGAATCCAAGATGTCTGTAAATGAAATAAGTGCTTTAGATTTGGATTGTGATTTGGTCGTATTGAGTGCTTGCAACACAGGCATTGGAAACATTAAAAAAACAACTGGTGTTGAATCCATTTCTAATGCTTTATTTTTTGCAGGTGCTTCTAGTACCATCATGTCTTTATGGAAAGTTCCTGATGAGGCGACTTCTCAAATCATGCTTGAATTATACAAAGGACTGAAGTTAGGCATGAAAAAAGATGAAGCTTTGAGGAAGGCCAAGATAAATTATTTAGCAAATGAAAGTATTCCTGACAATCTAAAAGAACCTTATTACTGGGCCGGTTTTGTAGCTAGTGGAAACATGACACCTATTCGCATTGGTCCTAACAACATGAATAAATTTCTTTTAATTGGTTTAGGGCTTTTTTTACTTAGCCTTTTTTTATACTTTCTTGCTCAAAGACAATTGAAAGAGATCGTTTAAAATACTTCAATTTTCTTTCTAAAAATTTGATCTTCATTCTTCAAGATAAGAATGTAAATGCCGCGTGGGTATTTTTTATCTAAATTTATTTCTACTTGATTACTTCCTTTTTTAGTCAGATAGGATGATTGATAAATTTGTGTTCCTGAGCGATCAAAAATCTCAATGGACAAGTTTTTTTCTTTAGATGATTCAAATTCTACAAAGGTGGTCACCGAAAATGGATTAGGAAACACTTTTGCATCACTTAAATTATCTATTATTTCTCTTTCTTTAAAAGCAATTCCGCTTTCATTGAAATTTCCCCAAGGATCAGGAACCATAACCGTATCAGGCGATTCTGTTCCAATTCTATTTCCTGGCAAGACTCTCACTTTTCCAATGCAAGTATTCATCTCACTGTTATCAAATACAGCTCTTAATTCAACTTCAACTAAACCCATGTCGCAAGAACTAAAAGTAAGTTCATCTTCCCAATCTACAGAAGAGCAGGCATTTAATTTTCTTATTTGTACAGAGGATAAGTTTCCACAGTTATCATATGATCCTCCATCATAATCCGTCGCTTTTAATCTGTTATTTTCACTCAGTTTAATCAGGTAGTCATCTTGACAAATCGCCACTGCTTCAAAATTATCTTCAACCAATACTGTAACCTCCTTCATCGTCACATTTCCAAAAACATCTTCTGCAAATATTTCCACAATCGATGTACCCAATTCAAAAACTGGTGCTTCATTTCCAGTAAGTAAATCAAACGTCTTATACTCATCTGGATTTGTTGAAATTAGTTGAGTCAAAGTAACCTCTTCAAGTTCACTGCATAAATCCGAAATCTTATAATCTGCAAATTCAATGTTTTGCAAATCACAGTTAAGATCAGAAACTTCAAAACTTAATTCAGCTTCCACTAATGGAGCAAATTTATCTGTAACAATAAGGTTGACAGATTGAACAGTCTCATTTCCATATTCATCTGTTACAGTAAGTTCAAGAACATGATTTCCAGCTTCAAAAGGTGGCAGTGCTTCATTGTTTAACAAGTCAAAGCTTTGGTAAACTTCAGGGTCATTTGAGATTAGTACTTCTGCATTAACGATACTTAATGCTCCACAGACATCTGTGATTTGAAAATCTTCTAAGAACAATGCCGGTGCAAGGCAAGATGATTCTTCGACGTCTATATTTATCAGTTCTGGAAATGTCGGGTAAGTATTGTCATTTGCAATAACAGCGACTTCTTGTACTGTTTGGTTAGAATATTCATCTACAACAATAACTTCAACAGTAGTTTCACCTATACCAAAATTCGGAAGATTGCCATTTGTAAGATTAAAAACTAAAACTTCTCCAGATGAATTTGGATCTTCCATTTTTAATAAGACCCTGACGATGTCGTGGCAATCTTCAATTCCTAATTGATCTACTGTAATAGTTTCAACTTGACAAGTTTCTTCGATTAGATCTAAGATGACACTATACTCGAAAGTCGGTGCAGATTTATCTCGGATGTAAATCCAAATATCTTCTTCACTTACATTGCCGCATAAATCTACGGCTCTAAATTTCATTTTACTTTGACCGATTTTGTAAGGAAATGATTCGACTCCTTCCATAGCATTGTAAGATTCATATTCATTTGGATCACTTTCTGAAGGAACTAATAAAGTGGCTGATTCGATTTCATTGCAATAGTCAAAAACTTCAAAGTCATCAGCATATAATGTGGGTGGCAAACAAGTCATCGGATCAATGTCTATGTATAACCTATCAATAAATTCTGGACCTCTATCATCTATTTTTTCGATTATTTGTGTCCGGTAAATCACCTCCCCAGAGCACCAATTTACAATTGTCCAATCTCGGATTTTTTTATACCCACATTCATTTTCGATTTCTATTTCTTCATAAGTTATCGACACATTGCAAGCAGCAAGATTTAGTTCTTCTAAAGTTGCGCAAGGGAAATCATTTACAAAAGGGTGATTTAGTAAATCTTCTGAGAAAGGTTCCGTACAATCGTTAATGACATCTCTTCTTTCTTCAAGATTTTTAAAATCTATCGTTTCCAAAGAAATATTTTGCTCACAAGTACTCACAACTCCATCGGTGGCAGTTATTTGCCAAGTTCTCAAGATGCTTGCATTTTCCCATAAACCATTTGCACAATTTCCTTCTACATAAACATCTGTTAGATGTTCGACTGTTTCTATTAATGGGGAAGCTGCAGAGGGTCTTGGATGTGCCACATCAACTTCTATTTCTATACCAACACATTGCGTTGAAGGCCAACCTGGATCTGGCCCAACATAAGTGTGATTCGATAATTGGAGATAAAAAGAAAGACCATAACTGGCTGGTTTAACATTGTTAGTAGTTTGTGTATAAAAACCATCAAAATAGACGCTTTCAAGATCAAGGGCTTTTATTGGCTCACCGTACAACAATTGACCTAAGTTTGAAAACTCTTTATCAACATTCGCCTCATAAAAATTAGAAGCACCCATATTTGTCAAACTATCCAATCTAATGACTTGAGGGTATCCTTTGGCCACCAAATGATTTGGTAAATGTAAAAAAGCTTGAATGTCTTCGACTACATTACTCACAAGATCAATTGACACACTAAGATTGGTGAGGTATTCTCCTTCCTGAAAGCATTCTCCAAATTCGATTGGGATCCAGCTGGTGCCAATATTAGTACTGTATCCATCCGGAACTTTAATTGAAGTTTCTGACAATTCCGCTAAAGGATTTATTTTATAAGTATTTGTAAAGAAAGGATCCTGCACCGTTGGATTGGCGCAGGTTGTTTTAAAATCAAAGCATTCATTCTGTCCAAATGCAACAATAGATAAGAGCATTGATCCTAGGGTCAAGAGTGGTGTGAGGTGAGATTTCATCAGCTTAGTTTTACTTCTCTAAAATTATAAAGAAAGGTCGGCTTTTCACATACCCGATATTAGGTATATTAAAAGGTGATTTGACAAAAATCTAATGCTATTAAAAAGGACTCTTTCTAAGTAAAACTTCATTTTTAAACATTATATTTAACAGTAGAAGCTAATCAATTTGAATAAAATTCATTGTATTGGCATAGTATGATAAAAAACCAAAAGAAAAACTTTACCAAATGACTAAAGAA
>CALDYJ010000096.1 GCA_937941095.1 uncultured Saprospiraceae bacterium | reverse complement strand
GCTACTTCAACAAGAGAAGTTGTAGAAGAAACTGCAAGCTCAGGAGGAGGAATGTTCAAATGGTTAGTTCCATTATTACTTCTTTTAGGTGTAGGTTTTTGGTTATTCAATAGAGGAGGTGCTGACAAAGTAACTTCTATGGCAGGTGATGCAGTAGAAAATGTAGGAGACGCGGCTAACACAGTTGGAGATGCGGCTACTAAAACAGTTAATGCTGCTGGAGATGCTGCTAGTAAAGTTGGTGGTGCTGCAGCTAATGCTGCTGGAAACGCTGTCGATGCTGCAGGTAATGCTGTTGATGCTGCTGGTAATGCTGTTGGAAGTGCAGTTGATGCTGCTGGTTCTGCTGTTAGCAAAGTTGGTGGTGCTGCAACCGCAGGTTGGGATAAAATTGCTGAAGCTGCAAAAGCTAAAGGATGGAGTCACACTGTAGATGCTACTGGTAACCTTGTAGATGTAAAAACAGGAAACATCGTTGCGAAAGCTGGAGAGTGGTCAAAAAATGCAAGTGGTCAAGTAGTTGATGCTTCAGGAAAGGCTATTTCTGGTGTTGCTAAATTTGGAGAAGCTATTAAGAATGCTGTAAACAAAGCTGGAGACAAAATCGGTGATGCTGCTAAAGCAACTGGCTCTGCTCTTTCTGGTGCTGCAGCTAAAGCAAAAGATTCTTTTGCTAATGCTTTCAAATCAAAGAGTACTGCTCCTATTGCATTCAGTAACATCGAATGGGATGGTGGTAAAATCAAAAATTACGACAAAGATCAATTTATGGGTCTAGCTGAAGCTTTAAAAGCTAATTCAGACACTAAAATCACTATTGAATCTTTTGGTGAAAACAAAATGGTTGCTGGTACTAGAGCAAAGTGGGTAAAAACAATGTTACAGAACCTAGGTGTTTCTGCTGGTCAGATTAAAACTAAAGGAATGACTGATGGATCTAAGAACGGAACTCAAATGGTTCTTTCTAAGTAATCTAATTTTTCATACTTGAAAATACAAAGAGGCTGTCTGAATAATCAGGCAGCCTCTTTTTTTTGACTTTTGGCTTTACGTTTTATAAAAAGTTAGCCTTACCTCATCGCGTCACTAGCTTCTTAAATAAACCCTTCCTTCCCAAGGCTTAAATGTATTTCCATCATTTTCATAATTACCTATAAGGTAATCATAAATTCTTCTCACAGGATAATGCACTTCATCATCAGAAAAATTCATCACTATTAAATATTCTTTATTTGATGTACGCCTTAAATATGAAAATATTCTAGGATGCTCAAGGTCTTTGATTTCAAAATCAGCATAGACCATGTCTTTATTTTCTTTTCTGAAAGAAAGCATCTTTTTGTAAAAATGAAAAACAGAATCCTTTTCTTGTAGATTGGATTCCACATTTATGTTTAGGTAATCATCGTTGATCCTCAACCAAGGCGTCCCTTCACTAAAGCCGGCCTCACTTTTATTAGACCACAACATTGGAGTTCTGGCATTATCTCTACCTGAGTGATTAACAGCTTTTAAAAAATCTTCTTCACTCCTTCCCTTTAGTTTTTCTTCTTCCCATGCATTTAAGATTTCTAAATCATTACATTCAGTCACTTTATTAAAAGTGGTGTTACGCATTCCAATTTCACAACCTTGGTAAATGCAGGGCGTTCCTCGAAGAGTCAAAAGCAAAATTGCAAGCATTTTAGCAGATTGTGTTCTGTATGCTTTATCGTTTCCAAATCTTGAAACCAATCTTGAAGAATCATGATTAGACAGACATATATTTATCCATCCTTTTCCTTTCAATGCATTATCCCACTTTACAAAACTTTCTTTGAGCTCTTGAAGTGTCCATTCTTTAATGTCGAATCTGCCTCCAGGACCGTGATCAATAAAAAGTTGATCAAAGTGGTATATCATGTTTAATTCATCTCTATCTTCCTGAATGTATAGGTGTGCATTATCTGTGTTTACGCCTGGTCCTTCACCAACTGTCATCATATCATAATCCGCCATGACTTCCATGTGCATCTCTTTAATAAACTCATGCAGTCGAGGACCATTGGCATAAGTATCAGTAATGGCTTTCCAAAAATCACTAAAATCTGCATCGGGATAATCCTGTCTTTTTGAAATCAAAGGAATGACATCAATCCTAAAACCATCGATGCCCTTATCCATCCAAAATCGCATCACCTTGTACATTTCTTTTCTGAGTTCAGGATTTTCCCAATTTAAATCAGGCTGTTTTTTAGAAAAAAAATGTAAATAATATTGTTGCCTCAATTCGTCATAGTCCCAGGCTCCACCTCCAAAAAAAGCTTTCCAATTATTTGGGATTCCATCTTTCCAAATGTAATAATCACTGTATTTATTGTCCTTACTTTTCCTTGACTCTTGAAACCACCGATGTTCATCCGAACTATGGTTTGCGACCAAATCTAATATGATCTTCAAGCCCATTTTTTTACTTTCAGCAAGTAAGGCATCAAAATCATCCATGCTTCCAAACTCACTCATGATGTCGCAGTAGTCTGCTACATCATAGCCGTTGTCATCATTAGGAGAAGAAAAGATAGGGCTCAACCAGATGATGTCTACACCGAGTTCTTTTAAGTAGGGTAATTTTGAAATGATCCCCTGTATATCTCCAATACCATCTCCACTACTGTCCTTAAAACTTCTAGGATAAATTTGATAAATCACACTTTCTTTCCACCAAATTCTTTTTTCTTCTTTCATGACATGTTCATCTTTTTAATTTCTTCAAATGCTTGAATGACATGCCTCTCCGTATGCAATATCAACATCCGCAAACAATCCTCAAGGTTAAATTTAAAAAGCTTAGACGCAGGAGAATGAACTTTTGTTTTCTTAAGGTCAGTGTCATTCATTGCGTCATATATTGATCTCAATTCTGCTATATGTGATATGAAGGCTTGGGCAACTGGTCCAGTGTTTTTATAGTTCGAGGGTTCAAAGATCTCGAAAGTTGCTGATTTTTTAGATCCAGGAACCACTGAATTAATCAACATTCTTCCAGTAGTCTTGCTGAATGGTGCGATAAACGGATTTTTATGTGTTCCATCTATGATGGCTTTCAATTGCGGAAAATAAGCTTCATTTAAAACCATGATGTGTTTAAGACTTTGATTGGCTGACCATCTTTCTGGTAAAGCTTTGTAATCCATTTGTCTTTTATCCAAGATTAAAAACTGTTGGCTATGTTTTGTAATGGTATTCAGTTTGGTTATACACCATGAATAAGGAGTTTCGTTCATTCCGATTGTTTGATAGATTGCCTTAAAAATAAGTTTTTTTCAAAAAAACTGAGTGGAAAATCAAATGTCATGTAGTTGATAAAATAGAAATTAACAAAATTTTAAATAAAGCTCATGCAACACATAGGCTTGTAAAGTTGTTCTTAAGGTAAACAATGCAAAAATTATGAACTTACGAAAAATCAAATTAGCATTGATAGTAAAACTTTTAAACAATGCTGATGTAAAATATCCCTTGAGTCAGGTCAAGAAACTTCTTAGAGGTTTTAAAACTGATCTAGGAAATTTTTTAAGCATCGACTTATTAAGCAAGTCAAGATTAAATAATTCTTTGGAGCAAGAGACTTTCGAACTCAAATATGAAAAGATGACCATTAATCTTGAATTGGTAAGAAACAGCAATACTCATGCTACAATAATCAAGGATTTTATAATGAAATAATCCTGATAACTATATATATCCCAAACCGAGGCAGGCTTGTAAATTACAAGCCTGTTTTTTTTATGTCTTTTTAGATCTACCCAATTTATGTTGGAAAACTTTATACACCAAAACACCACAGCCTAGCACGACCATTCCCGCCACCGCTTGTTCTTGCGTGGAGTCATCAAAAAAGACATAAAGCACAAAGAGGAAAGAAATTATCACAAAAAAAGCAGGTATAAAAGGATAAGCAAAAACTTTAATTGGCCTTTCCAAATCAGGTTTTTTAAATCTGAGTACAAACAAAGACAAGCCTGCCAATCCCATAAAAATGATATCCATAAAAGTGACGTACTTGATCAAATCTCCAAAACTACCCCAAAACAATAACAAGAGTATCGCCCATACAGCTTGTAAGATCATTGCATTTACTGGCGTCTTATATTTTGGGTGAATCCTTGATAATCCTTTGAAGAAAACACCATCTTCTGCCATGGCATAATAAATCCTAGGAGCAGACATTGTATAGATGGCTATTGTCCCAAACACAGAAATTGTAATTCCGATGGCAACCAATTGTCCTCCTAATGGAAATAAAGTATCCATTGCATCACTCGCTACTTTGTTGCTTAAACTAATGCTCTCTAGACTCATTAATTGCATATAAGCCAAGTTGATCAATATATACACTAAGGTGACAGCAGCAACCCCTATAACCATGGCCAATGGGACATTTCTTTTTGCATTAATTGCTTCTCCAGATAAGTAAGAAGTATGATGCCAGCCACCAAATGACCAAAGGACTCCAACTAAAGCCAACATCAAAAGATTAAAAGAATCATCAGGCAAATTTGTAGTGCTGAAATCCAATATGATTTTATCAGGATCGTAATAGATGAAAGAAGCCACAATAATAGCAAGAATTGCAATTAGCTTTAAACCCGTAAACAAGTTTACAAAAATTTGAGAAGTCCTTACTCCAGTGATGTTCATTAAAGTCAAGCCAATAACAACCGTTACAGCAAACAAAACTTTTCGAGTCAAATGGAAAGTTTCTTCATAAAGTGTCAAGCTTAGTACATTGCCCTCTAAGGGAAAAAATGCGGTTACAAAATCTGCTAAAACAATTGACAAGGCTGCTAAAGCACCGGTATTAATCACCAATAAAATAACCCACCCATATAAGAAGCCCGTTAATTCTCCAAAAGCCTCTCTCAAATAAACATAAACACCTCCAGCTTTAGGAAACATGCTGCCTAGTTCGGCAAAACATAAAGCTCCAGTCAAGGCAATTAGCCCACCTAAACTCCATACTATGATTACTAATAAGTGATGAGGGACGTTCTGAACGACATCTGATGGGGCTGCAAATATCCCAGAACCAATGCAACTGCCTATGGCAATCATGGTTAATCCATATAAAGTGAGTTTTTTGTTTAATTCTGGCATTTGCATGTCCAAAATAAAAAAATTAGCTTCAAATGCAGCGTTTTTACTTATTCATTAATTATATATATGAGAATCATTTGACAGATTTGATAGAAATTTCTTTAAAACCATATTTTATAGGTGTTTTGGAAGGATTTACAAATAAATCAAATGAAGTCTTTAAAAGAAAATTCACCCTGGATATATTTCCACCAGTGATTTCAACAATAATGGTTGACGCTAAAATCTAAATTTAGATTTTTATTGTTGAACAAAGGCAGAGCATGTATTTGAGAGGTATATGCTCCTGCCGAATAACTGGAACTTTCATTCAAAAAACCAAAACCGATTGGCTCAACAAGAATAATAAAAGCTATAGTATTCTTTATACATGTGTTAAATACATATTGTATAAAATTCACAATGAAGGGAAACCAAAATTAAAGACAAGTCAGTAGGTGGAATTCCTCCTAGTTGTTTTGTAACTTAAAGGAAAAAGGTTAAATAATTGAATCTGAATACCATCATAGAAGGTTGCAAAAGACAAGATTCCAAATGTCAGGAAGCTCTTGTAAAGCAGTACGCTCCAATACTTTTGAGGCTTTGTAATAGGTATTTATATGATGAACATTTAGCCTATGACGCTATGCAAGATTGCTTTATCAATGTATTCAAATACATCAACGGATATAAGGAAGAAGGGAAGTTTGAAGCGTGGATTAAGAGAATTGCTGTTAACTGCTCACTTAATGTGAGGAAAAAAATGTCTGGAAGTATCAATATTGAAGAAATAGAGTATACGAATGATGTCCCAACTTTTGTTCCTGACTTTGCAGCGAAATTTAGTACAGAGGACTTATTACTATTGATCGAACGATTGCCAAAATCTGCTGCGATTGTTTTTAATATGTATGTCGTTGAAGGTTATAGTCACAAAGAAATAGCAGAAGCTTTGGACATAAAAGAAAGTTCTTCAAGATCTCAACTCACTAGAGCAAGAACTAAAATGATCGAAATGATCAATGATTGCAAAGAGTCGGAGAAAATAAGAATGGATAAAATAAGAATTCAATATCAATAAAATGGATTATTTAGATTTCGAAAAAGGCTTAAAAGATAAACTTTCTCAATCGAGAAAGGAGGTGGATATGAATCGACTTTTGAATGATCTTAACATTCATAATGAAAAGCCAAGCAGATTTATTCCAGGCTTTTTATCAACGTCTGCTCTTTTAATTGCTTTCTTAAGCATAGCTTATTTTTCTTATACGAATTACTTTTCTGAAAAAAGTACCAGTGTAGCTCATACGATTCAAGCTAATGAAGCAAGCAAAGCTGTTGAAATAGATAAATCTCAACTATCCATAGAAGCTAATGTATCAAGTGAAGCTTCAATCATTGCACAAAGCAAAAAAGCGCAGAACAAAATAATTGAAGTAGAACAACAAGAGTCAAGTCAAAAAATTATTGAAGCAAAGACAGCAAAAAGTATCATCGATCAAACTAATCCACAAATAAACACAAATTCATATTTTAAAGGAATAGGAATTGATCAAGCTTCAGAGAGTGTTTTAAACCCTAAAAAGAATCTAAATAATTCCACGGCTAAGCATTTTTCAATACCTGCTGAAAACAAAATTATTCTGTCTCCTAAAAATCAGACTACAAGTAAGGAATTGGATAAGTCAACTAAATCAGCAGAGATTATTGCTGACATAAATGCCAAACCTTTGGAAACCATTAAAGAAAATTCTCAAGTTTGGAATTCGAAAATAGAGGCCATCCCCTCTTTATCATTGATTACTTTACAAACAAATGAAACTCAATCAGCTAGTTTCTTACCACTCTTAAAAGACTGTCCTACCTTCAAAGATAGGTTATGGACTTTTTCTTTTATTCCTGAAATTGGCTATCAATGGCCTATTAAGAAATTGGAGACAGATGATGCAAATGCAGCGGGGCTTTTAGAGGAAAGAAAACAAGATGAAATTACCCTAGAAAGTTTTCAAGCAGCTGCTTATTTCGAGTTGAAGCACAACAGTGGTTTATACCTTAAGCCTGGTATTTCAATTAGCAAAACGAATGAACAATTCAAACTAAAAAATAACATTACCATTAGCGACACTACCTTACAATTAGTAAGAATTGACACCATTATTGTAAATGACACTATTGAGATTACTCAAATTTATGAAGAGAAGATAAGTGACTCAACTTTCGTAAATACAATTAATAGTACATATTCCATTAGTCAAGTAGATATTCCAATTTCCATTGGTTATACTCACTTGTTAGAAGGCTTTGCCATTGACTTTGAAATTGGAGCAAAGTTTAACATCTTAACACGTACTTCTGGTTCTTTATACATTGGTGACGAACCAGCATTTGCAAGGTTAAGAGATGACGAAACTTACTTTAGAAGAAGTGTAGGGCTAGGATTTTTTGGTGGTATTAATATACGAAAACAGCTGAATGCATTTGGTGAAGTCTATTTGGCACCAAGGTTTCAATTCAATACAAAGACTATTTCTTCAGATGGTAATGCTATCTCTCAGAAGTATTCCAATTTTGGATTGCATTTGGGTTATGTCTATACCTTCGCAACAAAATAAAACTTTCGTTTTCAACATTATCTATTTTCATCATAATGATGGCCATATGAATATATAAAATGCATAGAGGCCTATGATGATGAGTAAGGTATAAATACTTGATCTTACTGCGGCTTGATTAAAAGCCTCTTGCTTTCCTTCTTTAAGATTTTGTTTAAAAATAGTTTGCCCAATAATTCCAAAAAGCAAGGAGGGTAACCAACCAAAAGAGAGATTGATCATCTCCGTTTCACTAAATTTACCAAATTGAGCATAAATGAATATTGCAATTAATATGCTCGTCGCAATGCACAGTTTAAAGACCCATTTCATGTTTCCTTGGCTTATAGTTCATTTAAAAATAGAAAAATTAGTCCAAAACAATATCTTTGCATTAAATTAAATACATGTCATCAGGTAAACAAGTTAGAAAGATGGAATCAATTGATCCATTGAACCAAGTAGCAGCATTCCATGAGACTTTCCAACACCCTATTTTGGAAGAACCTGGGATTCCATCTAGTAAGCGATGTGCACTTCGAGTAAGCTTAATTGCTGAAGAACTAAAGGAACTTGAAGAAGCAATAGCAGATAATGATCTGGTTGAAATCGCTGACGCCCTTTGCGACATTCAATATGTATTATCTGGAGCAGTTCTAGAATTTGGTCTCGGCGAAAAATTCAAAACTCTTTTTGATGAAGTGCAAAGGTCAAACATGAGTAAGGCTTGTAACAGCCTAGAAGAAGCGCAAGCATCTGCTAAACATTATTTAGAAACCAAAGGAGAAGCATGTGAAATAGAACAGAAAGGAGAAAAATACTTATTGTTTAGAAAAGGTGATCGAAAGACGTTGAAATCTATCAATTACTCTCCGGCTGATTTAAAAAGTATTTTGGAAGATTAAAATGCTCACTCATTTTAAAGCCTTATTAATCTCTATGTCTAAATCTCGAATTAGGTCTGAATCAAAGCCAATTCTATAATAGCTTACTTTATTTTCTCCATCAATGATAATTACTGTTGGATAGTATTCGACTTTAAATTGAGTAGTAAGTTTATTTTTGCTGAGCACAGGATTCAAATTTAACCTCTTTAAGTCCTTATAAGACTCAAAATGCAAACTCTCAGAAAATACAATAGGAAAGAAATCGATGTTTTTGTCTGAGTACTTTTGTTTGAAATTTAAGTAAACATCTTTTTCTACTGCTCCAAGGTTTAGGTACCCTCTAAACATTAAAATACTAACTGTGCCTTTCTGGGTGTCAGGATTAATAGTCCGTCCATCTACGCTTTTTAATTTGTATTTGATCTTTTTATTAAAGAGAGAATAAAAGCTTGAAGACTCATGTTTAACTATTTCGCTGTTCCATTTTGATTGCTCAGTTTCGAACATACCTCTTTGTATCTTAAATTCTTCTATTGAAAAGAGATTGTAGTCAACCTTGGTTGGTAAAACTTCTGTGGCTAAATAAGTGATTTTTCCAAACTGAGGATCAAAATACGAATACTGCATTGCGTAACCGCTGGTTTTGCTTAATGGGCAAAAATCTATTCCAAATATATCCGTAGTAAAAATTTCAAGCAAGACTCCTTGATGAGAAGCTGCATATCTTTCACAGGGCATTCCTGCAATTTGGTATTTTTTAATCGCTTCTTTTTTCTCAAGTATATTAACAATGTTTTGGAAGGGAAGTTTTGCTGCTATTTTCTCTCCTATATTATTTAGAAAACAAGAAAAATAGTTTTGTTCTTTCAAATCATAAATCTTGAGGTTGCCTTCTTGATCATCGTTAAATTTTTGGACGGAAAGAATTTTATCAGATGCAACGTAATGAACTTCTTCATAAGGAAAGGCATATTTGTATACTTCTAAACTGTCAATATTTTCAACAAATATTTGATATTTTATTTTAAGAGCATGAACATCTTGCTCTTGTATACTTGGCAAGCAAAAAGTTATGAAGGAAAAAAGACATAAGTAAAATGTAAAGATTAATTTCATCATAGAATTTAACGATGTTCTATAAAGTTATAATATTTAGCACTAAATAAAACTTTACTAGACTGAAAAGTAAAATAATAGCCTTAAATTATCCCGATTATTCATAAAAGATTTTAATGAGGCTAGGATTCTTTTGACCAGCACAATAATAAAGTTCAAAAGACTTTTACCTGGTTTTATGAAAAAAAATCTTCAAGTTTTTTGTCTTTATATTTAAATAAAATAATACTTCATAATCTGAAGATTGTAAACCGATATTCGTAATATCATTAAATTTAAGAATGGAAACTTCGTTCACTCAAAAAAAATATACTAAGCTAATGCTAAGCATAGGCTGTATGTTTATTTTATTGAACTGTACTTTTCTTAGTGCCCAATCCATAGGTTTTTTAATGCCTAAAAATAAAATCAGTGCAAAAATCCCGTTTGAGTATATCAATAATTTTATCATTATTGAATTGAGTTTCAACCAAAGCTTACCTTTAAAATTTGTATTCGACACTGGCGCTGAAAACACTTTATTTACAAAAAGAGAAGTGCTAGAATTGTTTGGTTATGAATTGGGTCGGAAGTTTACAGTTCTTGGCTCAGATATGAAAACTGAATTGACAGCTTATTTGGTTCAAAAAGTACATTTGTCAACAGACCTTTTGAAAGCTCCAAGTCAAGATGTTTTAGTGCTTGAAGAAGATTACATCGATTTTGAAAAATTCATCGGAATTCAAATTCATGGCATTGCTGCAGCCGATTTATTTAAAAGATACATCGTTAAGATCGACTATCAACAAAAGGAAATTCAGTTGTATCGAAAACTTCCCAAGAAATTAAGTAAGTACCAAAAAGCACCAATTGTAATTGAAAGATCTAAGCCATACTTAAATGCTCCAATTAATATTGATGGTAATGTGAGCTTTCCAGCAAAACTGTTAATTGATACTGGAGCAGACTTAGGCCTATTAGTAAATGTAAAATCTGACTCTTCACTAAATATCCCACCCAACAATTTACCATGCAATATAGGTATCGGTCTTGGAGGGTATTTGGAGGGCTATCTCGCCAGGGT
Organism: uncultured Saprospiraceae bacterium; assembly: GCA_937941095.1. Classification (GTDB taxonomy): domain Bacteria; phylum Bacteroidota; class Bacteroidia; order Chitinophagales; family Saprospiraceae; genus JALZVN01. The sequence goes on along the minus strand of CALDYJ010000096.1, from coordinate 29,480 downwards.
GAATGCTTTGGAAATAGCTAACTACCGTTTTGAAAACTTAATTGGTAGTTTCCAAAATGATACAGAACTAGCAAATTCGATCAGCGTCTCAAAAAGGAATGGAATAGTCGGTAATAGGATATTAGATCGGTTTACGATCATTATTGATTATTTAGATGAGCACATCTATCTTAAAGGAACTAAAAAATGGCAGAAAGCCTATAATTATGATAAAAGTGGCTTAACTTTTATCTTGACGGGAATCCGTAGAAGGGATTTTATCATCCAGCAAGTTATAGAAAACTCTTCAGCTGATCTTGCTGGCCTTAAAAGAGGTGATAAGTTAAAAAGAATCAACGCTACACCAAGCTTTTTACTTAGTCTAAGCACCTTAAATCATAAGTTATCACGGAAGGTTGGAAAAGAAATCAAACTAATGATCATAAGAGATGGGAATTTGCTGAAAAAGAAGTTCAAATTAAAAGAGATCATCTAAAGAAGTGATTAAGATTCCTATTGATATTCTAATAGTAAATTCGTATATTTGCCCTCATTTTTAAAGTAAAATCCTTAATTTATGTATGCAATTTTGACAATAGCTGGTCAGCAATTCAAAGTTGAGGAAGGTCAACAGATCTTCGTCCACCAGTTATCTGCCGAAGAAGGGGATTCGGTCAGTTTTGACGAAATCCACCTGATAGGACGCGATAAAAGCGTTAATATAGGTAAGCCCAACCTTAGTGGCGCTTCAGTTAAAGCAACTGTTATAGGCCATCAAAAAGGGAACAAAGTAGTTGTCTTCAAGAAAAAGAGAAGAAAAGGCTACAGAGTTAAAAACGGGCACAGACAATCATTTACTAAACTAAAAATCGACAGCATCGTCGGTTAATCACTAAAAAATTAAGAAATGGCACATAAAAAAGGTGTTGGTAGTACGGATAATGGACGTGACAGTATTAGTAAAAGACTGGGAGTCAAGTTATTCGGTGGCCAATTAGCAATCGCTGGTAACATCATCATTAGGCAAAGAGGAACTAGATTCCACCCTGGTGAGAACGTTTACATGGGGAGAGACCATACTTTACATGCTAAAGTTGATGGTAAAGTTGTTTTCAACAAAAGAAAACACGGTAGAACCTTTGTTAGCATAGCTCCTCTTGATGGTTATGTTGAAGAAAGAATAGCAAAGCCTAAGAAAGCGAAAAAAGCAGCTCCAATAGCTGCGGAAGCGCCAGCAAAGGCAACTGCTCCGAAGAAGGAAGCTCCTAAAGCTGAGGCTCCAAAGAAAGAAGCTCCTAAAGCTGAGGCCCCAAAGACTGAAGCTCCTAAGAAGGTAGCAGCAAGTAGCGGAAAAGTAACCGTATCAGGTAAAAAATACAACTTAAATGACCTTACCATTGTTGAAGGTATAGGTCCTAAGATAAAGGAACTGCTGAATGGCGCAGGAATTGTTTCGTGGAATAGACTTTCACAAGCAAATACTGAAGAATTGAAAGAAATCCTTTCAACAGGCGGTCCTAGGTACAAAATGCACGATCCAAGCACATGGCCACAGCAAGCAAAATTAGCAGCTGAAGGACAATGGGAGGAATTAGAAAAGCTGCAAGACCATTTAGATGGAGGAATTGATCCAAATTCTAAAAAATCTTCTGAAGAAGAGTAGGTATTATTCCTAAATTTTTCAGATATTTACAATAGTTTTAGTTTTCATAGCTTTATATTTTTGTTGGGTCACACCTATTTTAGGTGTGGCTTTTTTTATTGTTTATGCCCAAAGTCTAATTAGGCATATATTATATATTATTAACGATAAGTATGTGAGATGTAACAGAAGAGTATGCTTAAATTCTTTCCAAACCATGTTCACCTTTCAACCAACCAATCTGGCCATTCTTTAGTTTGACTTTGTACCATTCTCCTATCTTATCAATGAAATAGAGTTTTGTGCCAGGCTGCAAATCAAGGATGGGTTTATTTTCTGCTTCAGGTGCAGATTTCAATTTTAAATTTTCAACCATAACCAAAGCTGAATCATCTGATGTTTCCCATTCATATTGAGAAGAAGAAAGAAAAAAGCTAAATATTGCTATCACTAAAAGCAATAAACCAAAGAGGAAAGCTTGTTTTTTCTGTTTTCTAACTTTCCCTAGCAACCAAAATATAAAACAAGCTACTGTTGTCCAAAAACTAATTAAGAATAGAATCGACCAGACATTACTCGAGGCAATGGTATGTATGTTTCTCCAAATTTTGGTTAAGAAAAAATCTGGAACTTCAATCATTTCATTATTGTTTTCTTCTAAAGCAATTTTTAAGTTGAATTTTGCTTCTACAAATCTTGGATTTAGTTTTAGTGCTTTTTCATAGTTTAAAATCGCTTTTACGGCTTCTTTATTTTGAAAATAAGCATTCCCTAAATTATAGTAAAGTTCAGAAGAAGATTGACCTGTTTGAAGAATGGATTCAAATTTCTCTGCAGATGCTTCGTAATTTTTGTTTTCAAAGAGCGCTAAGCCTTTTTTAAAATCATCAGCTTGTCCACTTAGATAAGCTGAAACTCCAAAAATGAACGCAACCATTAAAACTCCAATACGAAACATCATCTATTAATGTATTTTAAAAAGATCTTTCAAAGTTAAAGGACGTTTTGAAACTTCCCAATTAAATCCTTTAATTTGAAGCTCTTTGTGATTTGCTTTTTTCATTGGTATCAATTGGGCTTTAGGCTCCGGGTAGCATTTTATCTTTTTTACTGTATTATTTCCAAAATCTAACTCCATGTCACTGCAGATGGTTTTATTAACTGCTATGTAGGCTTTTGCATCATCTAATAAATAGTAAACTGATTCTGCATTCCCTAAAACATCTAAATTATCAAGTTCATTATTGGTAAAAAAGGCAAAGATGTCTCGCCCTTTAATTTGGTTGTAATAAATATCATCAGGCGAATTAATGATGAAACTGTTTTTTTTCAATATAATGGTATCTAAGGTGTTGTTTCTTAAGATCATCGAGATGGTATCTGCTGTAAATTGAGAAGTATCAGACCACACTATGGGATTCTTGAAGAATTGAAACAAGGAATCTTGCCCATTATAGACTAAAGAATCACAAACTGCTTGAAAATCAGTTTTAAGTATTCTCACATCTTCAAAAGCATAAAAAAGTCTAGCACTATCCAAAGCAAAAGAATCACTTCGCACCGAAATCAAAGTGTCAGATCTTAAGAATAAAGTATCATCTTCTATTAAAGATTTAAAGAGCGTATTTTTCCCATAAGCTTTTAGGTAATCTGTTTCTTTAACGTACTCCACAACATCACAATTGATGCTTGTATTTTCTACCGTATCTTGCCAAATAACATTTCCACTTGCGATTCCTAAACCAGATGATTCATCAAAATCTACTTTATCCGCTAGCAAAAATTGAGGAGGATTTATTAAACTTGAGCGCCCTTCGGTGGAGAACGTTTTTTCTGCTCCATTGTACACAATCTTTTCAGCATCAATTTGCTGACTATCGTCTTCAAATTTGGCATTTCCAATGAGGGTTGTTAGATCGGTTTTCTCATCAAAAATAATTTGGTCTGCTGCGGCGTTTTGCAATCCATCCTTAAAGGTCGCATTTCCTATTAAGTTGATTTTTTTTGTTGCTCCATCATAACTCATCAAATCCGCTTCTGCAGCTTGCTCTTTTTTTAAGTACTGGGCATTCTTTTGAAATTCAGCTTTCTTATTCGTTATGTCATAAAACCCTTCTTCACAATAAATTTTAGCCTCATCTTGATCAATTCTTGTTGGTCCATTAAAAGTAACAATCCTTGTAGCCGTATTAAACTCTAATGTATCTGCTCTCAACTCAAATTCTGGGCTAATAACTGTTACACTGTCTTTAAAAAAAGCTTGGTCGCTTTCAATGTAGTAATATCCTTTTTTTGATTGTAATTGTGTCTCACCATCTGTCAAGATTGCTCCGCTATAGTAAGTGGCAACTTTCTTTTCCAAATCATAATTTAATTGATCTGTGAAGATTTTTTGATCATTATTTATAAGTACAACTTCATTGTACAGTTTCGCTTTTTTATCATTTCCAGAAAAGTAAATGGAATCTGCAAAAACATTTAATGAATCACCTTGTTGGATTACCACATTGCCATAGGCAGTAACATCATTATTAACAATATTAAGGATGGCAGTGTCACAGCTTAAAAAAACGCTGTCTTGTCTTAACTCTACATTACCAGAAAGTATCCTCACTTCATTTCCATCTTCTCTAAATCCTTCTGCTAAATCAGAATAATTAATAGTGATTTTTGTAGCTTTTGATGTATCGGCTTGGGTTTCAATTTGAGCAAGCCCATTTGCAGAAAGCAGAAAACAAAAAACTGATAAGATTAAACTTAATTTCATTAATAAACTTTCGAATTAATTAGATGCTAGTTCGCATACTTGTTCTGCTACTAAACTACTAATGGCTACACCCATTCCTCCCATTTTTGCTGCCACAAATATATTATCCTTAATTTGTTTTACAATGGGTTTTTTGGACTTCCCTACCCCAAGGATTCCGCTCCATTTTTGCGCAATGGTGAATGCTTCATCTTTTAGGACATGAGTTTTAAGCCATGCATGTAATTTTTCCTCTAATAAAGTGTTGATTCCAAATTCAGAAGTTGTTTCTCCTTCAAAATCATAGTGGCGAGCTCCTCCTATAAGTACTCTATCTGCAATGTTTCTCAAGTATATATAGCCTTCTTGAAAATGGAAACATCCTTTTAAACGCAAGTTTTCAATTTTAGACGTAACTAAAACAGGATTTCTAACGGCTTTAACTTTTACATCAGGTAACAAAAAAGAAGCAAAAGCATTATTAGCTACAATAACTTTTCCACCTTGAAGTTCCCATCCATTATCAAGCAACACGTCTACTTTTGACCCGTTATTTTCTATTTTTTGAACGTTCAGACCATTGTAGATTTTGACATTTTTCTTCTGGCATAAATGCAGTAAACTTTTCATCAACAAGCCTGTATTCAATTGACCTTCTTTTTGATTCAAAATTAAATGATCTACCCCACTTAGGCCGTTTTTTGCAATGAGCTCATCTTCGATGGAGAAAACTTCAGCGATTCCTATTGTTCTAGAAATGTTTTTATTGATCTTTTGAATTTGAGCCTTGCAGGATTCAAAAAGCTCTTCTTCTTGGTGGGTAAATAATTCATATCCTCCATTCAAGTGAAATTCGATGTCATAATCTTTTAAAGTGCTTTGAAGTAGTTGAAGCCCTTTGTAACGCATACTTACAAGATTCATAACCTCTTCTTCCGAATGATCCTTTAAATCTGATAAAAGCTCTGTCATGCTTCCAAAACAAGCAAATCCAGCATTTTTTGTACTTGCCCCACTTGAGAGAAAAGATCTTTCCAAAATTAACACCTTTTTATTAGGATAATTTTCTTTCAACTTTATGGCCGTAAGCATTCCAGTCATACCTGCTCCTATGATGATGTAGTCATGAAAATTTAGAAAAGTTTCGCGCTCCCAAAAACTAGGATTTTTACTGTATCTACTCATTAATCTTAAGGTATCTAAGATAAAATTACAAAAGAAGCCCTTATATTTGTTTTAGAAAATACATTATGATACAAAGAATTCAAACAATATTTCTGCTTTTATCCGCCATTTCTTTGGGGCTTTTATTTTGGTTACCAACAATGTCTTTTTTCCTTGTTGATCCAAAGCCTGCTACAGAAATGAATATGTTGAGTGATGGAAGCTTTGACATTAGTGACCACGTCATATTTTTGGTATTAACAGGACTTGGAGCTCTTCTAAGTTTTGTGGGAATCTTTTTGTTTAAAAATAGACCTTTACAAGCAAATTTAGCGAGAGTTGCCTTTATTGCTTCTTTATTGATTTTAGTCTTAGGAGGCTTGTTCTTTTATAAAGAATGGAGTGAAATTAATGCTTCTGTTGACACACATTTTTCTGGAGAATTTGGATTGCTTTCACCTTTATTAGCAGCTATCTTCAGTTTTCTCGCTATGAGATTTATTAAGAGAGATGATAAATTGGTTAAAAGTTCGGATCGATTAAGGTAAATGCCATTCTCGTTTTTACTGAATTAATCGGCAAGAAATCCATCAAATAAAGCGTTCGATTAGTCTTTAGAAAAAAATGCACTTTCCTTTCATCAATTTCAAAGCCCACTTTTTAATTGATCGCTAGTTTAATTTAAAAGCAGAATACTTATCTGCTTGGGATACCTATGTCCAAAACATTCTAAGAAATGTGTATCAATAAAAAAGAGTTCCAAAGATAACTTTGGAACCCTTTATACATATTGATTAACTACAAACTACTATTTGTTTCGTTGTATAGCTGAATAATTAACTTTTAGTTGGTTTGCTTTTCTAAGCGCAACTTTCACATCTTGAACAATACCCATGGTTACCTCTTCATCGACCCTCAAGGACGTTGTAATAAGTGGTCTAGATTGTTCTTGAACTTTCAATTTATGCTGTTCTAGAAATAATGGTATATCTGCTTCTGTAGATATTTTATCATTCAATTGAATCCTAGGAGAGGTACCGTATACCTCTTGAAATTTTCTTAAAGGCTTACCGATATAGATATAGTTAACTAAAGATTTCTTCTCTAATTTTGTAAGTTCAGTTGCTTCTGGCACTTTTACTTTTACTTTTTGCTCTGAGGTTCTCATCACAGTTACAACCATGAAAAAGAATAAAAGCATAAAGATAATATCAGGCAATGAAGCTGTTGAAATCGCCGGTTTGGCCTTACCTCTTTTTTTAGTGAATTTAGACATTAAAATATATTTTAGTCAGTTTAACCTTCATCCCCGAATGCTGTAGGCTCTGCTTCTGATAAAACAAAAGGAATCTTCAACTTTAAGGCTCTTCTAATTTCTAATGGTAACTTATCGTTGTATTCAGTATCACTGTATCCTGGATAATTTCTTTGTAGATCTTCCGTCCATAATTCATTATAGGCGGCTTTCAGTTCATTATATACTTCCAAATAGGTATTGTATTTGGTTCCTCTGTCATTTTTGAGGGAGATAATGGCTTTAGTTGGTTTTTCTGCACCTTGATCATCTTTATTGATAATAAAGTCTTTTGCTTTTTGCCTCAACTCACCTATTTCCATCAATTCTCCTCTGACTTGAAGTTGATTCAGAGCATTAACGTTAACAGAAAAAACATTCCTTTTGTTAAGCTTGGTTGGATCTACTTCTTCTTCAGACCATGGTGGTAACTTTACTGTTATTCCTTTATCCACATCAATAGTAGTGGTCACAAGGAAAAAGATTAAAAGCAGGAAAGCTATATCTGCCATAGATCCAGCATTTATCTCATTGCTGAGTCTGTCTTTATTGCTTTTTCTAGCCATTTGCTTTTTTATTTAAATAAATTCATTAATTCCATAACTAACATGGATCCTAAAGCGAAGATTAACAGTAAACCTGTTAATTTAATGCTTCCTGAAATTCCTTTACTTAGACTTTCACTTACATTAAATTTTCTCATCGTTTCTACAATGTTTCCAGTTGCTTCATGATCTGCAGTATTTTTGAAGACCATAAATAAAGCTAATGCTCCAACAATTGCAATGATCCATTTTAAAGAACCTTTGATATTTGTAACTAGGTGAAGGATACCGAAAATCAACATTGCAGCTACAGCTACAATCAATAAAAACATTGTTATTGTTGTTGCAGCATCTAATATTCCTGTCGAAGCAATTTCTCCTGATCTCTTGGCTGCATCATCCATATCAAGTAGACCTTTGTTGCTGTTTGTCATTATAGTCACAAGTACTATTAAAGTAGATATTGCTCCTACAACAACTGCAAACAACTGACCATTTTTTGTCAATAATTTATACATAATATTGTCTACTGTTTAGATTATTTAAATATGTTGTTTCTTGCCATTACATCTACTAAACCAATAGATGCATCTTCCATTCTATTTACTATACCATCGATTTTATTCACGATGTAATTGTAAAAGATTTGAAGTATAATCGCTACAATAAGACCAAATACTGTAGTCAAAAGTGCTACTTTGATACCACCGGCAACAACAGAAGGGTTGATATCTCCTACTGCTTCGATTTTATCAAAGGCTTGAATCATCCCGATTACCGTTCCCATGAAACCAAGCATCGGTGCAATTGCTATAAAAAGTGAAATCCAAACTAAGCCTTTTTCTAAAAGTCCCATTTGAACTGAACCATAAGATACTATAGCCTTTTCAACAGCTTCTGGACCTTTATTAGCATTTCTAAGACCTTCATAAAGAATACTCGCTGTTGGTCCTTGAGTTGACTTACAAACCTCCATGGCACCATTGAGATCCCCAGATTTAAGGTTTTCATCAATTCTTTCCATTAGCTTCTCCGTATTAGTTGTAGCAATGTTAAGTGTAATGATTCTTTCAATACAGAAAGCTAATCCTAAAATAAGACATATTAATACGACGGTCATGAATATCCATCCACCCTGTATAAAATATTCTTTAATAACTTGAAGCATCCCTACAGATTCGGGTGCATCACCTTGCCCAAACAGAAGGCTGAACTCCGCTGAAAATGTTATTAGACAGAGTGTAAGTAATGAAAAAGATATAAATTTTCGCATAGTAAAATGTTTTTACGAATTGGTTTTTAATAAATGCTTAATATCGTTAAAATAATTGAAATTTTACCCTAAATAGTACCTATAAAACTGAGAAAATGAACTGAGGAGAGGAAGGGATTCGAACCCTCGATACCGGTAAAGGTATATACGCTTTCCAAGCGTACCTCTTAAGCCACTCGAGCACCTCTCCACTGCCTGCTTTTTATCAAATTTGATAATTTTTTAAAGACAGGTTTACAAATATTGCAAAATGGAACAACAAAACAAAATTTTCTACATCCACATTCCATTCTTACCTATTAGATGGTCTTCTATTCCTCCATTTGAAAAATTTTCAAAGCATTGCTACTAGTTATTTTTGCTACTTCTTCAAATGGTATTTCTTTTATAGCAGCTAACTTTTCAGCTACCAATTTAACATAGGCACTTTCATTTCTTTTACCTCTAAAAGGACTTGGAGCCAAAAAAGGAGCGTCTGTTTCTAAGACTACGTGATCTAATGCTATATGCTCCATTGTTTTATCTAAACCTGCTTTCTTAAAAGTCAGGACTCCTCCAATCCCTAAATAAAAACCTTGTTCAATGATCTTTTCAGCTTCTTCAATGGATCCTCCAAAACAGTGGAAAATCCCTCTTAATTTGTCATGCTTACAATTTTCTAAAACTTCAATTACTTCTTTAGTCGATTCTCTACTATGGATTACTATAGGTACATCTAATTCAATCGCCCAATCTATCTGCTGCTCAAATGCTTTTACCTGTTCTTTTAAAAATGTCTTATCCCAGTACAAATCAATGCCTATCTCTCCAATTGCACAGAAACTTCTTTTGTCGAGCCATTCTTTAACTATAGCTAATTCTGATTTAAAATTTTCTTTTACAGAACATGGATGTAGGCCCATCATCGCATAAAATTCATCTTTATAATTGGCTTCCAGTTTAAGCATATCATCTATAGACTCGCTATCGATATTAGGTAAAAAGAATTTTTGTACGCCTTCATTTTTAGCTCTTTCGATAACCTCTCCTCTATCTTCGCTAAATTTATCCAAGTATAAATGTGTGTGCGTATCTATAAGCATACTTTCTATTTTAACAGATGCAATTAATAATTATAATGGTGTTTTGAATAAAGATTATTATCCAAAGGATTATTTTAACAATCCTGACTTATTTTCTTCCAAAATCTGCAGGTATCTCTCCCCACTCTTTCGTTTTCCACTTAATCAATTCATTTTTAAATTCATTGTTCCGCAACCAATCTTCTGCACGAGCTATCATCTTATATAGATTTTGTGTTTTAGCATTATGTACTAATGTAGTATTACATTTACATCGTTTTACCCAAGATAAGGCATGCTTAGAATCAGAATAAATTGGAATGTCTCGACCTTCTTTTTTTAATTGAGCAATGCCATGAACAAGTGCTAAAAACTCTCCTATATTATTTGTTCCTAAAGGAAATTTCTGATGGAATAACTGCATACCTGTTTTGGTATCCACACCTTGATATTCTAAAGGTCCTGGGTTTCCGCTGCAAGCTGCATCTACAGCTATGCTCTCCCAAATTATTTCTTTTCGACTTTCTTCCGAATAAGTTCGTTTGGATGATTTTGGTTTAAGTGATGTATCGATGTGATCTGCAAAACTACTTCCATAAGCTTCTAGGGCTTCTGCTTTTGTTTTAAATGATTTGTATCGTGCATTAGGATATCCTTTTATCTGAACTTGACAATCTGCCCAAGACTCATAGATACCTGGCCGATTCCCTTCCCAAACAACGTAATACTTTTTAGATTTTTTTGCCATTTTATAAGCGCACGAATTTCATCTTATAATCAACTTGCACCATCCCCTTTTTAATGATTTCAAGCTTTCTCTTAACCATTCTCTTTTTGATTGGTTTTAGTTTTTCTATAAATAATTTTCCTTCTATATGATCATATTCATGCTGAATGACCCGTGCATTTAAACCGGTAAATGTCTTTGTAAACTCTTCAAATTTTTCATTATAGAATCTAATGGTGAGTACTTCTGGACGCTTTACATCTCCCCTGATGTCTGGAATACTGAGGCATCCTTCTTCATAATCTTTCAAGTCTCCTGTTTCTTCTATTTTTTCTGCATTAATAAAAACTTGCTTGAGCCCATTAATGGAACTGTCTTTACCTTCTATTTGAGCAGTATCTATGATAAAAATTCTTTTACCTAATCCAATTTGTGGGCCAGCCAAACCGATGCCTTCAGCATTATACATGGTTTCCCACATATTTTCAATTAATTCATTCAAGCCTTCATCATCTTTTTCAAATGGTTTAGCTTTCTTTTTTAATATTGGTTGCCCAAAAGCGTAAATTGGTAAAATCATTTATTTGAATATCTTTTACTTTCTAAAAATTGTTGTAAAATAATAACTGCGCTTATTTTATCAACTAAAGCTTTGTCTCTTCTTTTAGACTTTTTAGCTCCACTCAATCTTATGGCTTCTTTTGCTTCTACACTTGTAAAGCTTTCATCTACCAGATGGATTTCTTTATCTGGATAATCTTTTTTTAGTCTTTCAGCAAATGTATGAACTTTTGGCGTCAGGTAGGTTGGGTTTCCATCTTTATGTCTAGGTTCCCCAATCACAATTTCCGTCACTCCTTCTTGCTCGAAATACCCTTTCAAAAAATCAAATATTTGAGCGTTTTCTATGGTATCCAATCCTGTCGCTATAATCTGGAGTGGATCTGTCACAGCAAGACCTATCCTTTTCATTCCGTAGTCAATGGCCATTATCCGCATAAAACACTTTGATTTCTGGTGCAAAAATAAAAAAGGTGCACGAAATTAATCATGCACCTTTATTATACAATTTTATTTAGCTTATTGTTTTATGAATTTAATCGCTTGATGCTCTTTACCATTTTGTAAATTGATAAAATAAGCACCAGATATTAAATCCATAACCTCGATTTCAAAACTATTTTGACCATTATGGACATCTATCACCTGTCTCTTCAAAGTTCTTCCTAACATATCCACTATGCTAAGATCGAAAGAACTAGATTGACTACTTTCCAATTGAAGCGTTAATCTATCTGATACAGGATTTGGCATGATGGCTAATGTTTCAACAGCCTTAATCGTTGATGCGGAAGTCACTGACCTTTCGCAAGTCAATGTAATTGAATGGCTAACTTCACAACCCAATTCATTTGCACTCTTAACTGACACTATTGCCTCTCCTGTTCCACTAATAATGGATGCTCCATTTGCATTAAAGGTTGAGATTTCCCATCCATTGTCCGCACCTGCTACTAAGTCCCATACAATGGTTTTGCTGGTGCTTGACAAATGATTCAAAGCAAGTGTTAATTCTTCTCCACAATCAACTACTCCAGGCTCTTCAAAATTAAACTCTGGCATTGCATCACTTATACTAACTTGAAATGAAGTACTTGTAGAAAGTCCACAATCATCAATTGCTGTATAGGTATGTGTATAAATTAAGTCTTGACATTCTCCAGATTCTTCAACAATTGGACCTTGTATGTCTACCTCGCCACAATTATCCGTTGCAGAAAGTTGAGGCGCAACAAAGTTTTTATAATATTCATATGTCATTTCTTGATCTTCTATTGCATTCGAAAAGATGGGTGCTTCTTGATCAACTTGTGTAATAACTTGAGCAACCACAGTTTCATTACCACATGCATCCACTGCAGTCCAGGTTCTTGTGTGCTTTGTTTCACAAGTTAAACTTTCACTTGATTCCACCATTGTCAAATCTACTGTTGAACAATTATCGGTAAATCCAGGCTCACTAAATTCTAAGTTAACACCACAAGAAATCGTTTTGTCTTCAAGAACTGTATTCAACACTGGAGCTTCAGTATCTAGCTCTTGGACAATTTTTTGTGACCCAAACGCCATATTACCACACTCATCTGTAATTGTCCAGCTTCTTATAAAAACGCTATTGCCTTCACAAGCTTGATTTTCTTCATAATCCTCATAAGTAAGGGTAACTTCTGTACAAGCATCAAATCCTTCAGCATTTTCAAAAACCACATCATCTCCACATTGGATTATTTTATCTTCTGGTAAATAAGAAAATTCAGGAATACTTAGGTCCTCTGTGATCAAATGTTGTACTATCGTTTCTGCTTGGCCACATGCATCTGTTGCTGTCCATGTTCTAATAACTGATCTTAGACCGTTACAAGTACCAGCCATTTCTTCATCTTCAAAACTTAATTCTACTGTACTACAAGCATCGTTTGCAACAGGAACATCAAACTCAAATGCATCGTTACAAGAAATAACTTTCTCCATTGCCAATGCTTCAAATACTGGAGCATCGGTATCAGAATAAGAAATTGATTGAGAAGTAGTAGCCTGATTCCCGCATGCATCTTCCACTACCCAAACCTTTGTTAAAACATATGCACTTGGACAATTTCCTTGTTCTGTAATCACTTCTTCTTTAATTGTAATTTCTGTACAAGCATCTGCTGCAATAATTGCATCAAAATCAATCTCAGTTCCGCATGACGCTTCTTTGTCTTCCAAAACTGTTTCTATGACAGGTGCTATGTTATCAAATACTTTTATTGTTTGTTGAATACTGCTTTCGTTTCCTGCAGCATCAAGGGCAAACCAATGTCTAGTCATAAGTTTACCTGTCGAACAATCTCCTTCCAGCTCCTCATCTTCAAAATATACATTCATTACTCCACATTCATCTGTAGCTTCAGGTACATCGAATTCATAATCTGCACCACAATCAATTTCTACGAAACTTTCAATGTTTGAGAAAACTGGTGCCTCATAATCCATAAGATGTAATTCTTGTTGCATAGTAGCAACATTACCACAAACATCAACAGCGGTCCATGTTCTTATGGTTTTAGAAATACAATTTGTACAATCCAATTCTTGTACAGCTGAGTCTTCAAATGTTAAGTTATCTAAACCTCCACATTGATCTGTAGCATTCGCTTGAGCAAAAGAAACATTACCTGAACAATCAGTATATAATACTTCTTCCATCGCTTCAAAAATTGGAGCATCATTATCTATAAATTCTATAGTTTGACTAAAGGTTCCTATGTTACCACATGCATCAGTAGCAGTCCAAGTTCTTTGCAGAGAATTTTGTCCTGCACAATTTTCATTTAATGTTTGATCAACATAATTATGTGTAACTTCTCCACAGAGGTCGCTTATTGTGGGAAAATCAAAAACTGGGTTTTCTCCACAGTTGATTGATTTAGTCTCGACTATGTTTTCAAAAGTTGGTGCTTCAGTATCATTAAAAGTAATTTCTTGTGAAGCAGTAGCTATATTGCCACATAAATCTGTTACCGTCCAAGTTCTAATTAGTCCACAACCGCTTTCGCTTGCTGCATCATTGTATTGAACATTTAAATGATTTATTGTAGCACAATTATCTTCGCATGCTGGCGTTCCGAATTCAATCGTTTCACCACATTCGCTTATTTTATTATCTGGTACAAAAGTAAAAATTGGTGCCTCAGTATCTGCTGGAACGGTAATCACTTGTTGAGCTGTTGATACTTTACCACATTGATCAGTACCCGTCCAGATTCTAATGTATTCTCCTCCATTTGCACAGTCCCCTTCCATGGTAACATCTTCAAAAGTCAAGGTTACATTTCCACATTGTGAGTTACAAATTGCTTCTCCAAAGGCCAAGTCTTGTCCACACTCCACCTCCATGTCTTCAGGAACAAATTCAAACTTAGGTCCAACATAATCATCAGTAACTGCCCAAGCCAAAGAAGAGGCTTGACTAGAATTACCGCATGCATCGGTTGCTGTCCATAATTTAAAGATGTCATAACCGAAACCATTATTACAATTTTCTTCAACGGCTCCATCATTTAACCAAGTTTCACAAGTCAAGGTCACACCGCTACAATTATCTTCGATGACAGGATCTGGCCACACGATACCTTCTGAACAATAAAACGTTAGGTTATTTGGGAAGGAAACAAATACTGGTGGTTCATTATCTGAGTCTGCTGTAAAAGTCAATGTTTCACTAACTGAGTTTCCACAGGCATCTGTTGCCGTAAATTCATACACTGCAACAACACTTCCATCTGCATCACATTCATCATCATCCGAGATAAGTGTCCATGTAATCATGACACCTGGGTTATCATCCGTAGCCGTTACTACAGAAGGATCGATGTCATTTCCGCAAGCTACATTTAGATCAGCTGGATCATACACAATTGTAGGATTTGTTCCATCAGTCCCAGAAACTTCACCACTTACACTTGCACTGTTTCCGCAAGCATCTGTTGCAGTCCACGTTCTTATGCATGTACAAGCAGCACCTGCTATTGGCTCATCACTAATTGTGATGTTTACATCTCCACAATTATCAGTGGCCGTGATGTCATCAGATTTATCTGTTGGTACATCTCCAAAAACAGGAGCAGTAGTATCTACGACGCTTACTGTAACTGAACCAGTACTTTCGTTACCACATTCATCGCTTACTGTATAATTTACTACTCCAGTACCTGTACCTGGACAATCAGGATCTGGTATAATGCTGAAGGTTGCTGCATCTGAGACAAGGCTCACATCTGAGCACCCATCGCTTATATTTGCTCCGCCAAAATCTTCTAGCCAAGCTATAACTTCTGCAGTTGAACTAGGTCCACACTCCACTGTATACTCTTCTGGAATAGCTGAAATATCAGGTCCTTCCATATCACTTACGCTAACAGTAGCGGTAACTGTGCTAGCATTGCTGCATTCATCCGTTGCTGTAAAAGTAACTAATGCAGTCCCAGAACCAGGACAGTCTTCTTGCAAACCAGCATAATCATTTGTCCAAGTTACATCTGTACAATCATCTGTTGCTACAGAACCTGCATGATCATCTAACCAAGCTTGTATAGCTGTCATTGGATCAACTGAGCAATCCAAATTTAAATCTTCAGTTGCTGAAAGTGTTGGAGCTCCAGAATCTGATACATTAAAGGTAGCAGAAGTACTAATGCTTTGGTTACATTCATCTGTTGCTGTGAAAGTAACCATAGTTCCTCCTGCATTATTGCAAATGTCCAAAGTCGCATTAGGTGGATCATAAGACCAAGTTAGATTACCACATCCACTTGCTTGTGCTCCTCCATTATTAGCAAGCCAATCATTAAAAGCTTGTTCATAATCAATGGTACAATCAACATCCATATTCATAGCCTCTACATCAACAGTAGGTGGCCCATCATTTAATATTTTAAAATTTGCAGTACTTGTTAAAGTGTTTCCACAATCATCTGAAGCTATAAAAGTTACATCTATACCTCCTTCTTCTGCCGAACAAGCTACAAAGTAATCCGGATCAGCTGGGTCTGTAGACCATGTTACAGCACCACAATAATCAACGGCTCTTGCTCCTCCATTGTTAGCTAACCAATCATTCCATTCCGTTTCTATGTCATCAGAACAAGAGATACAAAGATCTTTAGCGATCTGCTTTTGATTTGGAGGAATAGTATCTAATAATACAATAACTCCCCAACAAGTATCTAGTCTACCACATTGATCTTCAGCATAAAAGGTAACCAACTGTTCGCCAGTATTTCCTGCTCCACATCCATTTTCAAAGCCATTAGGGTCATACGTATTCCACTGGTTTACAGAATCATCATCACAGTGCCCCATCGCCACTTTACTATCTAACCAATCTTCGATGTCTTCGTCAACATAAGGATCGCAGTGCAATACTATGGTATCTTCTTCCATTAAATCATCAATTGATTCAGGACCGTTTTGGAAAATAGGTCCATCATTAATGATCACATATATTTTTGTACAAGATTCTTGTTGACCACAAGCATCTTTTACATCATAGGCATAGTGATAGCAAGTTAGGTTACAAAAAGGTCCACCGACCTCGGTGACTTTGACAAGATCGTATTCAATGTAATAATCTACTTCGCAACCGATGGAATCGATAACTTGTTCTTTGCTGTGTACTATTTCTTCAAAACATTCTACTCCGATTGTTTCACAATCTAATTTTAATACAGGTGCTTCGTATGCAAAAGTTTGAACGAAATTGGTTCCATTTCCACAAACATCAGCCAAGGCATATAACCTTTCTACTCTCAGGGCATCTCCTGGACAACCGGTACCAGTTCTTATATCTCTTAGATAGCTAACTGAAGGTGTAGAACAGTTATCAATTACTGTTAAGGCGTGTACATCAATTTCATAATCTATTTCTGCTCCACATTCAATGTTAATGACATCATCTAATCCTGTAGCGGATGGTGGTTCATTATCTACTCCACAATAAGTAGTTGGAGCACTCAAATCACAGCAAAGAACAGTGCAATCAATCTGAGCTACATTTGGAGGAAAAAGATCATCAGGAGTAGCTGGAACTGTTCTAAAAAAGTTATAAGAATAAAAATTGTAACATTCTCCGCAAGTCGCTGGGAGTGTGAAGACTGCTAAAGCACATCCATCTGGTCCAGTTGTTAATGGCCCTCGTGCAGACATAATGTTGCCTGCAGCATCAGTCATAAGAATGTAAGTTATGCCGCCAGGATTGTAGCCACAGACTGTCACTGGTACTGCACTTCCCGGGCAAAAATTGTTGCTAATAACTGACTGGATTGTTCCAGCCGCCGCTCTACATTGGCCAAAAAGGCTGTTTTGCCCCAATAATAAGCCTAAAAATATAAGAGTTGTGTAAAATACTTTTTTCATTGTTTACGGTTTGTACGTTTTATTTATTAATGTCAAAAGGTGATAAACATTAGAATAATACCTAATGTACTGTGATGGCTTTCGTTGATCTGCTGGAAATGTTTAGGTAATATACAAAGATATAGGCAATTTAAACGTCATTTTCATAAGAAAATGACGTTATGTAAACTAAAAAACCTCTCCCTGGAATAAACCAGGAAGAGGCTGAACAAATGAACTTTGAGACCCCTAATTTTTCACTAAGGTTATAAAGCTTAGCTACTCAACTAAATTCTCTTTGATTCTGCTTTAAAAGCAGTCGTTTCTTATTGGATAATAATCATCTTTTTAGTAGCCATGTCAGATGCTGTTTCTAGTTGATAGTAGATGACACCTTGAACTTCTAAGTCTTCTAAATTAATTTCGATTTCATTATATCCTTTTGCATATTGGTTTGATAAAGAGAGTAATTCTCTACCTGACAGATCCATAATTCTCAAGGTCGCTTGACCAGCTTCAGGTAAATTGAAACCTATAGCTGTTTGAGTTTTAAATGGATTTGGTTTGTTTTGGAATAATTCAAAACCAACATTTGCAGTATTGTTTTGTCCTGTAATTGTTTCAACCACAAGATTTACGTCATATACAGTTTCAGCATCAAATGCTTCTGCAGTCGTGTATCTAGAATTTAGAGAAAGTACATCTCCAAGAGTTCCATCGTTGATCGCAACAAAATTTAAAGTATAAAGCAATCCTTCTTCTAAAGCATTAGCTGCTCCAGTTTGATTACTCCAACTTGCCGTAAGGATTCCTTCATCTAACAAAGCATATCCAAAGTTTGCATCAGAAAGATTTGTTAATTCTGCACTTTCAAAATCAATGTATTCTAATACCGTCTTGTCAAACTTTAAAGAATATTGTAATCCAGCTATAGCTTCTAATCCAATTGCATTTATAGGGACGGCCACTCTTTCACCAGCTTTAAAACTTAATTCATTAGTAGATAAAGTGATCACGTCACTCGACCTGTCTTCAGAACCTAGCAAAGTATTAGGAGTCGCACTATTGTCAACATCACCAACTTTTATTCCTACAAAATCAGCTAATGTGTTTGCATTCAAAGAAGATATTGAAATTACTTCTGGAAATACATTACTAAATGGATCTTGTGGATTACTAAATGTATGATTCGCATCAATAAATCTCCATGATTTATTAGTAGGGAAGTCTGTGATAACATATAATATTAATTGTCTCAATTGTACCAAATCAAATGTGGTAACTTCTCCATCTCCATTTACATCTGCCGCAATGATCTTGTACGGAGAGTCTAATGGCATAGTCCCTATGATGTGCTGAGACATCAAAACCAAGTCATAAGTAGTAACTCCATTTACTGGGTTCATGTCTTTCTCAGGTTCGACAGTATAGCTATTATTCATAGTTAGACCTGGGAAATTATAGAGTCCTGAATTTGTAGTTAAATATGGAGCCATAGTAGTACCTGTAGAATTAAGTTCAACCATAACATTTTCGACATCTTGATTCATCTCATCATAAATACGACCTTCAAGTATTGTGCTTCCAGATCCAGTAGTAACTAAAGGACAAGAAACAACGTGATCAGTAACCAATGTTGTAGCTGTACAGTAATCAGCATTTCCGGCAGGATCTACCACCCAAACATTTACAACTACATTTGTTGCGATTCTTCTTCCATTTGCATCAACATTTAAATCTTCGCAAGTGAAGGTTACACTAGTAGTATAAGGCACAGTTGATCCATCAGAACCTATTGCCTTTTCTACATAAATAGATAAGTCTTCAAATGAAGCACAATTATCTGTTGTAGAGTTTTCTCTTACATAATCATTTGCCCAAAGTGTTACTGAGCCAGAACCATCATTCATTAAATCGGTTGATAAATGAATACAAGTAGGTGTTGGAGCTTTCTTATCTCTAACTTCAAAATCAAAAGTACAAGAGTTGCTATTTCCACAACCATCATTTACATGCACAGTAACAGAATGAGTTCCCACAGGAAAGAATCCAGTTACATTGTTACTAACAGATTGAGCATTAGTTGATCCATCTTCTCTTGTTACCTCCCACCAATATTCAAGATCATTTGTATTACAATCATCTGAAGCTAAAAGGGTTAAGTCAAGGTAACCTTCACATCCTGTAGAATTAATATCAACCACTACTGTACCGTCAGGACAGTTTGTAAATTCAGGTCTTGTTGTATCGTTGACTTTGATTACTTGCACGTATCTGAAATAACCATCACCATCATCTTTAAATTTATTTAAGTCTAAATCTATTACATCGCCAGAATCCGTATTGTCAGCTAGGTGATCATAATTACACCAGTTAACGACTGTCCATGTTCTAAATATTTTATAACATGCACCGTCAACTACTTCAAATTTTTGATCTTCAGAACTGATGGCAATTTGAGCACAAATTGCACCACTTACGATAGGCTCACCTGTATCTCCGATACTACTTGGACAACCATCCATTAAAACATCTTCTGGAAATACTACTATAAATTCTGTATTTGGTGTAACTTCTATTGTTTGGTCACAACTTTGTGTTGTTCCATTCGACCATGCAGTCCATGTTCTTACTACTGAACCTGCACCACAATCTAACATCACATCATCTGAATAGGTAATTGAATCCAAAACACAATTATCAAAAGCAAATCCATTGCCTCCTGGTGCACTAGAAACATCCGCTAAAACATTTCCTGTAATGTTTAAATCACTGTAATCTTGTGTACAGTTTATGCTAATAGGATCTGGACAAGTAATGAAAGGTCCAATCTTATCTTGTACTTCTACTTCAACCATGCATTCATTAAAATTACCAGAGGCATCTATGACTCTTAGTACAACCATTATAGGAGTACCAGAATCAGCACAACTTACTGTTAAGCAAGGCGCAAAAGTAGAATCATCATCGCCCATTCTTTTTACCATCATGCTTGTAATGCCACAATTATCGTATGATCCTGAATCTAAGTTTTGAGCACAAATTTGTGCATCTCCATTTATTACATTGGTCAAAGAAATTACTGTGCTTTCATCACAAATTGCAACAGGCTTATCGTCATCATTAACAACATACCAAACCGTACAATCAATAGAAGTATTCGTACAATCATCTGTTGCAAAATACTCAATAGCATATTCTCCTGTACTCAATTGTACTGGAACTGATAGATCTAAAACATTTGCAACCAATGCTCCATTAACATCATAAATAGCAGCACTGTAGACTAAAGGATCACTACATGAATCGGTTGCAGTAGGATGAGTCAATTGACCGAAGAAGTAACATTGATTTGGTCCTGTATTTGAGGTTGTCAAAACAATAGGATTCTCATCATCGTATCCTGCATCTCCTTCTCCCGGGCAGTTGCTCCATTCTGGAACTTCAGTATCTATTGTTTTTATGATTTGTTTGTATTCTATGAAAGGTCCAAATCCTGGGATAGTAATAATATCACCAGTACACCAATCAATTACAATCCATTCTCTAATTATCTTTTCTGTAGTTCCGCATAAGTCCAACAATGGTTTATCTTCACTTGAAACGTTGTATTTACAAACCATGTGTTGGCCATCACAAATAGGTACGAATTCTAAATCACCATCGGCATCAACTGCAGTTGCAGGATCTCCACTTGGTAAAGTTACTGCAGGTCCTGCAGGTCCATCAAATTTAGGATTAGAATAGTGAGGAACATATTGTGCATCGATAGCTGCCATAGAACAGGCGTCTATGTCTGAACCACATTCAACTTCTGCATTTAACAAAGGTGGAAACACCAATCCCGGTCTCCAAATATATATCCATTGAATACAAGATGTTGATACAAATCCATTGACATCAACTGCCTGCCAAGTCTTTGCAATTACGTGATCTAAAACAAATCCTGCAGCTAAATAAGGTGCTGCTTCAGCAGGTGTCGGTGCTGGAATCTCAACACCATTAACCGTCAAAGGTAAATCATCAGATAGGTCACTATCACCATCTTCTGTAGCAACAACACCATTAATTTCTCCACAAACTCCATACTCTACGGTAGTCATACTTGTATCATCCACTCCAGTACAATCATCAAATGTAGGTTCTGCGCAAGGAATTTCTTCCCCGCAAGAAATATTTACTTCTCTCTCTGCTAAAGGAATATCACAAGTAGGACCTGATTTATCTTCAACAGTTACATATCCCCAGCAGTAAACACCAGAAAATTGATTTGGAACTAAAGGTGTGTATTTGATAGTAACAGTGTGGACACCAGGTGTTGTAATACGTGGATCACCCGGATCATTACCTTCTACACAAACTGTGTAATCAGCATCTGTCGCACAAGGGGCTTCTAAAATCATGTCAGGAGTAATATCAATCCAACAACCAGCACCTAAAGTAATGTTTACATTGTCATTGCAAACCATGATTGGTTCTACAATTACATTTTGTTCGCAAACATAAGTACCACCATCACAGTCCATTGCTGTCCATGTAATTACATAAGCTCCAACAGGTACACCTGCTGCTACAGTTAATTCTGTTGTTGCCGTTACATCTACTGGAGAAGCAGGAACTGGTGCAGGAGCCAAAGCTGGACTAATAGCATAAGAAACCATTGGATTACAAGGGCCGTCTAATGTTGGTACTGGAATTGTAAAAGCATTTGCTAAACAAGTAGCTTGTGATGCAGCAACGTGTACATCTTCAGCACATTCGATCGAACAGCAAGAACAACTTACTTCAATCGTTACATCTTTCCAATCCTTTAAACAAGAATGAGAATAGATGGCTAAATAAATAAGATCATCTGCAGAAGTACAAGGAGCTACGCCATTTGCATCATAAGTAACTGTAATACAGCCGTCTGCACTTACAGCAGATGACATATCCAATTCTGGAGCTACTGCAGGAAGTGCATCGTAAAGCTCCGCTGAAGGCGTAAAACCTGATGCACAAATTTTAAAATCGTAAGATTTTGCATTGTCAATTGTAAATTCCCAAACGTTTCCAGTTTTACCTGCAAAAGTATCTGAAACGTCGCATGTTGTTGGCAAAATTCGTGTAGAATCCTGATCAGCTACTACAGGAAGAGGCATGCACTGTCCAAAAATTGAAGTTTGCATACCTAGTAAAAGTGTCATCATGACTAAGACTTTCCCAATGTTTTTTATGAGACTTTGGGTGTTCTCTACGGGAAAATAATTCGAAGTATTAACCCTTTTGTTATTTAATATAGGGTCTAAAAAGTGCTTCATAGTGTAAGAGATTTTTTAGTGTAAAAAAATTAAAGCGTTATTCAAATAAGTCAAAAAATTATAAGTCATTTTTATATGTATAGGCATAGCCATACCGTTCCAGGGTGTGCATTTGCACACAGAGGTCTCAGTTAAGCACAAGCAAAACACAAGTGTTTAGCTTGATGCTATCAATAAAAATTTAGTTAAGGGTATACGAGTCACACAATCCCAAACATCAAAACAAACAAATAGAAGAATTTCAAAACTGTAGTACAGAATGAAATCTATTCGCTTGAATAAATAATTTGCAATTGTAAACACGTCGGTCTACAAAGATCGGTTTGTGGGAAGGTTATGGAATGGCACTATTCTTAAAAGAACATATAAGTCCTTTTGGAATGTGTTGTAGAATTAAACTTAGGTGGGTTCAAACTGTTTCATAAAAAAGGAAATAAAAATCAAAATAAGTCACAATTCACTCATTAACAGTTACTTACAGCTTGATTTTTTTTAAAACTTTTCTAATTTCTATCTTTTTTATCAAGGACATACGTATTTGAAGCTGGACGAACTGTACGAGCTATTAGAACTTTGCGAGCTATTCGAACTGTACGAGCTATTCGAACTGTGCGAGCTATTCGATTGTTCGACTGTTCGACTGTTCGATTATTCGACTGTTCGACTGTTCGATTGTTCGATTGTTCGATTGTTCGATTGTTCGACTGTTCGACTGTTCGATTATTCGATTATTCGATTATTCGATTATTCTAAACCGAGGTAGGGTAAAAAAAACATCGGTGGGCTTTTTACAAAGCCTCACCGAATGTTATCATCCCATAACCGATAATCTTTAGTGTATCACATGTGTTGCTTAAATGAAAAAAGATCCATCAGAATTGATAGATCGCAATTGGTTTTTCAACCAACAAGAATGGCAAACATAGTTTGATATAGTCCATGAGATCATAATTTGTAATTTTTTTTAAACTACGTGTTTAAACGTACATTACTGTACAGTGTGATCGGTTACGGGAAACAACAGGGATTAAAACGTTTTGTTGTGTGAGCTTCTGCTATATAAACTCTGCGATCATAGCGTGTGCCTGTCGCATGGCAAATATAGATTATATATTCGCATTTTTACTACCCAATAAAGGGTATTTTTTGAAAGCAATACAAAAAATCCGCTCCGAAAAATTCGAAGCGGATTGTACATCACTAAAAAATCTATCTTAAAAAGGCAGGATGTCGGTTTATGGGATGAAACGTGACATCCTAAAGCCTTTATTTAATCTATCACAATCATCTTTTTGCTTGCAGTACCTGCAGAAGTATCTAATTGATAATAGAGTACCCCTCCAAGAGACAATTGATCTTTTGAAATCCTGATTTCGTTATACCCTCTTGCAAATACTTTTTCATTTGATAATATTAATTTACCATTGATGTCGAAGACCGTTAGTTTAACTAAGCCTTCAGTTGGAATTTCGAAACCAATGTTTGTAAATTCCTTAAATGGGTTTGGATTATTCTGATAAAGCATCAAACCATTATCCACATATTGTTGTCCAATACTATTAATGAAAGCAAGCTGAAGTTCAGAAGCTGCTCCTTCTTCATTGTAAGAAATGGCATCTGTAAATCTTGAGTTGATGTTGATAACATTACTCAACTTCACTTCTCGTTTCGCAATAACTTTTAGTTTGAATAAATCTTTAACCTCCATTTGAGTATGATTACTCCAAGCAAAAGTCAATGCTCCTTCTTCAATCGTATTCCATCCAAAATTTGAAGCATGTAATTTGTCATCGTTTGAATAAGCATCTACAATTTCTAAAGCAGTTTTATCAAATCCAATGGTGAATTGTAAAGCATTAAGCGTTTGAATTTCTTCAAAAGAAAAAGCTAAATCAACTTCTTCGCCTTGCTTAAGTACTTTATCTAAAGCACTTATTACTTGTGGCGCCCTTCTACTATTGATATCAGCTGGTGCAGCATTACTCGTGATCGCAGAGCAATTTACATCTCCAATTTTTACAGCAACAAAATCAACCAACATGTCATTGTCTAAATTGACAATTTCGTATTGTTCAGGGAAAGTTTGTCCCCATGGATCGTTGACATCTGGAAATTGATAAGCAGCATCAACAAATCTCCAACTTGTATTGCTTGGGAAATCATTAATTGTGTAAAGAATCAATGATCTTAATTGTACCAGATCATAAGTGGTAATCTGGCCATCGTTATTTACATCCGCAGCAATTAACTTATATGGCGTGCTTAAACTACCTAAGCCCAGTATGTGTTGGGAGATTAATACTATATCATAAGTAGTCACACCATTCAATGGATTTGTATCCTTTTGAGGAATGACGTTATAATTACTTCCTGATGGAATTTCTTCAAACAAATACTCTCCATCTGAATTTGTCATGTCAACCGGTTCAGAAGAATTCTGAAGATCAACCATGACTTCTTCTACTTGAATTAATTCTTCATTGAAAATTCTACCAGCAACAGATCGACCATTTGGTAAAATTTCTCGATAAAAGGTAAATCCACATTCACAGCAAGGTTTGTCGTCTACTCCTCCGGCCCAAACTAAGATAATGTAACATTCCGCTCCTGTTCTAGTCGCTCTTGACCATTCAGGCCTACTTCCCGTTGAAATAGTATCTCCTACTATTATATTATCATCATTTGTACAAAGTGTTTTTATCTCTTCCGCAACTTCAGTGTTACTTAATACTGTACACAAGTCAGTATCAACGGATATTAATAATTGAAAAGTAAATCCTGTAAAATCTGAACTAGTTTCTAGATCAACAAAAACTTTATCGTTCGCAAAACCGTCAGGATTTTCTGTGCTAGGAGCAAACAAATCTGAGGTAACTTCATCAGGGCAGCACTTTACAAACCTAACAGTATCCATGACAACTATTGTGGTAAAATCAGGATCACATGGCCTAGTAATGTTCCAAGTCCTGACTACATCAATATCTGGACATGTTTCATCTATAACCTCATCTGGCGTTTGCAAAGTAATGACCACATCATCTACACATAAATCTTCACTATTACTTGTTGGTGCATTCCATATGTAATTAGTTGTATCGCAATCTCCCGGATCTAAATTGACAGGCGGAGTTATCACTAAATCGATGTCTTCAATTTTTATCTTCATCTCGCATTCGTTAGACCCAATCACCTGAGCTCCGTCTTTTGTTACAAAAAAGGTTCTAATGATTGTACCAGTACCACACTTTAAATCAGAATCATCATCCGACCATTCCAGTTTTCCTCCACAATTTGCATTTACAGAAGGAGGTGTACCATAAATCTCCATTTCTGAATAAGCACTACATAAAACTGCTGTTGTCGGATCAACTAAATCGTCACATACTAATGATGCTCCTCCTTTGAAAGTAATTTCAGTCATGCAATCATTAAAATTGCCACATTCATCTGTGAATCTTCCGATGATCATAACGGTGTCCGTTCTACATTCAAACTCAATGCAGTCAGAAGAGAAAACTGGATCCGACCCATCGGTTGGCATTAAGGCGATTTGTATTGTGATGTCATCATCAGCTGAACAATTATCATCCGGATCACAATTTACATCATCAGTGCAGTAAGTAAATTTACCATCGACTAAAGTTAATTGTTGACCATTAGCACTATTGTTTGTAATTGATGGAGCTGTGGTGTCAAGAACTTTTATGTAAACACTGCAGACATCAGACTCATTACCACAAGCATCTTTTTCTGTAACGTCAACTCTATAAAATCCTTTGCTTAGCACGTAGTTTGTTCCTTCACCAACTTGAAGTGTTTCGTTGATTGAACTTGGTATTTCAGTTTTAGAACCAAAATAAACTTTAGCAGAATAGTCATCCACATCGCAACACAAATCTGTTGCTTTTGGAAAATATACGCTTACATCTGTAAGCACCATACAATCAGTTCCTACTGAAGTTTCAAATGGTTTATTACTCCCACCATCATCATTGATGCCTGGACACTCATCATCATCCCAAGTTGGAGCAGTTGTATCTTCTGTTTTTACATTTTGTCTTAATTGACGGTAATCATTTGCTGTATCACCACTTCTTGCTGCGCACCAATCAGAGATATTCCATTTTCTTAAAAGGTGACTCTTTATAGGGCAAGATGCTGTATATTCTGTATCTCCTTTAACTGCTGCTGCTATGTGACAAACACCAGTACCTAAAAGAGAAACAGTATCTCCTTCTGGCGTCACATAATAAGGTGCATATTGTGGAAAATATCCATCTAGGGCAGGATCAACATTATCATTTGCAATGTCTCCAACTAAATTTGCAGGTTCTAAGGCTAATGCTTCTCCTGTACACTCAGCTAAATAATCTTCAACTTGTATACAATCAATAGAAGGCTTTAAAACAAAGATGTATTCAGCACAGGATTCTTCTCTTCTTTCGCCATTAACTTCTACAAAAGCTGTCCAAGTTCTTTCGATTATGTGGTCAATGGTGAAATTACAAGATGTTCCTCGACCCGCACCATCACCTTCGTCAAGAGATCCAGATCCTGGAATGCAATCAGGCAATAATATATTATATCCTAATGCTTTTAACTGATCAATAAATCCGTTAGCATCTGTGCTGACATTATTCAAATCAATGTCAGTGTCTCCATTTTCGAGAATTCCACACACCCCAATTTCTACATCCAGAGAAGTTGGTTCACTTACCGTAGCACCACAATAGCTGAATGTAGGAGCATCAGTAGCATTATCCATCCCACAATAATTGCAAGATGATTTATTTCCTAATGAGCAAGATGGACCACTATTATTTACAACTTGTGCCGTAAAACAAGTAACCATTTTCTCAATGTATAGCGTGGACTCATCTGCGCAATCTGTATAATACCTAACTCGTAAACTTACTTCATAGGTACCTAAAGCTGGAAAAGGAAGATCATCTTCATACCAATCAGTTCCATTATAAGAAGCTTCATAGACGAAACAATCATCTCCACCTGTATCTTCACAAATGCTTCCTTTAATAATTGATGAAACCGCCATTGAGGAAGTGCAATCTGAAATAGAAGTAATCTCTCTTGTTCCTCCTTTGCAACTCAAGATAACATCATTCAAACAGAGTGTACAAGGATTTTCAACTTCATAAATACAAGTTCCGTCTTCATAAGACCAAACTACTGAATAACATCCAGGTGCAAGTCCTAATATTGGTTCGAAAGCTTCTTCGGCCGCATCCCAAGCACCAGTAGCCACTTCTACATCATTTTCATCAAGAAGAGCGTATTCAAGATCTGCTAATTCGAAGCAAGAACCAGTAATTGTAGGATTAGTTAAGGAGATACTTTCTGCAACACATTCATCTTGATCTAATGAAGCAATCTGATTACTGCAAGTGATGCTACATGTTGTACAAGAAATGACTTTCAATTCAAATTCTTGCCAAGAACTTATGCATTCGTGAGCATACAATACAAAATAGATGTCTTCAACATCACAGGAAGAATAAGACAATGTAAAACATTCATCTCCATCAGCACCATCAAATCGTCCATCGTAATTTGCAACTGCATTGACATCGTCTAACCAAACTTCAGTTTGTGGATAAAAGCCATTGCTGTTTCTACAAATTTCAAATTCGTATGAAGTAAATGCTGCTAATTGGACAACGTATTCTCCACCAGCTTGAAGAATAGGATTTGTCATTAAAGCGCATCCTTCTCTTAAATCGATGGAATCATTTATGATCACCCCTGGAGCTGCAACTGGAAAGTCTTCATCAAAGGGTGATTCACTACAAGGATCTTGGGAATAGATCGATGAAAAACAAAAAATTGTCAGACCTAGGAGAACAAATAGTGTTTTTAGTTTTCCGGGCCTAACGTTTAAAAACCTAAGTAAACGTTTAGGATCATTCATAATGCTAATTTTGATTAGTAAATAAATTTTCAAATAAGTACCAACATCAATAGGATGAGGTATTTCTTCTAAGGGGGGTCTTCAAAATGCATTAATATGATATAGAATAAACACAAATGCCTAGTGCATGTGCTGACATTGAAGTCGTCAATTCCGTGTATATGAATTTGAAATCTAGTTATGGAAATATGCTGATTTGCTTAATTGCAAATGCAAATCCATTACAGATTTTGAAGGGTCTCAATATGGTGAGTGTTGCGAGACTGCTGTTTGTTTATAATTCAAAAATGTAATATGAATGTTATAATAGAAAGTAATCATGTCATCATTATGTGACAGTGCGTTTAGAACAAACTTCTCATTAAGCTCAATGGACATTTATTCTATGAGCTTTCTTGTGACGTAAACACGGGAACAAGTCATATTTCTTTGGAATTTGTATGGGTTTTAGGCAAGGCCAAAAAAAATGTCCCTTTACTTTTGCAAGTAAAGGGACTCATCCCAAAAACCGATTTAAACTGTGTTTAGATAAAAGTTTGAGTGTTTGTTAAGAACTCATAGTGTTTTTGTTTTTTATAACAGTTTAGATCGCTATTAGAATTTTTAAAAAAAAATCTAGTCCACAACCCGGAGGCTGCGGACTAGATAAACTAATCGTGATTAGTCAATAAGAATCATCTTCTTAGTTGCTGAATCAGTATCAGTATCCAATTGGTAGTAAAGTACTCCAGTTGCCTGTAGTTGACTTCTCTCAATTGAAACCTCGTTGTAACCTCTAGCGAAATCGCCTTCAATTACTCTAAGTGTCTTTCCTGATACATCAAACACTCTTAGTGTCGCTGATGTAGCTTCTGGAAGATTGAATCCAATAAGTGTTGACTCATTGA